>JAWOHK010000033.1:0-15265 GCA_046485205.1 Chloroflexota bacterium | reverse complement strand
GATTTCCATACTCATGAAAACATTGCACGCATGACAGCCGGAATACCACTCACCGACAGCGATCGAGAGCCTTGGCTAAAATCGCTCAGTGCAATACTCAGAAAAAATTTATTGTCCGGATCGAGCCTTGTGCTGGCCTGTTCTGCCTTAAAGCGTGATTATCGCCGGCAACTGGCGGAAGGGGTGGATTTGATTCGTTTCATCTATTTGAATCTGGATGTGCCTGCATTGCAGAGGCGGCTCTCAAAACGCCAGGATCATTTTATGCCATCTGATTTGCTGGCCAGCCAACTGGAAATCCTGGAAGAACCCAAGCATGCCATCGTCATCGAAGCCTCTGGAGATACGATGTCGGTTGTGCGTGATATTTTGGACCAACTCGAGTAAGATGGGGTTCTCGAATGGGTGACCCTGATTTCCTCTTCATTCAATGCCTCAACGACTTGTGCCGGCTGCGCTTCCCAGTTGTAGTCGAAGGAGCTTCTATTCGCGAATGCCCGCGTTGTGGCAGCGAAGTGGTTGTCGTCGCGGCCAACGACAAGCCTGATTCACTCCACCCGAACGGTCAAACGGACGGCCCAAAGTGGGTCGGTATCCTTGACAATATTCGCAGTATCCACAACACTGGTTCCATGTTTCGCACGGCCGATGGCGCAGGTTTTGCCCACCTCTATCTTTGCGGTATTACTCCCACACCAGAACATCCCCGGCTGGCCAACGCCGCTCTCGGTTCACAAAATACCGTGAACTGGACTTACTCGCCGAACGGGGTTGACCTGGCGACCAGCTTGCTCGATAACGGCTATCGGCTTTGGGCACTAGAGCGAATTGGGTCAATGACACCGGCCACGACGAACACTATTTACCCAGACAGCCAAATGGCGCTTGTCGTAGGCAATGAAAAAGCGGGAGTTGATCCTGTCATTCTCTCGCTTTGTGAAGGCGTCATAGGCTTGCCTATGGTTGGTCATAAATCATCTCTGAATGTGGCAGTGGCCTTCGGCATTGCTGCCTATCACCTACGATTCGGATCCGATGCACTGATCTGGCAGAAGTAAGGAGAAGGATATGATCATCACCGATCACTTAGATAACACACCTTTGGGCACTATCTGGGCGGCCGCAAATGAAAACGGCTTAGTGGCAGTAAGTTTGTGGGAGGACGCGGACCGTTTTGCCAAGGATCTTCTGCGGTTGACAGGTGAAAAATCACACTTTCTGAGCAACACCAACTTAAGCCTGACGCAGGCATTGGCCGAGCTTGACGCCTACCTGCGTGGCGAATTGCGTACATTTGAAGTGCCTATCGACTGGACCATTCTTAAAACTTTCCAACGTCAGGTACTGGAACATGTCTATAAAGTACACTATGGTCAAACCAGTACGTACCAGGCCATCGCCGACCAGTTGGGAAAACCTGGAGCAGTACGCGCCGTTGGTCGGGCCAATGCGACCAACCCTATGCCGATCGTAATCCCCTGCCACCGCATTCTGGGATCGGATGGCAAGTTGCACGGCTATGGCGCGCGTGGAGGCATTGAAACCAAAGCTCGGCTGCTCAGGATGGAAGGCAGCTGGCTAATTTAACGTGACAGTGATTTTGCGACATCATTTTTAAGCCAAAATTACTCGGCCAATAAGTGAACCCACACTTTCGCAACTTGACTTACCACTTTCAACCTCTTAACATCTTTATAATAATTTAGACTATCCCATAGGGGTAAGCCACAGGATCAGTTGTCAATGAAAAAAGTCATTATTATTGGTACCGGCTTCGGCGGGTTGGGCGCGGCGGCACGCATGGCCGCCCATGGCTATAATGTCGAGGTTTTTGAGAAACGCGATAAACCCGGCGGACGCGGTTATACCTACGAAATCGATGGTTTTAAATTCGACGGCGGTCCGACGGTTATTACCGCGCCCTTCTTATTTGACGATATTTTCGCCTTGGCAGGAAGACGGCGGGAAGATTATGTCACCTTCCAGCCGCTAGATCCCTTTTATCGCATCTATAACCACGAAGGTCGACATTTCGATTACAACGACGACCACGAATTTATTTTGAGTGAGATCGATAAATGGAATCCGGCCGACAAAGATGGTTACACTCGTTTTATGAACAGTACCAAGGCCGTTTTTGAAAAAGGTTTCAGTCTCATTGACCAACCATTCCTGACGTTTATGGATATGATGCGAGTGGCGCCGGACTTGATCCGGTTGCAATCGTACCGCTCTGTCTACAGCTATGTATCTAATTACGTTCAGGACGACTTTCTGCGGCAGGTCTTTTCTTTCCACCCACTCTTGATCGGGGGCAATCCGTTCGACACGACATCCATCTATGCCCTCATCCATTATCTGGAACGTGAATGGGGTATCCACTATGCGATGGGTGGTACAGGGGCAGTGGTAGACGCGTTAGTAGAACTGACCGAGGAATTGGGCGGCCGCTTCCACTACAATGCCGAGATCGACGAGATTCTGGTCGATGGGCGTCGCGCCAAAGGCGTGCGTCTGAAGGATGGTTCCATCCATCAGGCCGATCACATTATCTCCAACGCCGATGTAGGTTTTACCTATCTGAATATGATCCCGGCTCAGTACCGCCGCAAGAACAGCGATGCCTGGGTCAAGCGCAAGCGCTACAGCATGTCGTTGTTTGTTATCTACTTCGGTACCCGACGCCTCTATCGTCATGACAGCGGCTTGGCTCATCACAACATCATCCTCGGCCCGCGATACAAAGGACTTTTGGAAGACTGTTTTAAAAGCAAGGTGCTGGCCGATGACTTCTCGCTATATTTGCACATGCCAACCATCACTGATCCAACGATGGCCCCGCCTGGTCATGAAGCATTCTACGTCCTATCCCCTGTCCCTAATCTGGCCGGTGATGTCGATTGGCGACAAGCAGCCAAACCCTACCGGGATGCGATCATGCAGTTCCTGGAAGACAACTACCTGCCCGATTTGCAAGCCAATATTGTGGCCGAGCACTATATTGATCCATTACATTTTCAGGATACGCTAAACAGCTATCAAGGCGCGGCCTTCTCGGTCCAACCTACTTTGATGCAATCGGCCTGGTTCCGGCCCCACAACCGATCAGAAGACTTTGACAATTTGTATCTGGTCGGCGCGGGAACCCATCCTGGGGCCGGTGTGCCCGGTGTACTATCATCGTCGATCATCGCCCAGAATCTGATCCTGGAAGCGGACGGGATGAAGGAACGGGAACCAGCCAATGAAGGGGATGAACCTGACAGGATTTAGAACTCTATCAGGTCATCCCGTTGCTTAGGGCCAAACAGAGGCCAACCGCCGGACACCTTCCCTGATATCCGATTTGCTTAACCCGCTAAAACCCAACAGGATCGATGGTGGAGCGGGTTGTTCCAGGTAGTGAATCGCACCACCATAGATTCGCACGCCCACAGATGCTGCTTGACGCACTAAATAATTCTCATTGAGCCCGCTTTCCATAAGCAACATCACGTGCAGCCCGGCCGGCACTGGTGAAAAAATCACCTTCTGTCCCAGATAATGGTCTAAAGCCGTGGTGAGAACTTGCCGTCGCTCGCCGTATAGCCGTCGTAAATGGCGAAGATGGCGCTCAAAGTGCCCTTCAGCGATAAAGTCGGCCACGGCGGCCTGGGTGAGGGTCGGCGCCCCGCGATCGACCAGATTCTTGGCCCTGGTAAACGCCTGGCCTAAGATTTCGTTCTGATTAGCCGCCGGCAGGACAACATATCCCAGCCTCAGCGCCGGAAACAGCACTTTGGAAAATGTGCCCAGATAGACCACAGCCCCACTGTCGTCCAAGCCCTGTAGGGCAGACAGGGAATGTCCATCATAACGCAAATCACCATCGTAATCGTCTTCAACAATGATCGCCTCTTGTGATTTGGCCCAGGCCAACAAGGCGAGACGGCGGGTCAACGGCATTGTCCCACCATGCGGGAACTGGTGTGATGGGGTCACAAATATAAGACGGGGCCGGCAATTCGCCGGAATATCAGCCACCGGCAGGCCCTGGTTGTCAACAGCGATTCCGGTCAGGCGTGCATCGTGGAGCTTGAATAGTGTATAAGCATCATGATAGCCGGGGGTCTCCACGAGGACTTCGTCGCCCGAATTGAGAATCAGGCGGGCCAGGATGTCTAGAGCTTGTTGAGTACCGCTCACAATTACTACCTGTTCGGCCGTGCAGCGAACCCCCCGTGCTCGAACCAGATAGTCAGCGATTGCCTGCCGCAAGGGGAAGAAACCGGCCGGCGACCCATAACGCGAAAGCATGGCATCATCTGTCGATAAATAGCGCCCCAGCAAACGCCGCCAGATATCATAGGGAAACAACTGGGCAAAGGAGCGACCGAAACCAAAATCAATCTCTGGACGATCGCTTCCATTTAATGAATTTCCCTCAGGCTCGTCCATGAATAGCGCCCGTAATCCCCACGGGGTTAATGAAGCCTCTTCCCTCTGATCCGCGGGAATCGGTTTAGCGGCCGGTAGGAGATCCAAACTTAGTTCAGGATTGACAAATGTACCGGCCCCAACCCGGCTCTCAATAAACCCTTCAGCTTCTAATTGTTCATAAGCCTGAATAACCGTCACTCGAGCGATCCCCGCCTCTTGAGAAAGTTGGCGGCTGGTGGGCAATTGTTCTCCGGCCGGCAATTGCCCGTTAAGAATTATTTCTCGCAGCTGCTTGTATACCTGGCGATAAGCCGGATCACTACTATCCCGGTCAATGTTTAATGAAATCGTAGGGTTGGTATCCACGTTGCTACTCTCCCGAATCACCGGTATGATAACCCGGTATCCTATGCCATACCGTAGCACAGACAAAACGCGTCGGAAAAAAGACGCCAAACGTACAGCCATGATGCAGGCCGCCGTACGGGTTTTCGCCGCCAAGGGCTACCATGCCGCTACCGTCCGTGACATCGTTGCCGAAGCCGACGTTGCCATCGGCACCTTCTATTTTTATTTCCCTGATAAGGAGACGCTCTTCGTTCACTTGTTCGAAGAAACGGCTACGTTTCTGCTGCAAGCCATCGAACAGGCGTTAAACACTCGGGGCAGCTTGCCGGCCCAAATCGAGGCCGCGGTCCAGGCCTATGTGAATGTTGCCTTCTATGAACCGGCCGTCGTCCAGCTGTTGCTTGTTGGCGGTATGGGATCGGTGCCGGCGCTGGCCGATCGGCGTACCGAATATCGCGAGAAACTCATTCGAGCCTGGCAAAAGCCGCTTGCCGGCGCGTTGGGGCTCAAGCAAATCGAGCCACAAAATATCCGGCGCACGGCCGAAGCTTTAGTGGGAGGGTACGACGAGATCATCTACCACTTGATTATTTCGCCCGCTCCGGAGCACGAAGGGCCGCAGGCGGTGCGAGACATGGTTCAATTAGGTCTGCGCGCTTGCGGCTATCTGTATGCCGATTAAGGTCAGACCGCTACGACCTGGATTTCTGATCCGCGGGCAAACTTTTCAACCTCAATGCGAACCGGGAACTTATCTCTCAATTCATCGATATGGGTGATGACCAGAATACAGGCGAAGTCATCTTGTACGGCAGTGATAGCTTCTACCAATCGCTGTCGCCCTTGCATGTCCTGGCTGCCGAAGCCCTCGTCGATGACCAGCATTTTCAGGCGCGCCCCGGCCCGATGAGCCAAAACCTGCGACAGCGCCAGCCGGATAGCAAAATTGACACGAAATTTTTCTCCCCCGCTGAAGTTTTCGTAGGGGCGTTCCCCTGTGCCATCTGAAATTTTGATATCCAGTGTCTCCGCTTGATTCGACGAGGTTTTCAATTCTCGCTGGGTTTCAAACTTCACCCTCATTTCGCCACCGGATAATTCTTCCAGCAGTTGGTTAGCGTAATCTTCAATTTCCGGTAACGCACTTTCAATAAGGAGTGCCTGGACGCCTCGGCGACCGCAAGCCTGTTCCAGTTCCTTAAGCACGGCCAATCGCCGCTCCCCGGCTCTCTTCTCGCTCAACAAATCCGCCGCGTTACGACGGAGATCGTCTAGTACATCAACCTTTTGCCGTGCCGCGCCAACCGATCGGCCGGCGATGGCCACCTCTTCTCGCAAGCGCAGCACTTCTTTTTCAACTATTTGCCAGTCGGTGGCTGCGGTCTCCAATTCGCCCAGAAGTTGCTCTGCGGTAGTTTGCTCGCTCACCAATTCGGCGATGCGAGTCTCGTTTTCATCGTGTCTCTGTTCAAGGTCGGCCAGCGTCTCCGCTAACGGTTTAACGGCCGCTTCGGCTGTCTGAAGCTGACGATATTGTTCGGGTACATCCAGTAACTCGCCGCGTCGCAAGCGAGCCAACTGATGGGCAGCCACATCATAACCAATCGTTTCAAGGCCTTTGTCGACTTCTCGCAGAGCGGTATAGGCATCAACGGCATAACTTCCTTCTGCAAGTTGCCGCGAAACGCTCTCCAGCAAGGGATGTTTCACTTCTTCCCAATTCTGCAGGAAAGTGTTGATTTGGGTCAATCGAGCTTCGGTCGCGAAAACGGCGTTCTGAGTCTTGCTTCTATGAGCCTCCAGATCTTCCAACTTCCGAGAAGCGGGTTCAAGTTGCGTCTTTCGGTCACGCAAATCATCTAGCATCGATTGATCGGCCAGTTTCAATTCCAGTTCAGAAAGTCTGGCACGATGAGGGCCGCTGTCCCACTTGGCTAGAGCCGATTCAACCTCGCTCAAGCGCGCCTCAGCCGTGGAGAACCGCTGCTGAAAGGTATTGCGCTCTTTCTCCACTGTCTGGCGGCGCAGGATTGCCTCACGCAGGGCTTGCATTTCCACTTCCAAACCTTCGATGCGGGCTTTGTTTCCTCGATACCTGTCACCCTGACCCTTGCCCTCACTCGTCAATCGGCTGAGGACCTCGACACGGTGTTCATCTGTCATATCCTGCCCACACAAGGGGCACGTGTGATCGGCAGCCTCCCCGCTTGCAGCCTGCAATCGATCGATACGTTCCTTTTGTTTCTGCATCACCTCATACAAGGCGGTTTGTTCAGCCTTGAGAGCGGCATGCTCCGCGCGTTTATCGGCCAGCACTTGTTCGTCCCGAGCTAAATTAGCCACATCAGCCACAATCAAGGTTAATTTCTCTTCGGCCGTCTGTTTTTCAGCGGCCAAATCAGGTTGTTGGCGACGCAATTGATCGATCTCGCGTCGTTGAATGATTAATTGGGTGTGTTCCTGCTTCAAGAGTTGCCGATCGGCTTCCAATCGCTGCAATTCATTGCGTACTATTTCCCATTGCTGGCGTTGCTCAAACAGTTCGGCGATCTGGGCCTTGAGTTCCGCAAGCAAGGCTTGATTAGCGGACAGGCTCACTCCTAACTGCTCTCTTTCAATGGTGGCGGCGCCGGCTTTTTCTCGTTGAGCATCCAATTCGCGTTGTTGTTGTTCGAGTCCGGCTTTCACCGTCGCAACGGTCATTTCGTGGGGGCGGCGTTCAGTCAGCAACAAGTTGTACGCATCGGATTTTTCCTGCCAGACCGATATTTCCCTCTCCAATCGCTGCCATTCTTCGAAGCGCTGCTCGATCTCCGGCCGCTGCTCCAGCATTTGCCGATATTGGTTCATTTCGGCTTGCCGCCTGGTTAAGTCGGCTTCGATTTGTTGCAGCTTCCCCCTGGAACGCACCAGATCGCGGTTCAATCGCTCTATTAACTGGCGCTGCTGATCGGCCATTAACCTTGTTTGGGAAATCTGGGCTCGTAGTTTTTCCTGCGAATCAAGCTGAGTTTTCAGGTTTTGTTCGTGAGATACAGCGATTTCCAAAGCCTGGCGTCGCTCTTCCTCCTCGGCCAATTCACGGTCGATATCTGCCAACTGGCGGATCAGGAATGTGACATCCGCATCAGTCTCTTTGCGCTTCTCGGTCGCCATCGCCTTATAATCCTCCCACTGGTTGACCCCGAGAATTTCGGACAAGATCTGTTTCCGCTTGTCCGGTGTCTTGGTGGTGAATTCATCGGCTTCACCTTGTAGGAGGAAACTGGCATTGATAAAAATCTCATAGTTCATGCGCAGGAGTTGATTGAGTGCTGCCTGGGTCTCTCTTTGCTTCGCCTCGGTAATGGTCCGCCAACCCAGAGCTTCCTCGCTCGATCGCATCTGCAATTCCAATTCCGAGACCTTCCTGGCCTGTTTACGTCGAATAACGCGATAAATAGATCCTTCCAGTTCGAATACGAACTGAACCTCGGCCGCATGGCCGTTACCGGCGGCGCTCCGGTTGACGATATCATCATCGCTTTTGCTGCGGCTATGACCAAATAGAGCCCAGGTGATGCCATCCAGGATGGTCGATTTGCCGGCTCCATTCAGTCCGGAAATACAAGCCAGGTGAATGTCGTGTAGATCCAGGATGACAGTATCCCGATAGGACAAAAAATTCGTAAGTGTTAGCTGATGGGGAATCATAGTAGATGGGGACTGAAAATATAAGCCCTAATCGGCTGGACCTTCAGTCTTGTTTTGATACCGATTAACCATTAGGACTTCGCTCGCCAATGCCGCGAGCTCCGCAATCTCTTTCTCATCTTTATCCCTGGTTCGCCAATAAATTTCCAACAATTCTATCGGTCCTAACGATTCCACCCCTTCGTTGACCGGCAACCGGCCACGATTCTCACCCTGCCGATTTTTCACCAAGCGAAAGTCAAACGCATCGATGAAATGATCGCGAATCAGCTTCTCGTCTAAAAGAGGTTCGTACTGCTGGGGAAAATCGATTTTGACCCGGCAAACGGCTCCATTTAACCGATCAGATGGCGGCATCTGCGCCATTATATCGTCCATGAAATGATCGGGATCGTCAGCGGTTATTGCCAGATCGACAAAAGGACGCGTGTCCAGGCCGATGAATTCCCACGTTGCTTCTCCTCGCTCGACCTCGGCAAGAATAAAGCCTTTTTTCTCACGTGCTTCCCCGAAGTCAATTCGTTCGATGGACCCGGCATAAACGACTGGCGGATGCTCATTCAATACTTGGTGTTTGTGAATATGGCCAAGGGCCACATAATCAAATCGTTTGTCACTTACAAAGCCGGGGCTTAGCGTTAGGTCCTGCCCTAGCATTACCGTCCGCTCGCTGCCGTAACGCGCCCCTTCCACACTCGCATGGGCTGTCAGAATGAGGGGCAAATCCGGGTCGACTTGGAACGAGAGGGTTTGTTCGATGGTCTCCCGAATCCGTTCAGTTATAACCGCCATGATCTCTATAGCCGTCAGACCGGCCAAATCATGGCGCGCCAAAAACCGGCTACGAGTCACCCAGGGGATAGCCAGGACCTGCACCGGAACGCCGAGTTCGTCTGGAGTCCATAGCTTCAAGGTATCCGCAACATGAACATGGGGAACTGAGAGCGTAGCGAATTCTTGCAATGTGTGGGCGCGATGTTCAGCCGGTGCAATATCATGGTTTCCGATCAGGAGGAGGGTCGGGATGCCGGCTCGAGAAAGTTGCATCAGCCGCTCACCCCATGCCCGCTGAAAAGTCGGCTGGGGATTGCGATCTTTGTAGGCATCTCCGGCAAATATGACCAGGTCGACGTGCTCATCGATGGCCGTGGCAATGATCTGATCGAGCGCATTTAAATAGTCGACAACGCGTTGCGGCAACCCTGATTCGGGGTCGCGGCGGCCATAATTGGCGATGTCGATATGGGCATCAGCAAAGTGCAGAATTTTGACTGGCATAATTGAATTTAGCCGCGCGTGACAACCAGCTGGTAGAAATCATTCGGGTCAGGCAAATCGCGCGGGAAGATACGCTCGACAACAATGAAATAACGGCCGGGTATAAGGGTCAGCGGCACGATCTTCTCGCCACCGTACAGGGCTCGATTTCCCTCTCCTAAAACGACTTTTGACCCGTCGTAAATGGCAACATTGAAATTGCTATCGCTGGGAATATTGCTCAGGCGGACAACGGCTCGACCAAAGGCCGGCCAGTCGAAATAGTAAGCGTTGTAAAATTGGGTTGGTTCGACAAAATTGTCCGAGATCGGCACGCCAACCGGCAACGGCGTGGATCGGCCTAAAAAGTTATCTACGCCAATAGAACCGGCAAAAGGCATCAGGATTCGATTCTGTTCGTTGGCTGTGACCGGACCAGGGGTTAATTGTTCCACCGATGAAATCACCCGGCGTTCCGGGAAATCGTTTCCGCCAAAAATGAATAGCGTTCCACCGGCAAAAGCACCTCTGGGCCATACACGAGCCGGGTTTTCCGGCTGCCCGCCCAGATTATACTCGCCCGGCAATAGTCGCCATTGATTGGTAACCGGATCGTAAACTTCGGTTTCCGGAACCGAACCGCGCCCGTCCATCCCACCAAACACATACCAGTTGCCGTCGGGGCCTATGGCGCTGCCAGCTTGATAGCGGGGGAAATTCATCGGCCCGGTCGGCTGCCAACTACCGAACGCTGGATTGATGCATTCACCCCCGGTGATCAGAATGACGGCCGGATCGCCTTCCGCGTCTACTCCGGTGGATAATCCACCGGCCACACACAACCCCCGATTGGCTGTACTGACCCAGGCGGCGGTGTGGGCGTAGCGGGCAACCGACATAGGCGTGAACGCCTGCCATTGGTTGGCGGATGGAATATACCGGTAGGTGTTATTCAATACCACGGCGTTCGGGTCTAAAATCGGATCGCTATATGTGGTCACTCCTCCGGTCACGTAATACGACTGCTCATCCGGGGGCGCCGCGGCCGAGGCCCAGGCAAACATCGTGTTCCCAGGTAGCAATTGAGTTGGTATGGGCGTCGTCAGCCTCCAGAAGTCCGTGGGAATATCGTATACGAGGTGAGCGTTTATATAACTAGATGTATTTCCGTTAAACCCACCGGGGACATAGATACGGTTTCCAAGCCGGACGGCCGTCGTATTAGACAGGCTGGAGCCGGGAACGTCTGCCAGTTGAGCCCACGTGTTGTTTTGGACATTATACCGTATGAGGCGGTTGCTTATTTGTGGAACACCCTGAATACGGGTTTGGCCGCCAATGAGATACATATTGGCGCCCTGATGCGCGAACGCATGCCGGGTGATGCCTCCCACAGGTGAGTTGCTGACCTGATTCCAGAATTGGCTGCCAGGTTCCATGACGGCCGAGAGTAACAGTATTCCCGTTGTAGGGATGCCGGGTTTGTAATCGGCGACCAGGACGAAATACGATTGACCGCGAACGACCGGGAAAGACACACTGGATTGAAAGTCGCGATTGTCGTCACTGCATGCCAGAGAATCCAGCGAATCACAGCTGCCGGAATAGATTCCCAAAACTGTGTCATAGTCGGTCCCTTCGGTCGTAATCGTCACCCGGCTGGTATCCTCAGCCACAAGTTCGTACCAGGCCGTCCGAAAGCCGCTGGTGCTTACCGGCAGGCCGAACATGCAAACAAATGACGGGTCGGTTATATCCTCGGTATAACCGTTGGTCAATGTGGCACCACCAGTAGCCGGTATATCGAAAGATAATACCAATGGTGTAGCATCCGAACACTGATCCGCAGCCGGGCCGGACGTTGCTTCGGCTGGAACGAGCGGCAAATCGGTAACGACAATCTCCGGCTCAATCCAGTCGGTTGGTGGCTGGGCAACCACGATCGGTAACTCGGGCTCGGTGTCTATCGACTGAGTGATCAGTGAAGAATTACTGCCAGCCCAGGCACTGGCGGCTACAACCACCAAGGCCCATGTGACCAAGAAGGGAACAAGCAAGCGACGCATGTGTCACAATAATATCAATCTGCGGTCGAAAACGCACACGACCGGCAGAAAAATTCATTACGGCAGGACTAAAGGCACGAAGCCAATTGATGTACCTCGCTTCGCGCCTTTGCCTCGATAAAATTCAATTATTCGTCTGCCCTCTGCAAAGCCAACACGACCGGTTCATCACCTACATCGACCGCACGGCGGATATCACCTTTATCCATTTCTCCATGCTTCATTTCGATAGTTAGCGTTTCCTGACTGATGTAATCGGCGAAGTTTTCGAATGTCGCGGCCACTTCCCCTTCGAGGTTGTTTTCGAGCCTATACGCCAAACGTATTCTGTCTGATATATCCAGCCCTGCTTCTTTGCGCATGTTGTTGATCGTGCGGACTAAATCCCGGGCATAACCTTCCTGGACCAGTTCCGACGTCAGATGAGGATCAACGGCCACCGTCACCCCCTTTTCACTGGCCACAGCCAAGCCACCACGTGATTCCGTTTGAACCAGCACGTCCTCACCGGTCAGGCTCACGGTCTGGCCATTCAGGGTTAGGTCCAGCGCCTCTCCGGCTTGCAGGCGGACGGCCGCCTGAGCCGGATCCAACTTGGCCAATGCCTGGCGGGCCACCGGAAAAAGAGGGCCTAATTTCGGCCCCAACGACCGGTTATTGGGCACGAGCTTGTAACTGACTAGCTCGCCCACTTCGGAGACGATATCGATATCTTTGACATTGATCTCCTCGGCCAGCACGCCACCCAACTCTTGCAAGTCATTTCGTTCTTGTTGGCTACCGACGAACACACGAGCCCGGGCCAGCGGCTGGCGAAGTTTAACATTAGCCGATCCGCGCGCTGAGCGGCCCAGGGCAGCCGTCGTGATGACCAGACGCATCTTTTCCAGCAGGCGGTGATCGAGGTCCGCTTCTTTGGCCTGGGGATAGAAGGTATGGTGGACGCTGGCCGGCGCGGTTTCATCAACGCCCCGCACCAAATTCTGGTACATCATCTCGGTGACAAACGGGATGAAGGGGGCCAGTAATTTAACGAACTCGACCAGCACATGATAGAGCACAGCGTAGGCCGCCGCTTTATCCGCATCGGTCTCGCTTTTCCAAAAGCGGCGGCGCGAGCGGCGCACATACCAGTTAGACAAATCATCCAGCAAAAGTTCCATCGACTGGGTAGCCCTTTCGGCATCCCAGCGGTCAAGACTTGCGCGGACATCAACCATTGTCTCATTCAGGCGCTCAACTATCCAGTGGTCAAGTTGAGCATTGCCCTCGATCGGGGATGTAGAACCGTCAAAAGCACCATCGGGGGTCCAACCATCGGCATTGGCATAGGTCACCAGGAAAGAATAGACATTCCATAACGGGATGAGAAACCGTCTGCGGATCTCATCGCCACGGCTAAAGCCAAACAGCAAATTTTGCTCCGGCTTGCAAGCTGCGTAGAGCCAGCGCATGGTGTCCGCGCCCATCTTTTCAGCTGCTTCATTGAACTCGATGGAATTGCCCCACGATTTATGCATCTCACGCCCATCCTCAGCGAAGAGGGTGGCATAGCCAAACAAATTTCGAAACGGAGGTTCATCGGCCAGCACGGTGCTTTGGGCTAGCAGGCTATAGAACCAGTTCCGGAATTGCCCGGGGAAACTCTCCGAAATCCAATCAGCCGGGTACCACTTGGCCCAATAAGCCGGATCGAGGCGATAATGGAGCGTGCTAAAGGCCACGATACCCGCATCAAGCCAGGGGTTGCCGACATCGGCGATACGTTCGACTTTTTCTCCACAATGGGGACAAGCGATCTTGACCGCATCGATATAGGGTCGATGCGGAGTGTGGCCTTCGAATACTTCCCAACCCTCAATGGCTCGCTCGCGTAATTCGTCCTCGCTGCTGATGACGGTGAAGTTACCGCATGCATCGCATTCATAGATTGGCAAGGCCAGTCCCCAATAACGCTTTTTGCTGATCATCCAATCGTGCATGTTGCGGAGCCAGTCCATCTCGCGGTCATGACCAAAGCCGGGGAACCAGTTTATTTTTTCCACCCGATCCATGATCTGGTAGCGCAAGCTGGCCTTCTTTTCCTCGTCGGTTAATTCTTCGCGTGGTTTATCATAGACCGGCCCCATACTGATGAACCATTCGTCCACCAGACGATAGACCAGTTCCGAACCACAGCGCCAGCAATGCGGGTAACGGTGGATATAGCGTTGCTTGCGATAGAAAAGACCTTTTTCGCGTAGGTTCGTAAAGATGTCCTCAGCGACACCGTGCACAGTTTGGCTGCTTAACCAATTAAACCCGGCGACGTAGATGCCGTTCTCATCCAATGGCGCTATTACCGGTAAATCATACTCCTTGCTGAGGGCAAAGTCCTCCGCGCCGCACCCTGGCGCGATATGAACGATTCCCGTACCTTCCTCCGCGCCGACATCACGCCAGGCAATGACTCGATGGCGATACCCGCCAGCAAAGGCTGATTGCACCGCCGGCAGCTCGTCGAACGGTCCGACATACTCCCAGCCAACCAACTCCTCACCTTTCATTCGACCAACAACCTCGTTGTTTTTGCCAATGAGGGTATTTTTCATCGCCCCTTCGGCCAGATAATAGGTCCAGCCATCTTCAGCCTCTACTTTGACGTAATCGAGTTCCGGCCCAACGGCCGCGGCAACGTTGCTGGTTAACGTCCAGGGGGTTGTCGTCCAAACCAGTAACGCTTCGTTTTCCCGATCTACCAGTGGGAAGCGCAGAAACACGGAGTCGTGGGTTACCTCGAAATAGCCATCGGTGACGATTTCGTGCTGGCTGATGCCGGTCCCGCAGCGGGCGCACCAGGGCATAACATCGTGGCCTTTGTATATCCAGCCGTTCTCAAAGCATTGGTGCAAGAACCCCCAAATCTGGTAATTGTTTTCATCGCTGAACGTGAAATAAGAACCGCCCAGGTCAGGCAACCCCAATTCGGCCACGATCTGTTCAACGGTGCCCGTAACCGGCCCCTGTGGACCTTGAACGGTCACCGTCTGTTGGGGGTCTTCGATCATTAACGTGCTGAGACGACGAAGTTCGTCCGGATCGTTCCAGTCCATCCAATAACCTAAGCGCTGGGACTGCTCGGTTATGACGGCGGCATATCGCAAGACCCGCGCTTTGCAAAGTTTGACAAAATCCGCCAGACCGTACTCCTCGATATCGTGCTTGTTCTTGAAGCCCAATTCCTTTTCGACTTCCACCTCGACGTGTAGACCCTGACAGTCGAAGCCGTTTTGCCAGCGTTCGTTTTTTCCCTGCATGGCATGGTAGCGTTGGTAGAGGTCCTTATAGGTGCGGCCCCACGCGTGGTGGACACCCATGGGGTTATTGGCCGTTATCGGTCCGTCGATGAAGCTGAAGATGCCGTGTTCTTCCTCTGTCTGAGCCCTCAATCGGCGCAATTCGTTAAAGGCGTCGGTTTCGCGCCAGAACTGCAAGACATCTTT
>JAWOHK010000016.1:0-4303 GCA_046485205.1 Chloroflexota bacterium | reverse complement strand
GAGATCAAGCCGCACCCGCCCCATGCCCCTCGATGCCATACCAGACGGAATGAAGGAAGTGGTCTCCGCCTCCTTCGTTGGGGAGGTGGTTCGCTACGACGGGGTCGGTACAAGCTACATCATAAAGGTCATGGAAAAGGTTCAAGGAACTGAGAGGACCTTCGAGGAGGCCAGGGAGGACGTCAGGGTGCACCTCTACGATCTTCGCAAACAGAAGAACCTTGATGACTGGTATCGGAAGCAGCTTGGAAAGTCCCGGGTGGAGTACAGCCACGGCCCGGAAAACAAGGGGAAGTAGCCAGCCTCATGTTCCTTGGAAACTATCAGGCTGGCCGCCTCTTACTGCTTTTCACCATGCCCCCCGTAATCAAGCATAACCTGATCATCAGGGTAGTTTAAATCATCAGCGCTGCCTTTTTCGGCAAACAGTATCTTCTATGGGTAAAGTTAACCGGCTGAGGCATACGCTCGGATATGATGTTTCCCTTTCCGGAGCAGTTTGTCCGTAATTATACCTAAAATATTTGCCTGAAATGGAGCATTCCATCATGTTGATAATTCCAGAGACCATCAGCCGAGACACTTGCTCCATTTGTGACCATCGTCGGCGTTGATAGTACTTTCATAGCAGTGTATCAGTATCTTGCACGCTACCTGACACTGCCCCCGGTGTGACAGCGAATGTTTTCTGAAATTTTCTTGTATGGGAAGCAGTTAAAAATCTGATAGGCATTTGGTCTGCCGAGACCAAAAGGTCCACAGTCTCAAATTGAATCGTTGATACAATATGAAGACCTTTGAGGTGGAAATATTAACGGCAACATCAGCGGCGCGCACCTTTGGCGTGTCCGCTGGATGTTTTTGTGTACGCCCGGCATGGGCGTGATCTTATGGGTGCAAGTCCCCTGTATGTAAACCCTGTTACTGTCGTGATGACAGGAACATAAATACTAGCCGAAAGCAAGGGCGGAACCGCGAGGGACCGTCCGGAGGAAGCTGGAGCGCAAAGCTATGAGCCGACGAACAGAAATGGCATACGAGGCCGAGTCTCCGGGTAAGTCAGCACAACATGACAAAGCCCCGGGTTTAGGAGATACGGTAAATACCGCGGTTGCGTAGCGACAGATCACGTCCTTATCCGGGGAGGCCTATCCGGCCGGCGGTCGATGTTTTCGGCAGCGCACTGGGTGGTAACATGCAGGGTGTTTGGACAGGAGTCAGCAGAGGCCATATTAGGCGAAGGAAGTCACCAGGCAGGGGCGATGGGACTGGAAACGAGCCCGGCGAATAGAAAAGCCTGGAGGACTCACCCCGCTGAAGGGCCAAACCCATAGAGGAAAGTGAGATCTTATATGCTCTGCCACGCATTGAACCCGACCGGGTGAGCGAATCGGTAGGCGCGATGTGAGAACTATCACACTTTCAGGTAGTATTTGCAGTTGCCGCCTTCTTGCTGTCAAAGAGCTGCGGATATACTTCATCCGACTACGGTCCGATGTTCTTTGGGAACCGCCTGGTGCGGACCCGAATGCAAGGTGGTGTGGGGTCTGGTGGAGAAAATCCCCCGGCTACCCGATTGGGCGCAGACGAACCCTTACACTGTGTATGTTTCCACAACCTTGCCCGTCTGGCTCTTTCCAAGATTGGTCGCCAGGCGATGCCAACCTCTTCGTTCAGGACTCTGACCTTAGAACGTGTAACAGCTTTCGGTGCTGCTCGGCGTCTCAAGGATAGCGACCGACACCGGCTCATAAAAACCTGTCGTGAAGCGACTGAACAACGCCTACACCGATGGTTGCAAGAAGTCGGCCGTCGGTGACATTCCAGACCCTAACCGTTTCGTCCGAACTCCCGCGCGTCGCAAGGCGACTGGCGTCCGGCCACCACCCGACGATGCGCACGCCCCAGTTTTTCGGGTGCGCCTGCCAACCGCTGAGGCGATTCCATGTCGCGGCATCCCACACCGTGACGCTCTCATCATCCGTCACCGCGAGCAACCGGCCGTCGGGTGACCACGCGATATCCGGAGTCCCGTTGCCAGAACCCAAGGCTCGGACAATAGTGCCGGATGCGTCCCAGATTCGGACGCTCTCATCGCTGGCCGATGCCAAGAGCGGTCTTGTCGGTGCCCACGCGACGACCTCCACAGGGCGTGAATGCCCCTGAAGCTGGACAACGCGGTTGGGCTTGCGCACATCCCAGAGCATCAGGTACGGCTTCTCCAAGCTCCCGGTCGCAACCATGCTCCCGTCCGAGGACCATGCGACGGTGTTGACAAATGATCTGTGCCCCTCGATCCGGTGCACGAGCTTCCCTGTCGCCGCGTCGATGATGGCAACCGTGTAGTCCCAGCTGGCGGAGGCCAAACGATCGCCCGCCGGAGACCACTGCACCCGCGTGATGTTGCCGGAATGAACCGGTGCAGCGATGTGCTCGCTGGTCTTGATATTCCAAGCATGGACGGTGCCCGTATCGTCTCCACTAGCTACTCGTGTATCATCGCTTGTCCACGCGATCTGCTTCAGAATGCCTGCGTGATCGGTCAACGTTGAGAGCATCCGCCAATCGCGCGTGCTCACGACAGTTATCCTCCCGCGGTGATTGCCGTAGGCGAGGTAGGCACCGGTCGGCGACCACGTGACGTCCCAAATTGGGTCGTCGCCCGCCTCCAACTCGTGGAGTATCCGCCCGCTGTTTGTGTCCCAGATACGGACGCGACTGCGTACACCAATACCAACGCCGTGCGCGGTTGCGATCATCGATTGGTCCGGAGAGAGCGTTGCAGCGTTTATGGTTCGATAGTCTCTAGCCAGTTCTTCAAGCAGCAGACCTGCGAGCGGCAAAAGGAGCACAACGATCGCCGCTGCCGCCCGACGCCAGTTGAAACGATCCGACGCCGCGCGGCTCCACGGCGTGATGGATCCCCGGTCGAGTCCGTTGATGAGTCGCGCCATGTCGCCGGCGAATTGCGCGGCATTCCCCACAACGCCGCCGTTGCGCATCGCCAGATCGCGAATGCTCTGCGGCAGGTCGCTCGCGTTCGGAATGCGGGCGCCACTGACGGCTAACGGGATCACTAGCACCTTCGCATTGTTGAGCGCCGTCTCGATCTCGATCCGCACAAGGTCGTCAGGTAAGTCGAGACGCCGCTGTCCGCTCTCGTTCGTCAGGCTGAGCCATCGTTCGCCTATCACGGCGATGAGGGCGTCCGAATGATTTACGGCGTCGGTGATGACGTCACGAAAACGTGCCCCGAGCTCAATGGAGACGACGTCCCTGAAAATGTTCTCCTCGCCAAAGCGAGCCGCAAGCTTCGCCGCAATCGGCTCGATGATATCCCCGCTGTCCGCGCGACGATAGGACAGGAAGATCGTCTTCGTCTGACGGCGCCGCCGCTTCGCTACCACAGTCGAGACGGCGGCCGCCACACCTCCCGCGGCCAATCCGGCGATGATCCCAACTTGCCCTTCGCCGGCGCTGACAGTGCCGAAGGCGAGCCCCAGCAACCCCAAGATGATCGCCACGGCGGGTGCGTATACACCTAGGGTGACAATCCGACGGAGAAACGCGACGTACACCAGGACGCATGCACCGCTGAAGAGCAGGATGACGCTCACGAGGCCCGATGCATCGTCGCCATGCATCCCCTGATACGCCGTGACCCACACGGCGATCGCGTAGGCCGCGAAAAGGAGGATGGAACGACCATAGGTTGCTTTCATACGCGCTCCACAGTCTTTCCCCGCTCTTCACATGACTGTTGACACCGTTGTGACGCCCAACGAGGTATTGACTGGACGGAAATCGTCCCACTAATATGTATATTTGTGATATTATCGATAACAGCAAAAAACGCGCCAGTATACTTATCTTTATCGTTTAGAAATGAAAAAATCTATAGAGCATACGTGGCCGCTATCATGGCAGGATCGGTCATTGTGATGCGCCATAAGATTGTTATTGGCAATGTAAGATGACTTTCTGACACGTCAAGTTGATATGTTTCCTGAGGCAGTTCATATATGAACTGCCTTGTAATCCACCCCGAAATGGGGCATTCTGAAGGTTGAGATTATTCATAATCTCTTTTCTTCAAACTGTTTGACGTGAAGGTATGCTTTGGAGAATATAAATGGAGAAGACAGATCAACCACTTATTATTTTTGACGGTGTATGCAATCTTTGTGAGTATTCTGTAAAATTTATCGTCAAAAATGACCATCAAGCGAAGTTTAAATTTGTATCAGCCCAATCGGATAAAGGGAAGGAACTTCAGCGCCTACATGGTGTCGATACTTTCAAA
>JAWOHK010000003.1:0-9581 GCA_046485205.1 Chloroflexota bacterium | reverse complement strand
GCACTCGCCTGATGAGATCCGGGTTTTCCACCAGTAATCGGGCGGACCACAACTCATCGCTCAGGTCTTCGCCGTGCTGTTCTAATTCCGTCGCCAGCCCACCGTCCAAAATCAGTACGCCATGCTCTTCGATAAAAGGCGTGATTGGATTACTCATGTGGCCACTACCCCAAAGGAATTACACGAGAAGGGCGCCGGGGGAACAGCGTTCGCATTAAGACAGCCGTCTCGGTGTTGCGCGCAAAGCAATCGGCAAAATTTTGATGAAGTTCATCCCAACTTCGATAGCCGAAAAGTAATTGCAGGAAGGTATATTCCGGGAATGATACATCCCCGTCTTCCAGACGTTTGTACTCGTAAGCCTCTCCAATCTCTTTCAGGCGGCCGTCGGCCCATTCCATGGTGAAACGGCTCCGGTAAAAATTAACTTTTGTCGTCCCTGTGTGGCCGGCCAGAACACTACCTGCCAAACGCCTTTCCAACGCTGGGGCAATGTGACGCAGAAAAGCCGGTACATCGGGAACGCGAACATACCACGCGTAAGGTTTGATTGGTCGTTCCAGATCATCACCCAGCGCCTCGTACAGCGGGTGGGCTTCGCCCAAGCTAAAGCTAATGTTGGTGATTTTTTTCTCCCGGCTTTCGTTCAGCGTTTCCGCTTCTTGCCGGAGATGGCGAACAATAAAGCGACCCACTGCCCGCCAGGAGTGTCCGGGAAGGACGCCACATTCACTCACGTGAAAACCCGTCCCCCAGGCCGAATAATTGATATAGGCCACAACAGGTCCATCGGTCGATTCGATAATTTGAGGTTTCATCGTCCAGATGGAGTCAGGGTGCGAACCGAACATCTCATATTTCCACAATTTTTCGTCGCGCAGGCGCCAGATCAGGCTGTCGCCCAGGTCTGCTTGGTAGAGTCGTAAAAGAAGAGGGATGTCATCCTCAGTAGCCGGACGCAATCGATAAGGTTCTTCCTCAACCTTTTCGTCGTTTCCAGGGCGGGCCCAGAACAATTGGCGGCTTCCGCCGAGGTTCAGCCCCATTTCATAGCCGAATTGTCGATAATACCAGGGGATGCCAGTGATGGCGTTAACCATTTCGCCTTTAGCCGCGCTCTTGGCGTGTATGATTTCCATTTGTTTGCGAACCAGGCCTCGTTGCCTGTAATCAGGATGGGTAGCCACGAGTTCGGGCCGCCCAACCGGGAAGGGTATATCTTCATAGACCCAGGTCTGAGAAATAAGGTTTAAAGTGGATACGATCTTCCCGCCGTTTCGATTGTCGACCACTACCAGAAAGTCTTCGGCATTGGTTGTCGGATGATCACCACGCATCAGGTCATGCGTCCAATGCGCCAGAAATTCGTCGGGATGCTCGGGGTCGTCACTGTGCATTGAAATATTGAATTGGGCTAATTCATCAGCGTCTTTTGGGTTTCCCTGACGCATAATCAGGCCGTTACCGAGATCGAGGGGGAGAACAAATGAATCAAGTGTGCTCATAGAAATCCTTGAGGCCACTGGTGCGGGCCTTTAGGCAGGCTGAAGCAATATAGATTATCAGTTAGCTCGAGGTGTGAAGCAACTGGAACACCCACGATTACCGAACTATCGCTCAACCAGGGCTCATATTGAGGGCTTAATTGTAAGACATCCATTGGAAAAAGCGGCGCAACGGGTGTAAGCATTGACTCCTGACTCCGATCGTGCAAAATCCATTACAACGCAACTTGTGAATCAAGTCAAGCGAAAGGAGAAAAACCATGATCGAAATCGTTACATCTTCTTGGTTAGCAGTTGTACCAACGGCTTTGGCAGGAGTAATCCTGATAGGTGTTATGAAGAAAGCGCGGGGTGAGAAAGCGCGCAAGGAAAAAGCGCCTGTGCCAATTGAAATCCGGCGCGAGCGATAGTCCTCGATGTTCTTCTTCGAACCCGTTTAGCTGATTCCGGCTTTGCCAATGCTGGAACCGGTGTCACGGGGACTGACTACGACCATAGCAACAAACAATTCCAAAGATAAAGCGCGAGGGATAAAAGCCTCGCGCTTTTTAATTTCTGAGCGGTACGAGAGGATCGAATCGCGATGGATAGAGAAATTACTCAATCAAACCAGCTGCTGCGCTAGTGCAAATGCACCGAGGACCCCGGAACGATTACCTAAGCCGGGAGCCACGATATAGTGATCGATTTTCTCCAGAATAGCTGGGGTCTGAATATAACCATTCAGGTAGCTTTGGACCTTGGAGCGCACCAACGGGAATAACTGGGGCTGTTCCATGACTCCGCCACCAAGGATGATACGTTCCGGGGAAAGAGTACAGATGAGTGTCTGCAGTGCCAGCGCCAGGTAATGAGCTTCCAATTCCCAGGCTGGGTGGTCTGGCGGTAGATCGGTTGCCGCCATTCCCCATCGCTCGCCAATTGCCGGCCCGGCCGCCATCCCTTCCAGGCAATCTCCGTGATAAGGACAGTGGCCCGGATAGGGATCGGTGGTCCGATCATGCGGCAAAGCCATATGGCCCATCTCCGGATGAACAAGGCCGTGGACCAGCCGGCCGTTGACCATCGCCCCACCGCCGATCCCCGTGCCAATGGTCATATAGATAAAGTTATCCAGGCTCTTTGCGGCGCCCCACCGATTTTCGCCCAGTGCGGCAACATTGACATCGGTGTCGAATCCAACCGGGACACTCAACGCATCTCGGATGCCGCCTGCCAGGTCGATGTTGGCCCAGCCCGGCTTGGGGGTCGTAGTCAGATAGCCGAAGGTTGGCGAGTCCGGATTAGGATCAAGCGGCCCAAAGGCAGCGATGCCGACCGCAATAGGGAGGCCATATTGCCCGGCTTGATCACGAAAAAAATTGACAGCCCGGTCGATAGTCTCGGCCGGTGTGGTCGTAGAAAAGCGTGTCTCCGCCCAGATGTCGTCTGGGCCTGTCCCAAGAGCGCAAACAAATTTAGTTCCTCCGGCCTCGATCCCGCCCACCAGATTACTTGTCATTAATTGCCTCTTTTGTTGCCTGTGGTTGAGGTAATTCAGCTGGGTCAATTTCCGGTTCCGGGGTCAGCCAAAGAGCCTCATAACCTTCGAGGGTAATGCCTGGCACGCTTTCGAAAACTCGACCGGTTATTCGATCTGCCAGCCGGCCACTGAAGATCATTTCATGAAAACGGTAACCGGGAACCGTTTGGGGTCGGTCACTGAAGTTGGCCAATACCAGGACTCGCCCGCGCGGACTATCACGCAACAAACCGAAGACGGCCTCATTGTGAGTCCACACAGGATATGCGGGGGCTTTGGCGTGGAAAGCAAAGGTTCGTTTTCGGGCGCTCAGCATGCAGGTTATTCCGCGGAAAATCCGACCCGGTACCGTCCACCAATCGTGTCGCTCGCCCGCTTTATCCTCATCCATCCGCGGCCGGTGCATCCAGCGATTATCGTCGGCCAGGTTCGGGTCGTCGAGATAGCTGGTGTCATTGAGAAGCCCGATCTCATCGCCCATGTACAGCAGTGGAATCCCCCCATAGGCAAAAATCAGATTGTAGAGCAGTAAAATGCGTCGTATGGCCAGGTCGACTGCGCGAGCGTCCTGGTTTTGAAGTGCCAGCTCCAATCCGGCTAAAGACGCGCATGACCCACTAATCCGCCGATCACCAGTTCGGGGATTGTGTTGAAAGGTCGCGCCCACGGCAAAGGTTCCGGGAAAGCGGCCGCTATAGAATTCGCTCAAGAAAGCCCGGTGGGCTGTGCCGGATATTCCCACCTCGGCAGCGTCCTCATCGGTAACTGCCCAGCCGATGTCGTCGTGACAACGAACATAAGTAACCCAGGCTGTGTTGTCGGGAATCGCTGGCATATTTTGCAAAGCTCGGGTCATCAAGGTAACACGCTGCTCGGCCAGGCTGCTCCACAGCAAGACCATCAGCACATTGTGATAGGCCAGTTCGCATTCTTTGTTCGTGGCCCTGCCTTGTCCGAGGTAGGGTATTAATTTAGGTGGAGATACGATGGCTTCGGCTTTCAAAATCAAGCCCGGTGCGGCGATCCGGCTGAGAGCGCGAAAAACCTGGAGGATGGAATGAGCTTCCGGTTCATTTTGGCTATCGGTTCCCAGTCGCTTCCACATAAAGGCAACTGCATCGAGTCGAATCACTTCGACACCCTGATTGGCCAGGAACAGAATGATATCGAGCATCTCGGCCAACACCGCTGGATTGGCATAGTTCAGGTCCCACTGATACTCATTGAATGTCGTCCATACCCAACGGTCGATTGACTCATAGTAAGTGAAATTGCCGGGCTTGAAGTCTGGGAATACCTCCGGCAAAGTTCTTTCATAAGCGTCGGGCATCGTCCGGTCTGGGAACATTAAATAATAGTCCTCATAGACCGGATCGCCGGCCATCGCCCGGCTGGCCCAGAAATGCTCCTTGGCGGTGTGGTTACATACCAGGTCGATACAAAGGCTGATATCATGAAGCCTGAGCCGGGCAGCCAAATCGCTCAGGTCATTCATCGTCCCGAGAGCGGGATTCACCTCGCGGTAATCGGCTACGGCATAGCCACCGTCATTTGGTCCGGGTCTCGGCTTGAGCAACGGCATCAAGTGCAGATAATTAACACCCAGTTCGTTCAGATAAGGAATCCATTCGTTTACCCCGCGCAGATCATCCGCCAGCCGATCGGTGTAACAGACGTAGCCCAACCTGTCCGGCTGCTGGAACCAGTCCGGTTGACTTTGCCGGCGGAGGTCGAGGAGCCGCAATTCCGTGGAACGATTCGCATAGCCACATGCCACAATCTCCAGTAACCGGCCGCACCAATCGACAAAATCCTCCCGTTCCCCGTACAACAAACGCAATGGACGAATGACATCCGCCCAGAATAATTCCGTCCGGGTCCGAAAAATGGCTTGCTCAAGTGGTTCCAGTTCGCGCAATTCTTCACTGAGCAACCGGTCAATTGCCAATTGAAGATCAAAGACAGATTCAGGCATAAGCTTTATTTCTTTCGAACAGAACCTTTATGGTTGTGTGAGAAGCCAATGCGCGCCGTAAGGATCGAGCTCAATTGCTTTTCCAGCTGAATATTGGCGGTTGGGCTGAGACAGCAAGTCGATTGTGTCATGATCCGGTGTTATCCTCGCTGCCCGCGATTGATCGGATAGATTAAAAAGACAGAGCACCGTATTCGCGCCTTCGTACCGCCGAAACGCCAGAACACTTTTATCACCGGTTTCCACCCAATCAAGTGCTCCAGCCCGAAGAGCAGGCTGGCTTTGACGAGTGCGGATCAGATGCCGGGTTAAGGAGAGATAGGATTCAGGATACTCTTCCTGAGCGCTGACATTAACCTTTTGATACCCATATACTTCGTCGTCGATTACCGGCAAATAGGTTGTTTCCGCGTTTGAGAACCCGGCGTTCGGCCCGGCCGTCCATTGCATTGGCGTGCGCACACCATGACGGTCGGGTAACCAGATGTTGTCACCCATGCCGATTTCATCGCCGTAGTAAAGTATCGGCGTTCCGGGCAAGGATAGAAATAGCGCGTTTAAGGCCAGCCAGCGACGCTTGTCATTGTCTAGTAAAGGCGCCAAACGACGCCGGATGCCCAGGTTTAGCCGCATGCGAGGTTCTGGCGCGTATTGTTCCCACATCCACTGCCGTTCTTCGGGAGTAACCATTTCCAGAGTGAGTTCATCGTGATTGCGCAAGAACGTCATCCATTGGGTGCCCGGCGGAATAGGCGGGGTCCGGCTCAGGATGTCGATGATGGGCGTCTTGTCTCCGCTCTTTAAAGCCATGTAGAGGCGGGGCATGATGGGGAAGTGAAAGCACATGTGAAACTCGTCGCCGTTCCCGAAGTAAGGCAGTAAATCTTCCGGCCATTGGTTGGCTTCGGCAATGAGCACCCGGCCGGGATATTCCACATCGATCAGGCGGTGAACCTTTTTCAGAAACTCATGGGTTTCCGGCAGATTTTCGCAATTGGTCCCTTCGCGCTCATAAAGATAAGGTACGGCGTCGGCCCGAAAGCCGTCGACACCCAGGTCGAGCCAAAAACGGATGATGCGAAACATTTCCTCGTGCACGGCCGGGTTGTCGTAATTGAGGTCCGGCTGACTGGCGAAAAAACGATGCCAGTAGTACTGTCCAGCGACTTCATCGAAGCTCCAATTCGATGGCTCGATGTCGACGAAGATGATCCGCGCCTCCTTGTACTTATCAGGCGTGTCGCTCCAAACGAAATAATCGCGGTAGACAGAGTCACGATCTTGGCGCGCCGCCTGAAACCAAGGGTGATCGGCCGAGCAATGATTCATCACCAGATCGGTCACGATGCGCAGACCGCGGTCATGGGCGGCGTCGAGGAAGCGCTTAAAGTCGTCCAATGTGCCGAAATCGGGATGGATGCCGGTATAATCGGCTACATCGTAGCCGTCGTCCAACAACGGGGAGGGATACATCGGCTGAATCCAGATGCAATCGACGCCCAGAGATTGGATATGATCGAGTCTGGTAATGGCTCCTTGAAAATCGCCGGTGCCATTGCCGTTTGTATCTTGATAGGCGCGGATATTAAGTTCGAAGAAGACGGCGTCTTGATACCATTTTTTATCGGCCACCTGAAAACCCTCCTCAATCGACTAAATTTCTAGAAAGGTCCTAAAGACGGACGAGCACGAAGCGCAGGCGAAAACTTCGTGCTCGTCCGCAGGGCAAACCTGTAGTATGAGCAGGCTGCGAGCTTGTTACCGCAGTCCCTTCTAACCCTTTACAGACCCGGCCAACAAGCCGCGCACGAAGAATCGCTGCAGTCCAAAGAAGACGGCCAGCGGCAGAAGCATCGTGACAAACGCGCCAGCCGTCAGTAAATGCCAGTCGTTGCCTCTTGAGCCAACGATGTTAGCGAGTCGCATTGTAATAACCTGGTTATCTGGGTTGCCTCCCAGGAAAATCAAGGCTACAAGGTAGTCGTTCCAGACCCACAGGAACTGGAAAATAAAGAACGACGCCAGAGCCGGAACCGACAGGGGTAGGATGAGGCGCAAAAATACGGTGAAATGAGATGCGCCATCGATGAAAGCCGATTCAAGCGTTTCGCGTGGCAGCTGGCTGATGTAGTTGTAAAGCAGGTATGTGGCCAGCGGTAGGCCAAAACCGGTATGAGCCAACCAGACAGCCAGAAATGTGCCGTTGATGCCCAGCTGGCGATAATCGCTCAGCAGCGGCGACAGGGCAATTTGTAGGGGAACGACCAGCAATGCCACAACCATTATGAATAGCAGTCGCCGGCCCGGGAAATTCATCCAGGCGAAACCGTATGCCGCAAATGCGGCGATCAGGATGGGAATGATCGTCGCCGGTATTGCCACCGCCAGACTATTCAGAAAAGCGCCTACAAAATTGTCGCCTCTGATTGTCTCCGTCGTACCGTCGGCCGTGGTGAAGGTGAAATCTTTGCCTCCCAACACCTGCCGGTAATTATCCAGGGTGAAATCCCAGTCGACTGTCCAGCTTTGCTCCTGGACTTCGAGGCGACCCACCCGGCGATTGCCTACCCACCGGTAGTAGGTGCCATCATCTGTCTCGACACCTTCCCGAAGTTCTTCAAAAGTTACGACTTGGCCCTCAATAACCATTGGTCCGGTCGGATCTAGTCCCATTTCGGTCGGATCAAGAACCGCAACTGTTTCATAGGCCTGATGGGGGAAAATATTCCACCAACCAGAGGTCTGGATGTTCAGCCGGGTCCGGAATGAGGAGACGAATAAGCCGAAGGTTGGAACCGTCCATAGAAGGATCAAAAGCAACAACGCGCCGTTGACCATTAGACTACCAAACCTGCGTTGGGAAGTCATGCTTCGCATCTTAGAAAGCCTCCTGTTGCCGGAATTGGCGCAAATTGTAGATCATCACTGGGATCACGGTAATCAGTAAGATAATGGCGATAGCCGAGCCATAACCTGAGTTCCGAGCGATGAACGACTGACGATAAAATTGCGTCGCGATTACATCGGTTCCAAACTGACCGCCGGTCATCACCCACACGACATCGAATATCTTGAGGGTAAAGATGACGACAGTTGTTGTAACGGTGATGATGGTTCCCAAAATGTAAGGGATCATGATGCGGAAGAATATCTGCACCTCATTGGCCCCATCCACGCGACCAGCCTCCATTAACTCGGCCGGAATACCTTTCAAGGCGGCCGAGAAAAGGACCATAGCAAAACCTGCCTGAAGCCAGATGACGATAACGATCAGGAAGAGATTGTTCCAGGGCGATATCGCTGTCCAGGCCGGCCAGGGTTGCGGTTGACCTCCCAAGGTGGTGACAATGGCGTTCAGAAGACCGATCTGGGGTAGTCCCGGCGGGCGAACTTCGTACACAAAATTCCAGATGACACTCGCTCCCACAAAGGAGATGGCCATCGGCAGGAAGATGAACGACTTGCCAATCCGGTCGAATTTGCTCCGATCGGCGAGAACTGCGATAAGGAGCCCGAATAAAACCGTCAGCGTTGCCCCAAATACGATCCACATGATGTTGTTTCGGAATGATTCACGCATCAGGCGATCGGTGAAAATTGCGACGTAGTTATCAAGGCCGACAAATCGGTTGGATAGAATTGTCATCGTCGCGGATAGATTCGAGAGATCGAACCAGTTGTTCGGTAGACCTTCACGACCGAACAGGCTTAGCCAAAATGTACGCAGCGCCGGTAGTGCCAGGTACCAGATAAGGATGGCAACTCCGGGACCGATGAAGACGAATGGTTGAAGCCGGCCCCGCCAGGCGTCACCCAGTTGTTCGACAATCCAGTTGAATATCCAGAATAGGGCGGCGACACCGCCCACACCCCAAAGGATGGCAACGATCGTTACGAGCCATTGAGGGGCTTCGCTGTCGCGCATAAAAAGAAACCCCTGGTACATAACCCAGAAGGCAATGACCGGGATGGCGATCATCAAGGCTATTCGCAGGATGAGGGTAAGCACCCGTCCGCCAAACCCCGGAGGTTCGTTTGAAGAGTCGTATTTCGCCTGCATGCTTTACTTCCTCCTAAGTTTGTAATTCCTCGCGCCGGGAATGAGAAGGCGATAGTGAAGTCGCCGGGCGAGGACTAAATTTGGTAAAAGACTGCCGGCTCAATGAGCCGGCAGTCTAATGGAACAACAAACTTGTGATTAACGGGGCCAGGACTCGTCGATCTCGGCCAATACCTGGTCCAGAGACGCCGTGCCACTGACATAGTCAGTCATGCCTTTCCAGAAGGAACCTGAGCCAACCTCACCGGGCATCAAGTCGGAAGCATCAAAGCGGAAGCTCGTCGCCTGAGTTACCAGTTCGGCGAGTCCGCGCTCCAGATCGACACCGTACATTTCCGGAGTGGCCGTCTGGTGGGCAGCCAGTGCGCCACCGGTATCCAGCCAGCCGCTGGCCGATTCGGGCAGGGTGAAGTATTCCATCAGTGCCCGCACTTCCGGCCGGTCGTTGAACATGGCCATGATGTCGCCGGCCACCAGGAACGGACGGCCGTAGGCATCGTCTACCGGCGGCAGATAGAA
>JAWOHK010000392.1:0-3308 GCA_046485205.1 Chloroflexota bacterium | reverse complement strand
CTGCGTTGCATGGCCCGACGGATGGCGAACATGCCGGCTAGTCCGTTCGCTGGCGCTTCGAATGCTTGCGGCGGAGCCTGGAAAGTGTAGGCCAACGGAAGATCGTGCTCCAGACCCAAACGGCCGACTGCCTCGCCAACCATGAGCATTGATTCTCTCACCAACTGCCGGCTGCGTAAGGGTGGTAACGGCTTGACAGAAACACGGCCATCAAGTCCAACTCTAATTTTTACCTCCGGCAAATCGATCTCAACTGCTCCATTGGCGATACGCTGTAGCAGAAATCGCTCAGCCACAGCCCATAGTGTCCGGTAGGGTGGTTGATCGAGTTTTAGCTCAGTTGATTCGTACGTAGTCCGGGTGACCTTGATCCGGCTGGGAACGATTTCCAGCAGTTCCGTCTCGTCTGTTGGCGATAACGAAAACGCGAATGATAAAGCCGGTGATTCCGGTTGAAGGCCCAGGGCAAGCTGGTCGGTCACTTCGTCCGGCAACATTCGAA
This sequence comes from Chloroflexota bacterium, assembly GCA_046485205.1. Taxonomy (GTDB): domain Bacteria; phylum Chloroflexota; class Anaerolineae; order Promineifilales; family Promineifilaceae; genus Promineifilum. The sequence continues at coordinate 2,806 of JAWOHK010000392.1, read as the reverse complement.
CGGTCCCTTCCGGCAAATAGAGATTTGCTCCTCGATTGCGGGCTTCCAGGTCGATCGGGTTATCAGGAGTGACCAGCGCCGCCGTGTCGGCAATATGGATCCACAATCGCTCGCCGTCCAGACTGATAGCATCATCCGGGTCGCTGCTGCCTTCATCATCGATCGCCAGAGCAAGCAGATGGATCAGATTTCGTCGGTCTGTCTCCGGCAGCTTGTCAACCAGCATAACTGGTGATTTGACTGGCAAACCGAGCCGGGCTGGATAAGGATTGTCAGTCGGCTTCCACCGGCCAACGGCCAACAATAATTCATGGGCCGATTCCTGCGTCTGAGGTTTGCCGAGCCGGGTCAATACACGACTTGTTTCAGACCTACCCAGCGCCATGGCGACTACGTCGTCCAGGTAAAATCGGCCATCAGCTGGGACAATGCCTGCTGTTACCCCCTCCGCAAAACGTTGCCATGCTTCTTCTTCGGTCGCCTTAATTCGACGAGCGGCCAGTATTTCCTCAACTTTTCGGGAGTCATGAGTGTTGATTGCTTCCGGCGAACCGCTGAAATAAGTTCCTTCTTCCACCAAGTTCCAGGCAGCCCAGGCAGTCGAGGGCGTGTCCACACCGTATGTCAGTTCAGTAAGTTCGCTCAAAGTGGTCGATTGCCCGTCGAGCAACTCCCATGCTGTCAGTGGATCGCCGATTACAGGTTGTAACTCATTCAGATTACCGACTGGTCCGGGGTGAAGAAGTGTGACATCTTTAGGACGAACACTGGCCGAATGGCCATCCGGTAATTCAATTGTGAGCTTTTTTTCGAATGCCTGCTTGATGACTGCCGGCCGGCCCTTATACAAGACAAGACTGTTGGCACGGATCATTTATGGTCGCCACGGCCTTTAAAATCATCCATGGAATTATTAATGCCAAAGAATGTGGCCACCCAATCGAAGATTGGTAAAGGTAGTAATCGCCCGGGGAAGGTGATATAGGCGAAAGGGGGCATAATCAGCCGTTGTTTATTTTTCTCGATGGCTTCGACAATTTTGCCGGCCGCCTCCTCCGCCTCCATAATGGGCAATAACCGGGGAAAGCGTGTCTGGACGCCGTCGAACATTCCGGTATTGATATAGTATGGGCAAGCCACAGTCGTACGAATCCCGTTATGACCCTGAGCCTTCAATTCCACTCGCAGTGATTCATCAAAGCCAACGGCCGCGAATTTGCTCGCGCTATAATCTGACAAATTTGGCACGCCAATCAATCCGCCGGCGGAAGCGATTGTCACAATATGCCCTTGGCCCTTGGTAATCATGTGGGGCAGAAAAGCACGCGTCGTCCAAAAAAGAGACAGAGTATTAATGTCGAAGGTTTGGCGGATCGCTTCATCGGATAAGTCCAACAGAGACTTGCCGGAAACGACTCCGGCATTGTTGATTACGACATCAACCGTTCCATGTTCGATGAGGACCCGCTCAGCTGTTTCCTGGATTGATTCGGCGTCGCTCAGATCACAACGATAGGGCGAAGCGTGGTACCCCCATCGTTCCAATTGCTCACCCACCTCCTCCAGACCGTCCAGATTGATATCCCACATGATGACATGGCCACCTCTGGCAGCGATCTTATAAGCCATTAGCCGGCCGATACCGCTGGCGCAGCCGGTGATCAATACGTTTTTGCCTTCGAATGATGTCATAGGTCCTTCTCGAGTCTCTCGTATGATTCGATGGATGGATCTGTAAAGGATTATAAACGTGAGACCGCCGATAGGAAAATGCGCAACTTCATGAAATGTTATCTGTTGTTTATATACGCTTAGCCAACTCTTTACAGACTGTTAACTCTCGCCCATTGACCCGCCAGCATAAATTAAGTCTAATCAACCCTATGATAAATGGAATAAAATTAACCACTGACTATCACATTCATTCGAATTTCAGCATGGATGGTCAGGATTCAATTGAGGCCATGTGCCGGCGAGCATGCGCCTTAGGATACTCTGAAATCGCCATCACCGAACATGCGGAATGGCACCCGGCCTATCACGGTCAATTTAATGTGGAGGCTTACTTTACCGAATTAGACCGCTGCCGAGCGTTGTTTGCTGACCAAGGTCTGCTCGTGCTCAGCGGTATTGAGTTGGGCAATCCCCACGAATATGTCGCCCAGGCTAAGCAACTGATACAGGATTATCCCTTCGACATACGTATTGCCTCGCTTCACTGGCTGTATGGCGAGAATATCCACGATCCGGCCTGCTTTACCGGTCGAGAGCCAACGGATGCATTCGCCGACTATTTTGTTGAATTAGGACAGATGGCGGCCGAATTTTCCGACGCCAATATAGTCGGCCACTTTGACCGGATCCTTTGGCGTGGCACAATGATGGGAGCAGATTTCGCACTTGGCTCTCTGGAAAACGTGATTCGTGATGCGCTGGCCACCATCGCATGGAGAGGCCTTGCCCTGGAACTGAATACACGCCTATTGGGTCAAAATCCCGGTTGGCACGCTGAATTGGTCACCATGCTTCGCTGGTACCGCGAGGAAGGCGGCCTCCAAATTGTGGTGAATTCGGATTCTCATCGTACGGGGCATCTTGGTACGAATATTGAGTTGGCGGGCCAGATACTGGCTAAAGCCGGCCTTGTTTCTACTCGCTTGCAAATAAACCGCTCGCTCGCCGTTCCTGTAAACTGATATTCAATCGTCGTTTCTCTCGTATAAGTAAAAACGCCCGACGAAAGTTTCGTCGGGCACTTTCTCTGACCGAACCTATTCGGTTTAATATTAATAAATTGGAGTTATCC
>JAWOHK010000313.1:0-14137 GCA_046485205.1 Chloroflexota bacterium | reverse complement strand
CTTCGATTTAGTGATTTCTCCCATCTCCCCCAGGTCGATGAATTGGTCCGGCAGTTAGTGGCCGAAACGTCCGGAATGATTCTGATCACCGGACTTGACAGCCGGCCTAAAATAGACGGCTCTTACCATTTTTTACCCAGCGGCCGGGCAACCATTTTTCGCATTATAGTCAGCGAAATGCTTGATGCCCGTCCTAAGGCAAATTGTATCGTCGTCAGTGAAGATCGCGATGTTCTTCACGTCGCGCGACGGTTCAAAAGTCGTCTGGAACATGTCCTTGTAAAGCCGCCGCTGGATTATAGTGAGGCAATCCGCAATGCCGCCGGACGCCGGCCTGGGCTTCTGGTGCTCGATCGATTGGCACGAGATAATCTGCCGGCTATGCTGGCGGCTGCCAACGATGGCCTGAGTGTGATCTGCCAATGCGACACCCTTTTTCACGCCCAGGCAATTGGGCGTTATCTCGGCGATATGGGTGCCACTCCGGATGAATTAACCGGATTGAAGTGGGTGCTCAGCGTCCAGCGCTTGCCGGTGTTGTGCCCCATCTGCAAACAACCGGCCGAAGTGACTGCCGATCACATGGCCCAGCTTCAGGCGCTCAGCCATCGCTACCCGGCGCTCAGTTTTCTGCATGCCCCCACCGACGGAGGTGTCTTTTACACAGAAGTGGGTTGCCCGGCATGCCGGAACACCGGGCGCCAGGGAGATGTAGCCGTTTTTGACTTTTACCGCCCTACCATGCAAGGCTCGGCTAGAGGAATCGAAACCAGTGACCTGCCGATGGCGGCGTACGTTTGGATGCTGGCCCAACAAGGACAGTTAGCGCTGTCTGATGTGTTGAATTTCGAAAGCGAACAGTTACGCCGGACAAACGCCTTGCTAATGGCCAGCGAACAATTCTCGGCCGAGACATCTGGGGCATTGGAACGCAAGATTGCCGAACTGGAGACCGCCAATCGACTACTGGAACAGCGGACACGCGAACTGGTATCCCTCGAAGCAATCGGCCAATCGCTTACAACATGGAGCGATCTACAGGAGCTAGGCGCGCACATTGTCAGCAGCGCGGTGGAACTTTCCCGCGCCGATCGAGGTATCCTGTATTACGTTCGATCTCAAGATTGGGCCCAGATATTGGCCTCGCGTGGGTGGCCAGGGGCACAGGTCGGTTATGGACTGGCCCACACTGCCGTCTATCATAATCTCGATAAAGGCGACCTCTCGTCCTATTTAGCCACACCACCCGGGGTCGACGCGCCGGCAGACAATCCGCCGGTGCGATCCGGTCTGGCCGTGCCCTTGATCGCTCATGGCATACCGGCCGGTCTGATGATCGTGCAATCGACTCGCCGGGCAAAATTCTCACCGGGGGAAGTGGCTCTCCTGGAAACATTGGCCGGGCACGCGGCCATCGCCATGCAGCGAGCGGGTTTCATCGAGCAACTTCAGGCCCAGATCGATGCGCTGGAACACGCACAGACCGAACTGGCTCGAAGAGAACGGCTGGAGCGCGAAATGGAGCTGGCTCGCGAAGTGCAAATGAGCATGTTACCGCAGTCATTTCCGAATGTCCCAGGATTAGCATTCGCTGCGCGTTATGCCCCTGCCCGTCACGTGGGCGGCGATTTCTATGATGTCATCCGCTTGGGCGATGACCTTGTGGGGGTGGTAATTGCCGATGTATCAGATAAAGGTATCCCCGCAGCGCTCTATATGACCCTCGTGCGGGTACTCATCATGGCCGGGGCAGCTCAAAACGCTTCTCCACGGACGGTCCTGGAAGAAGTCAACCATCTTCTCGTCGAGAATTTCCAGCAGAACATGTTCGTTACCGTTTTCTATGGTGTGATCGATCTACGACAGCGGACCCTGACATATACCCGCGCCGGGCATGATATGCCTTTTTTGATTCGGGATGGCCAGATCGAAATCCTGCGCGGCGTCGGCATGGCACTGGGGTTATTTGAGACGGGTTTCTTTCAACTTTCTGAAGAATCCCTTGATCTGAAACCCGGGGACAAGCTGATTCTCTATACCGATGGGCTTAGCGACGTTTTGAATCCTAAAGGGACTATGCTGGGGCAAGAGGGCTTGATTACATTCCTAATGAATCATTCGCACAAAAGTGTTGACAGGTTATGCTCCGACCTATTTGACGATCTATCAGCATATCAACAGAATGCCCCCCAATTCGATGACATGGCTATGCTGGCAGTTATGATTGCCGAATGATAAACCTTGATAAACCTCAGTGGCTATTAAAGAATTCAATCGTTCGTTGAATAAACAAGGTGTCCCCTTGACCGCGAAAGGTATGTGGCTGAGCATCATAAAAATAGCATGACGGGGGATGAGGGAGTTGACCGGAAGCGTGCAATCCGGCCAACTCCTCGCATAGTTCCTGGGACCATTCAACAGGCACAACTTCATCCACATGGCTATGATGGACAGCCACGGCGGCCGTCAGGCGGTCAAGATGGTAAATCGGCGATATCGCTTGGAAAGATTCCGGCCCGGCAGCCAATTCGAATTCCCCGATTTGATCGTTAGTCCAGCCACGGATGCGCGTATAGTTCTTCACTTCGTCGCCGCTCATCGATCCATAAAGCAGAGCGGTGCGAATATAAGGCGAATCATTCACCGCGATCACGCGCAAGGCTACACCGCCACCCATACTGTGTCCCCACAGATTGATATCATCAGCATCTGCCCGGCGTAGATGGCCCTCCGGGTCCTGGCTCTGCTCGCGAATGATGGCGATCAGGTTTAACACGTCAATCGCGTAACCGATCCGGTATGGATCAGGCCCGCTATCAGAAGGTGGATAGTTACGAAAATTGGGATGAATGACAAAAAATCCCGCCTCGGCCAGCGCATCGGCATAGCGGCGGGTATAAGGAACGAGATCGTACTCATTCGGGTTCACATATCCATGGAGGAGGATGGCGACCGGAAATTTGCTGCCCTCATGGGGAACGTTCATGAATCCATAGATGTCCAGGCCGTCGCTGGGATACTTGATCATATAGCGAGCAAAGCTTTCATTCGTTTCCAGCGTGTCAACGATTTCCAGCCAACCACCACCATAGGATCGAGCCGCCAGGACCTCGATTGCCAGATCGGCATAGGCATCAGTCGTGGCGGTTGGAACCGGCGTGAGGATTGGAGTTGGGGCCAGCGTTATCTGAAGGGTCGAGAGCGGGGCCAGAGTTGCCGATTCAGTAATAGATATAACTGGAACCGGTCCGTTGGGCAAGGGGGTTTCCGATGGCGCGGCAACTACGATTTGCTCATCATTGGTCTCTGGCGAGCCGGATGCACCAGCGGGAAAGCGAGCGCAAGCCACAAATAGTAGAAACGGCAAACAGCAGACAAGAGAAACCCAGACAAAATGTCTCCGGCTTGTCTCCCTTTTTTTCGTCAGGATGGGAGGGCGCAAATACCGCAAATTCATCTACCCGCCGTCTGATACCAACCGCCGTATGGCCATCATCGTCACATCATCAACCGCATCCGTTTCACCGGTATGGGCGATAATGGCTGCTTCAACAGCTTTCAGCATCGCTTGCGAAGAATCAAATCCATTCTCCAGGAGACGAATCAGACCCGCGTTACCAAATTCTTCCCCGGCTGTATTGCGCGATTCGGTCACTCCATCCGTGTAAGCAAATAATCCCTCGCCCGGCTTCAGGATTGTTTCGGCCAGGTGATAATCGGCATCGGCTATCAGGCCGATGGCCGGCCCGGTGGGATGAAGCTGATCCCTGACTTTGTGATCAGACAACTCTGGCGCAATTACCAGGGGTGGATTGTGCCCGGCATTAACATAAAGAAGCTGGCCGTTGGACGGATCAAGTATCCCGGCGAACAGGGTCGCAAATGCATAGGTATCGGCGTGGTTAGAGATAAAGTAGGAATTCGTCAGACGCACAGCATTCAGTAAGGCTCCCCGATCGATGAAGGAAAACGGCAAGGTAGTTGCCGACGGGTTTTCGCCGTCCGCGGTTGCGTTTTCGCCAACCGGTGATTGGACATAATTTTGCTGAAACAACGCCCGGAACAGACTGAGAATGATGGCCATGAATAAGGCGGCCGTCACGCCTTTGCCGACAATGTCGGCAATAACCAGGGTCAGGTAACCATGCGGCAGGAGAAAGGCGTCGTAAAAATCCCCGGCAACTTCAAGGGCCGGGCGAAAAAGAGTCGCGACATCCCAACCCTTTGGACTTGGCACATGACTCGGCAAGAAGCTGAGTTGAATTTCACGGCCAATTTCCAATTCACGCTTGAACCGCAACAGCCGGGCCTGGCGCTCACTGAGCAGGCGATTATTGAGGACGATGGCCGCCTGTGAAGCCATCGATTCAGCCACCTGCTGGTGGTAGGCATCGAAGGGAACGATTTTTCGAGTGAGTGGATGCTGGCTATTGATCAAAATCAATGCCCCAACGATCTGCCCACTTCGTAATGGAACTGTCAGGCAGGATATCGCCCTGTAAGAATGCTCTCCCTCTAATGTCAACAAGCGGCTTAGGTCAAATCGCTCCTGATGGATATCGGCCAGGTTGACGACCTCGCCGGTCAAGGCAACGTAAACCGGCAAACTCTGATAGTTCGGCTCGCCGGTATCCGGATCGGACAACCACAACGGGGCGAAGGTGGCCGGACCGTGGGGGATTTCCTGGTACGTATAGCCGAGGGACTGGATGTGGACATAAGTATAATGGAGCTGGCCGTCTTCTCGGGCCAGGCAAAGAAGGCCGGCATCAGCATTGCATATAATCTGAACTTCCTCAACGATGCGGGCGATCAGGCGATCATACTCCGTCTCGGCCGAAAGTGCAGCGCCGATGGGTAAAATAACCAGTCGCAAATCGTCAGCCAGTTTTTCTATTTCGTTGAATGCCTCCAAGGCGGTACTGGCCTGTTCCTCCAGAAGTTTGCGTTGCAGAACATTTTGTAGGCGCGCCTGCAATAATACGTGGATATCCGGATGAGTGATGTAATCGGTCGCACCGTTCTCGACGCAGCGAACCAAACGGGATAATGGAGCAGATGGCCAAGCTGTGATAACCAGAGGTATTGTATTCAGTTGCGGATCATTGCGCCGGGCGCGTAAAAGGGCATAATCACGACGCTCCGCGGCATTGAGATCTACGAGAATCAGATCGAAGGATTCGAGCGTGAGTCTGGCCAGGACAATCGATGGCTGCGACGATACCCGGGTCACACCCCACCCCCAATCGGCAAACGGGCGAGTCAATTGCTTGCTTTGCCCGGCATCATCATCTACAACCAAAACATGAATATAATTGACAGTCATATGTCGCCGGCCTGTCTAGTCTGACAAGGTGTTTGAGCCTCTTTCACCCAACTTCATGACGAAGATGGAACGATTCAATTCACCGTCACGTTCATATGCAAAGTGATCAACCCCCCAGAGTGCCAAAAATATCCCTAACCCCCCTGTGCGGCGCTCTTCCAGCGGCCTATCCAAATCATCCGGTGGAGGAGCCAGTCGCGGATCAAAAGGGTGGCCGGTGTCTTCCAGATAGACAATCAATTCTTCCGCATTCGTGTCGGCCCAAACTTTCAATTCGCCGACCTTGTGGCCTTGCTCATAACCATATTGCACGATATTCGTAGCAATTTCGTCAACCGCCAACGATAAACGGTAAATGGCAGGTTCACCCAGCCCTGCACCGGCCGCCGCCCAGGCCACATAATCCATTAACTGGGTCAGCATTTCAGATCGACCCTGAACTTTCAATGGTTCGAGCATCATCGTCCTACCAGAATGACAACAGAACGGGGGCCGACCCGAAGGTTGCGTTGGGTACGGATCGGTTTTTCTTGGCCAGGCTCGAAAATCTCATGCGGAGTGTCACGATAGGTGTCGGCGAATAAATGCCAGCGACGATTTTCCGACAATCGCGGAAGTTCAAAGGTGTGTTTTTCCCAATGCATATTCATGGCAACATATATGTAATCATCAGCCCTTCGTTCCGGCAATAATTCCGCGTGTAACCCGCACAGCATAAAAGCTAAAGTTCGACTGGTAGGTGACCAGTCAGGTTGCCAGGTTTTTAAACCATGCCAGGAAATATCCGGGTATCCGCTGTCAATCAAATCGCGCCCATGCAAATGATAGCGCCGGCGGAGGACGGGGTGGGCTTTTCGAAAGGCGATACATAGCTTGAAGAAGCGGAAAAGATCAGTGTTTTCCTCCAGACGATCCCAATCCAACCAGTTTAACTCGTTATCCTGGCAGTAGGTATTGTTGTTGCCTTCTTTAGAGCGGGCAATTTCATCACCCATAAAGATCATGGGCACACCCTGACTGACCAACAAGATGGCAACAGCATTCTTCATCAAACGGCGACGCAGCGCATTGATTTCCGGATCGGTCGTCGGGCCTTCATGGCCCCAATTCCAATTGTAATTATCGTTTGCTCCATCACGATTATTCTCACCATTGGCCAGGTTGTGTTTGTTTGAATACGAAACCAAATCATTCAAGGTGAAGCCGTCGTGGCAAGTAACAAAGTTAATGGAAGCGGTCGGTCCCCGCTCCAAATACATATGAGGCGAGCCTTGAATTACCTGGGCTATTTCCCCGGTTAACTCCATATCCCCTTTCAGAAAGCGCCGGAGGGCGTCCCGATAGCGGCCGTTCCATTCTGCCCATCGACCGTAGGCCGGGAAAGAACCGACCTGGTATAGTCCACCGGCGTCCCATGCCTCAGCGATGAGCTTGGTTTTACCCAATATCGGGTCGTGAGCGAGGGACTCTAGAAGCGGAGGATTTATGAGTGGATGGCCTTCCGCGTCACGTCCAAGAATAGATGCCAAATCAAACCGGAAGCCGTCGATGTGGTATTCGGCGACCCAATACCGCAAGGCATCCAGGACCAGATTGCGAACGACCGGATTGTTACAATTTAACGTGTTGCCGCAGCCGCTAAAATTCTGATAGGAGCCGTCCGGTTTTAGCATGTAGTAGGTCTTATTATCCAACCCGCGAAACGAGAAAGTAGGACCTTCTTCACCTCCCTCAGCGGTGTGATTAAACACCACGTCCAGAATGACTTCAATGCCGTTACGGTGCAGCAGCTTGATCAATGCCTTGAATTCATCGGCTTCCATTCCCAGATGTCCGGTCGCGGCGTAAGCTGCTTTGGGTGCGAAAAAGCCAATCGTCGAATAGCCCCAATAGTTCAATAATTTTTCGCCGGTAAAAGGATTGGTGAAGTCGTTCTCCAGCTCGTCGAACTCCTGGATCGGCATCAATTCAACGGCATTAACACCCAGTTCCAACAAATAAGGTATCTTCTCTCGAATAGCGGCATAAGTGCCTGGAAATTTAACACCTGATGAAGGATGTTTGGTGAAGCCTCGAACATGCATCTCGTAAATGATGAGGTCTTCGGCCGGAATTTCCAGCTGGCGATCATCCAACCAATCAAAGTCATCGAGCAAGATTCGGCCGCGAAACGGCATAGGGTTGGATTGATCTCGTGGTCTCGCCCATACATCTCGCCCACCTATCGTTCGGGCATACGGATCGAGCAAAATCACATTCGGATCAAACCGGTGTCCAACGTGCGGGCGACGAGGCCCATCCATCCGGTATCCATACTCAATCTCTTCATGATTGAGTCCGAAGACGATCATGGCGAATACATTTCCAATCCGAAAGGCGTCAGGAAAGGGGATTTCCGTTATGGGCTGTTGCTCACCACGACGGAAGAGCACCAGTGAACAGTGCGTGGCAAAGCGCGAAAAGACAGCAAAATTTACTCCCCCTGGAACGATTGTCGCACCCAAAACCCCCGGCCGCCCGGCACGCAACCAAAACTCGCCGTGACGGTGCGTAGGGTAAATATCGATTCGGTCCATCATCGTCACGGTTTCTTACAGAGAATCAGCCGTTATCCTCCTCCAGCTCGCTGGGAAGCCAGACTTCAAAGCGGGTTTGCCCTGGTTCAGAGTGGACGCGTATATCCCCGTGATGCCGACGGACGATGATGTTATAGGTTATATCCAGACCTAGGCCTGTGCCTTGGCCGACGGGTTTGGTTGTATAAAATGCTTCGAAGATCCGGGGTAAGACGCTTTGGGGGATTCCAGGACCATTGTCTTCAATGGTTACGATGATCCATTTTCCTTCTTGGCGAGTCCTTAAGAAAATTATCCCATCGGTCATACCGGCCGTAGTGATGGAATCGGCGGCGTTATCAATTAGGTTCGTCCATACCTGATTCAGCTCGCTGCCGTGAGCATCAATTTCCGGTAATGTATGATCATATTCGCGCCGAATGGTAATGCCCGATCTCAACTTGTGTCTCAGAATCAACAACGTGTCATCCAGTCCCTGATGAACGTTGTAGCGAACGATCGGTGCCTGGTCAAGATAGGTGTATGATTTGAGCGCTTTGACAATGGCCGAAATTCTCTGAGCGCCTTGTTTAAGCTCGTTCAGAAGATTGAGAATGGTGTAGTTAGTATTCAGCCAGGTGATAACAACCGGCAATTGCTCCCGCGAATATTCTTCCCCCAATCGTGCCAGGTCGTCATCACTAAAATCGAGATTCACGAGCGTTGCGGCACAATCCCAAGCATCCTCAACCCCCAAATTATCCAGCCAGTCTTCGAGTTCGGTCTCGCGATCACTGCGTTGCAAGGGATCAAGTTCGGGCAACTCGCGAGCACTGTCCTGAGCAATACGGACAAAACTTTCCAGGGTATCTTGTTGAGGCGATGTTAATTCTTCCCGCACCAGTCGCATGAAGGTGCGCGCAGAATCCCAAAGCGTCGATTCCAATTGCTGAGCGCTGCGCTGAACGGCGGCCGAGGGGTTGTTTAACTCATGGGCAATTCCGGCGGTGAAGGTACCTAATTGGGCCATCTTCTCGCTTTGCTTCAGCAAGCTCTGCGTATTTTGTAGTCGGGTCAGCACAATATCAAACATCGACGCCGCCGCTGATGGGCTGATTTGAAGCAACTTCCGCAGGTCTTCGCGCCCGATCCCCACCAGGTCCGTGTTCACGCGCGCGCGCACGGATGCCGTCCGCGGCGAATCAAAAATCAGGGCGATTTCTCCAAACACCTCTCCCGGACCGCGGGTAGCTAAGAGGATCTCCCGGTTCTGGCTGATCTTTACAATTTCGACTTCGCCGGTTTGTATGATATAGGCCATATCTCCGGAGCTGCCTTCCTCGAACAGTACCTCGCCTGCCGGCAGGTGAAGCTGTTGAACGATTTGGCACAAGCTTTCCAGATCTTCATCAGGCAACGAGGAGAATAAAGGGATCTTGCGTAAGAAATCAGAATTTGCCATATTTCACATTCGTCACTTGATAGTGCCAATCATATTTATGAATTACCGATCTAACCATTAAAAGTCATTTACCTTTGATTTCACTCAATTTAGTAATTGGCTATGTTTCGTCTTATCAGCCAATGCCTCATCTGGTCTGTTCAGAACGCTAAAGAGATCGCTCCGACGCCGATACAGATCGGCCTGTTGAGTGATATCAACTGCTTTAGGGTAAGCCTCGGTCAGGCGCAGGGCTTCATTGTAATATTCGAGGGCTTCGGTGTTAGCGAAGAGTCGAGCTACTACTTCACCGGCAAGGGCATAATAGTAAACAGCCTTCGCCCAATCGCGGCCTTCCTTGAAATGAAAAGCGAGGCGAGTTGCCTCATCGGCCAGCCGATCTGAAAACAGCTTTTCAATGGCCTCTCCAACCCGTCGATGATATCGCCGGCGCTGCCGGATCAGGATAGTCTCATACGCCGCATCGCGAATCAGCATGTGTCGAAATGCATATTCTGAATCGCGCCCTGTGCCCATGGGGCGAACCAGATCAAAATGGGCCAAACGCGTCAGATGTTCTTCGATGTCTGCGAGCGGTTTTTCGGCGATGAGTTCCAGAACCGAGAGTTGAAACAAACGCCCAATGACCGACGCAAGTTGCAAGGTGTGCCGGACGCTTGCATCAATTTGATCGATTCGGGCCGTTAAAAGAGACTGCACGTTGCCAGGCAGCGTCAGAAGAGAGGTGACCTGATTCAAGTCAGTGTTGGCGACCCAGCGAAGTTTGTCGTTGTCTCGCTCCAACGCATCAAATTCCAACAAGGTGCGGATCGTCTCTTCGATAAAAAACGGGTTCCCCTCAGCCTTAAGCATGATGAGATCGTAAACCGGTCCAGGGGCGCCGGTAGGATCGAGGAATTCGCCGATCATTGCCCGGCTCTCATCGGAAGACAAGGGTTCCAAGTATATGGAAGAACAATACTCCGGGTATTCCATTTGTGTTTCCAGGAACAATTCCCAACCGGCCGATTTCCAATCTGGCCTCATGGCCACTAAAAACATGATTTGCCGGGATTTCACCAGGGGCAACAAAAATCGAATGGTTTCTAACGTCGCCCGATCAACCCATTGAAGGTCGTCGAATACGTAGACAACCGGCCCAAGTTCGGTTTGAGCGCGGATCATCTGCTCGACAACATCCAGTAAACTTCGCCGGATTTCTTCAGGGTCGGCCGGAGAATAATCTGTTAGCATGTCGCTCAGCAAGAAACCAAAGGCTTGTTGGATATGCTCCTGCAAACCGCTAGGGTAAAGGCTGCTAAGTCGTTTGAGCCGTTCCTGGACGACTTCCGGAGTATCGGTGTCGCGAATACCACAGAACTGAGAAATTTGCCGCTTGATGGTGTCGTACGGGCGGCTGGATCCAAATGAAACACACAAAAATTCCGTCCAGCTATGCAGTAGTGGACCCACTACCTCATGAGTAGCCGCCAAGGTGTCGCGCCATTCCCGTCTTACCTCGGTTACAAGCCGTGACTTGCCCAAGCCTGCCTCGCCGATCAAGAAACAGATCTGGCTTTGATTGGCTTGCAGTTTATCCAGAATTTCGCGCAAACGACCAACTTCGCGAACACGGCCGACAAGCGGTATTTGCACGCCCTCAATTCCTCGCAGATGACCGGGTTGCGGCTCGACACCCAACACCCGATAAGCCGGTATGGGGTCGGTCTTGCCTTTGACTTCGATGTTTCCGAGATTCCAAACATCAAACAATGGCGCCACGAGGCGATAGGTATCTTCACTGATTTGAACGGTTCCGGCGATCGCCGTTTGTTCCATTCGTGCCGCCAGATTGATAGCATCACCCATAGCGGTATATTCTTGAGATTGGCTCGAACCGATCTCGCCAACCACGACCGGGCCGGTATTAATGCCGACCCGGACATTGAATTCCATATCATAGTCTTCGGCGAAGCGATTGCAGAAAGGCCGGATGCCGTTGACTATCTCTAAACCGGCGAGGACAGCCCGCTGCGGGTCATCTTCATGAGCCTGTGGCGCGCCAAAAAAAGCGAGGACAGCATCGCCCATCAATCGGGCGATCATGCCGTCATACTCCTTAATGGGAGCGATCATGTAATGAAATGCTTCATTCATGATCTCGGCCCATTCTTCAGGGTCAAAATGGCCGGCTAAGGTCGTGGAGTTGACAACATCGCAAAATAAGACGGTTATAACACGGCGTTCACCCTCCACGCCGCGTGGTTGGGGACTTCCAGGAGGTGTTAACATCGAAGGCGAGTAATCCGGCCGGGGACCGATAGCATTCATTAGCGACGGCGAGGTACGATGAAATCCTCGTCCTCATAGCACCACATCCACTCTTCACCACCTTCCATCGACATTACAACACTATGGCCGGTTTCGCTGGCGTGACGAGAGGCGTGCTTATTTTTCGAACTATTGCAACAACCGACATAGCCACAGGAGAGGCACACCCGCAGGTGCACCCAACCGGCACCCATTTTCAAACAATCTTCACAGCCCATGGTGCGAGGTTCAACCATGGTTATTTGGTCGACATGAACACAATTGGTTGGGCGTTTTAATTCGCCGGCCTTCACCCGGCGGATGGCATCCTGTACAGTTGCGGTATCGTTCATTCGGTTTCTCCCGGATCGGTAAAAAATAATGATGAATTATTAGTGACCTTGACGCAGCATCTCACTCGCAGCCAGCTGCTAGGTACATGGCGTCTGAGTTTACGCTCAACCGGAACGACTGTCAACCGTCCCTGCGCTTCTTTTTATCAGCGCACAAACCCAACTCAATAGGCTTATAGAGCAGTAAACAAGGGGATTGAATCTTATAATACCCCCTACCTGTTATTCGTGAAACTTGCAAAGGCCGAGAGTTGGTGGTTGTAATAGCCTTGCCATCGGCTTCCCTCATTTCCCCACCTTACCCGATAATCCCCAAAGGATACAGCCAACTATATGGAAATACTGAATCAGATGTATCAATCTAATACTTAAAACGATGCAATCCTCTGGCCAACAAGGCTAGTGGCCGCCGTCATCATTCCCTTTCTAATCGCGATCGTCATTCTATTTTTTGTGCGTTGGAGACTGGCAAGCGGTTTCTCTGAGAGCTCGATCCGTTGGCGCAAAGGGACAACAATCTGCCTTCATGCCTGATCCTGACCCTTTTTATTCTGAACGTCATTATTGTCTCCTCGCTGGCTTTCTTCCAGATGCGAGCTTTCGTGCGCCAGCGGAATGACGCGCTAGCCAGCTTGCGCCTGAAGCAGGACAGGTCTGATCGGTTGGCGATGGCTATATGGTTGCTTCCGGCGTGCCGCAGAGCAGGCCGGACCATGCCCACGCGTTAGCGCGGGCGGCGTTGGAAATGATGGCTTTCATCGAGCAATGGACATCTGATTACAAAGATGACATTGCTGTTAGGATGGGGGTTAATTCAGGCCGGGTAATGGCGGGGGTGATCGGCCGAAAGAAGTTCAGCTATGATGTTTGGGGCGATCCGGTCAATGTCGCCAGCCGGATGGAATCACACGGCGAGGCGGGCAAGATTCAGGTTTCGCAGGTAACTTACCATTTACTAAAGGACGATTTTATCCTTGAACCGCGCGGGATAATCTACATCAAGGGTAAAGGGGAGATGCAAACCTGGTTTCTGTGCGGAGAGCGAGAAGAAAAAAGCACGTCCATCCCCGGCTAAGGGAAAGGACGTGCCATTTAATAATTAGATCCGCCTACTGGCGCCAGGTTTATCTAGCAGCGCGCGCGGGTAGGCCACCTCGTCCGCTGGGACGAAAGCTGCGAGACCGGTAAACGCTTTTCTTGGGAAGCGGTTCCTGCTTCTCAGGCACAAATCCACCGTAATCGAAACCTTCCAATCGCCGGCGTTCAATGCGCGAGCCCAATACCCGTTCGATATCGCGAACCAGAGCTTCATCATCATGCACGGCAAAAGTCAACGCCTCGCCAGTTGTTTCCGCACGACCCGTCCGGCCAATGCGGTGGGTGTAGGCATCAACTGTGTCGGGCATGTCGTAATTGACAACATGCGAGATCTGGCTGACGTCAATACCCCGAGCAGCAATGTCGGTGGCCACCAGAATGTCATACTTACCTTGGCGGAAGCCGTCAATCGCTTCCTGACGCCGGTTTTGCGACAAATTGCCCTGCAACGCCGCAACCCGGTAGCCTTTTTTGCCCAGGTCTTGGGCCAATCGCTTGGCGCGATGTTTGGTCCGGGTGAAAACCAGTACACGCGATGTACGCGTTTGATCCAGCATGGCATGTAACAGGCTGGCCTTTAATCCTTCCGGGACCGGGTAGAGCGCGTGGCTGACGGTTTTCGCCGGAGCGATTCGATCTACTTGTACGGTTATCGGGTCCGTCAGAATACTGTCAGCCAGATGGCGAATGTCGGCCGGCATGGTTGCCGAAAAAAGCATTGTTTGCCGTTGCGTCGGAACACGCTTGATAATTCGACGAATGTCGGGCAAGAATCCCATATCCAGCATCCGGTCGGCCTCGTCCAAGATTAAAACCTCGATAGAAGAAAGATCCACATCACCGGCATTCATGTGATCCAGCAATCGGCCCGGACAGGCCACCAGGATTTCTGTACCGCGTCTCATGGCTGTGATCTGGGGACCTTTGCCTACACCACCATAGACAGCTGTGCTGCGAATTTTGGTATGGCTGCCCAGAACGACGGCCGTTTGATGGATCTGCTCGGCTAATTCACGCGTTGGGGCGATTATCAACACCCGAGTGCGGCGCAACG
>JAWOHK010000226.1:0-7791 GCA_046485205.1 Chloroflexota bacterium | reverse complement strand
GAAGAGCGCCGCGTCTGGGTCATTTCGACGCCCTGGAGCCAGAACACAACACGGGTTAGGTTAATGGCCGCTGCGGTGAATAGATGCTGCAGGCGAGTCTTGGCCAGGCCGATATAACGCGTTCGCCGTAGGTCAAAGGCTCGCGTTCCCTGGGAAATGGTGCCCTCAACCCCAGCTCGTTTACGGTAGCGTTGCCGAAAGGCTTCTGTCTTCTGATATTCGCGCGCCTGCTGCAAGGCGATATGCTGGGGTTGGGGCAGAAGGGTGAGTGTGCGCGGTCCTGGCGAATGGGTACACTGGGAGTGGCCCGGGCAATCCAGACAATCACGATGGGCGAAACGCACGGCGAGGCATTGTAGTGGACCCCGAAAGCTGGACACCTGAGAGAGCAGGGGCTAAACTCCAGAGAGACAGGAGGTCCGACAGATGGCAACTAGACCTAGACAATTCAAGCCCGACTTCAAGGCCCAGGTGGTACTCGACATTCTCAGCAGCGGCAAGAGTCTGACAGGCTAGTCTTCATGCCGCTGGCAGCGATTCTGGCCGGCGGTGTGTGGGGACGGGTGAAAGATGAAATGGTAACGCCAATGTTGATAGTTGCCGCCCAATTGGTCCTCATCATTGCTATTGGTTTAGGATGGCGTCCATTTTATGCGGTCATTCTGCCCGTCGAACGACCCGAGTTGGTGGCGTCCGGTATCCCCGAGATTAAAGCTGATATCTTCTATCCTGCCATCGATGGTCGAGCCATAACTTTGAAGGGTTGGGATTTGCCCGAAAATATCCCCGGAACGGACGACCGCATTAGGCTCACACTCTATTGGGAAGTTGATGGCCCCACTTTGCGCCCGTACACAGTGTTCATCCATCTGGTTGACGAAGCGGGTCAACTCGTAGCTCAAGCAGATAATTGGCCATTACGCGGACAATGGCCCATGACATGTTGGGCGGAAGGCGAAGTGGTCGCTGATGCCCATAGTCTCGATATTCCACGCGGAGTTCAGCTGGATGGTTTATCCGTTATGATTGGTCTCTACGACAGTCAGACGGGGGTGCGTTTACTAACCCAAACGGGTGATGACATAGTTACCTTATCAAACGAAGCGACGGAATAGTGCCTGGAAGCAACAATATAATGTGGAGGCTAAATTAGGTTCGCCGTTTCTAGGCTAATCCAAATAAGCATCCGAACGGTCTGGATGTGATAAAGATTGGTGGATTGGGCGAATCGGCTACATGACAGTATGATCCTCTCTGTTCTTGAATCGAACAAGACAGAGATTCTTATACCAGGTAATTCGAAGATCATGGGTAGACCCAGTATTTCAGCTTTCTTCCCGGCTTATAATGATGCCGGCACGATTTCCGGCATGGTAATCACCGTCCTCCTCACCCTGCGGGAGTTAACTGATGACTATGAGGTGATCGTCGTGAATGACGGCAGCCAGGATCACACCGCGGCCATCCTGGATGAACTAGCCCGAACTTATCCCAATGAAGTCCGTATCATCCATCATCCGCACAATCGCGGGTATGGGGGCGCGTTGCGTACTGGATTCTATAGCGCCACCCGCGACTGGATATTCTATACAGATGGGGATGCGCAATATGATCCGCGGGAGCTAAAGAACCTTGCCCAATTAGTAAGCGACGAGGTTGATTTTATCAACGGTTGGAAAATCGAACGCCATGATCCCCTCTATCGGATTATCATCGGTCGCATCTATCAGTACACCATAAAGGTCGCATTTGGGTTGAAGTTGAAAGATGTAGACTGTGATTTTCGGTTGATGCGGAAGGAAGTCTTCGAGCAGATCCAATTGACCTCTAACAGCGGCGTCATTTGTGTTGAGTTGATGAAAAAAGTACAGGACGCCGGGTTCAGGCTGACGGAAACGCCGGTCCATCATTTTCATCGCGCCTATGGTCGATCCCAGTTCTTTCGATTTCGCCGCCTGGCCCAGGTGGCCCGCGATCTGACCAGGCTCTGGTACCGTTTGGTCTGGCGCAAGCAGAGCCTGGCGCCTTCAGCAGCCGACGATCTTCAGACGACACACTCCCAACCCTATGCCGACAGTTCCAACTGACCATCACGCTTTTTTCCAGGGAAAAAGGATCCTCGTCACCGGTGGTTTAGGTTTCATAGGGTCCAATTTAGCCCGCCGTTTGGTTCAGCTCGAATCCGATGTGCTGCTTATCGATTCGCTGATCCCTGAATATGGCGGCAATTTTTTTAATGTCGTTGATGTCGAAGATCAGCTACGGATCAATATCGCCGACATGCGCGACGAACATGGATTGCGCTATCTGGTTCAGGGGCAGGATATTATCTTCAACCTGGCCGGACAGGTGAGTCATACCGACAGTATGATCGATCCCTATACTGACCTGGAAATTAATGCGCGAAGCCAGCTCTCACTATTGGAAGCTTGCCGCCACGGCAACCCCAACGCCAAAATCGTTTTTGCCAGTACGCGCCAAATTTATGGCCGGCCCGAGTACTTGCCGGTGGATGAGAGACATCCTCTTAAACCCGCCGACGTCAACGGGATCAATAAATTAGCCGGAGAGTGGTATCACATTATCTACCACGACGTGTACGGTCTGCGTACGACCTCTCTGCGCCTGACCAATACCTTTGGCCCGCGAATGCGCATTAAAGATCCACGCCAGACCTTTATTGGCTGGTGGTTTCGACAGTTGATTGAAGGGCAATCCCTAATTATTTACGGTGATGGTTTGCAGGTGCGTGATTTTAATTATATCGATGACGTGGTCGATGCTATGCTCATGGTAGCGGCTCATGATGTAGCCGAGGGCCAAATATACAACCTGGGAGGAGATGAACCAATCAACCTGTTAAATTTAGCCCGGCTTATGATTGAGGTTAACGGCGGCGGTGAGTTTAAGTTGTGCCCATTTCCGGACGAACGCAAGCGCATCGACATTGGTGACTTCTACGGTGATTATCGTCGTATTCGCAGTAAATTGGGCTGGCGACCGGTGGTTGGCCTGCGAGATGGCCTCACGCTGACGTTTGAGTATTATCGGGAACATCTGGACCGGTATATCTAGTAGAGGACACAATCTCGCATTTAACCTTTCCGCAGCATTCATTTGTCGTGAGTAATCTCCTCTTTTTGCGGTTCTACCGGTTAATTGAGGAAAAGGTCTGAAAAAACGTGATTCCATTAGGTGGCTTGTCTTGGGTTTACGAGCGATATCAATCGGAAATTGATGAGGCCGTTTCGACGGTATTGCGGAGCGGCCGCTATATTCTGGGTGAGGAAGTGGCAAGTTTTGAAGCAGAATTTGCCGCATTTTTGGGAATAAAGCATGTGGTTGGCGTGGCTTCGGGGACAGATGCACTCCTTTTGGCTCTGCGAGCATTCAATATCGGCCCCGGTGACGAAGTCATAACGGTTTCCCACACAGCTGTGGCGACCGTAGCCGCAATTGAATTATCCGGCGCTACTCCGCGGTTCGTAGACATCGATCCGGAAACCTTTACGCTTGATCCCACACGGCTTGAAGAAAGTATAAACGAACGAACAAAGGCGGTGGTCCCCGTACACCTTTATGGTCAGGCAGCCGACATGGATAGGATTCTAGCCGTTTCTCGCAAGCACGGTTTGAAAGTTATTGAGGATTGTTCACAAGCCCATGGTGCCAGATATCATGGACGACAAGTAGGAACCATAAGCGATGCGGCCGCCTTCAGCTTCTATCCAACCAAAAATCTCGGCGCGATGGGCGATGGTGGCGCGATTTCCACCAACAATCCTGAAGTTGCCGAGCACTTAGGCCTCCTGCGACAGTATGGCTGGCGAGAACGGTATATTAGCGAGGTGTCCGGCACCAATAGCCGGTTAGATGAAATTCAGGCCGCGATTCTCCGCGTTCGATTGCGGTACTTGGTCGAGGAAACCGAGCGTCGACAGTCCTTGGCGTCCCAGTATGATATATCTCTAATAAGTTTGCCAGTTCAGATACCGGTCACAAGAGACGAGAATGTCCACGTTTATCACCTCTATGTGATTCGTCACCCAAAACGTGATTTCCTTCGAGCATTTCTTTCCACAGCCGGAATTGAGACAGGGATTCATTATCCAGTACCGGTTCACCAACAACCAGCTTATACGCGCTATTCAAACCAGGAAAATAATTTGCTGGTTACGGAATTAATTGCCGGGGAGATTTTATCTTTGCCTATGTACCCTGATTTGACCTTTGAAGAAATCTCGACAATCACCGCCGCAATTGCTGAATTCTGCGAATGAGCATCTGCGCCTGCGAACGCTCCCCGCTCATGGCTGGCAAGAGTTATTGCGCCCTGGCTTGAAATTTTTGGCATGGTTCCGGTTTCCTTTTCGGAAACCAATGGAAGCGAAAATAAAACGCTAAATGGAATCCATTATTTGTTCTTTGGGAATTATGGCTCACAATGAGGAAGCCAATATCGGCCGCCTGCTGTCGCGGATACAGACCTCTCACCTGGAATCGGCCGAAATCGGCGAGATTATTGTCGTCGCCAGTGGCTGCACGGATAGCACGGAAGCAATTGTCTCGGCCGCGGCTATCCATAACCCCGCCATTCGCTTAATCAGCCAACCGGTTCGTGAAGGCAAAGCCTCAGCGATGAATCTTTTTATCAAAATGGCCCGGTATGATTTATTAATTTTGAGCAGCGCTGATCTGTTACCGGAAGAAAATACAATCGAGCTTTTGATTCAGCCGTTTGCTGAGCCGGAAATTGGCCTGACCGCCTGTCGCCCGGTTCCGGTAAATGACCCGTCGACTTTCATGGGTTTTGCCGCCCACCTGTTGTGGAATTTGCACCATCAGATGAATCTTGTCGGGTTTAAGGCTGGGGAAATGATCGCTTTTCGCCGCATATTCGAGCGAATTCCACCGGTCACAGCGGTCGATGAGGCCAGCGTTGAACCATTGATTCGTGGCCAGGGATATGGGGTGCGATATGTGCCCGAAGCCATCGTCTATAATAAAGGCCCGGACACTGTCGATGATTTTCTGCGCCAGCGCCGCCGAATCTATGCCGGCCATCTGGAAGTCCAGGAAAGATTGGGTTATGCTGTTAGTACGATGAGCGGGAAGAAAATCGCCGGCTTATTACTGAAAAACCTGGATTGGCGGCCGCGGCAATTTTATTGGACTTGGCGGGTGGTGGCGCTTGAAATCTACGGCCGCTATTTAGGCCGTCGAGACTTCCTGGCCCGGCGCAACCACACAGTCTGGGAAATCGCGACGACGACCAAGGAGCTAGAATCCACGTGAATTCCATGCTGGGCGTTCTGGCCCGTGTTCCCTTATTCCAGGCATACCGTCGCTTTGGCTGGCCGCGCCTGTTACCGCTCAATATCACCCTGTCGCCTTCGCCGCGGTGTAATTCGCGCTGCCTGACCTGCAATATTTGGATGAAGCGCGAGAACGAGCTAAATCTCGAGGAGTGGGATAAAGTGCTGGCTTCCCTCGGCCAAGCACCTTATTGGTTTACGATCAGCGGTGGCGAGCCATTCATGTTCGCCGGCATCGTCGAGCTTGCCAAATTGGCCTACAAGCATTGCCGTCCGGGCATCATCAATATCCCCACGAACAGCATTTTAAGTACCATTCCTGAAAAGGTCGAGCGAATTGCCCGTTCTTGTCCCGAAAGCCAGCTCATAATCAATCTATCGCTGGATGGAGTGGACGAAAAACATGACTATATTCGAGGTGTGCCGGGAAACTTCGCCAAATTCGAGGAACGACTACACCAGTTGCTTGAGTTGCGCGACGAGTTGCCTAATCTCAATATCGGCATTCATTCAGTGATCTCAGTCTTCAGTGTCGGTCACCTTGATGAATTGATCGCTTATGCTGATCGATCCGGCGCGGATCAGTTTATTACCGAAATTGCCGAACCGCGGGTCGAGCTTGATACTATCGGCTTGCCCATCACCCCTGACCGCGAGGCGTACGAGGCGGCCATTAACCGCCTGATCGCCTATGTGGAGAGCAAACAGTATAAGGGCGTGGCCCGGATCACCGAAGCATTCCGGGTTGAATACTATAAACTAGTCAAGCGAATCCTGGAGGAAGAAGATCAGGTAATCGATTGCTATGCCGGTTGGGCTAGCGCCCAAATTTACGCTGACGGGACGGTCTGGCCTTGTTGTGTCCGCGCCGATGATCTTGGAAATCTGCGTGATCATAACTATGATTTTAAGGAGATATGGTTTGGCGATAAGATTAAAGAGGTCCGCCGCAGTATTGCCGCCAAGGAGTGCCACTGTCCACTGGCCAATGCCTCCTACACCAACATGCTGATCGATCCACCGACATTATCGCGGGTGGGTTTGAAGGTCATTGCTCCAGGCGACATTCCGATACATTTGTCGAATCCGGCGGCTGATGAGCAAAAAACATTGGCTCAATAGATGAATGCAAATATGGATAAGCGTCTGGCGGACATTCGTATCTTCCTGGTTAAATGTTTCAGCGATGAGGAACTCAAGGAACTGTGTTTTGACCATTTCATTGAGGTCTATCAGAACTTTTCGGACAGCGAAAGTAAACGTTCCAAAGCACTCAAATTGATCGATTACTGCCATAATCACGGAACCGTGCCGGAATTGTTGAGTGTCTTGAGACAATTGAGACCAGAGCAATTTGACCTGGTATTTGGACCATACAAGGCACCGGCGCTATTGAAAATCGATCTTAATAAGGCAACCGAAACGGAATTGCGTGTGATTCCGGGAATCGGCCCGCGAATCGCCCAGGCGATCATTTACGGCCGTCCCTATGAAACTATCGAAGACCTGCTGCGGGTAAATGGAATCGGAAATCAACGATTCGAAGATTTTCGCAAGTGGTTCGTTGTCTGATTGGTGTGGACGGGCAGTTTGCCGAAATAGGCCGGCACAAGGCTTAAGAAAGTAGGGAGGAAATTTATGTCCTTTGATTGGCTTAATAAGTTTCACCAAAGCATTGAAAAACCGGGAGATTATGCTGAAAAGACCCTGGCCGCCTACCGTCTCGGCATGAAGGCCAAAGGATCGATACGTGGCGTTCGAATTGAAACTGACCCGGAAGGTTGTGCGGCCTGCCGCCGGTTGAATCCCCATCAGGAGTATCATCCCGATGACGCGCCTCACTTGCCGTTAGACACTTGCACGAAAGGCAACCGGTGTGGTTGTGTCTATCGACCGGTCATGACTTATGAGCCAATCGCCGAATGATCTGTCCTGAATTCGATAATAATTTCACACAAAAGTTTTAATAGTTCGTATAGCGACTTCGGTTACCTACTTTAGAGGTGGCGCTGAAGCGCCTAATACGATCAATTCTACTATGTTGACAAACTATTCGATCAAAGATCTATATGCCCTGGCTCTAGCCGAAGGCGAAGGGATGGGAACCGCTTACGAATACTACGCCAAACGCCTCGTATTAGGATGTTGGTTGTCCGGGATGACGCCTGTACAATCGATCCTGGTGGCCGGGTTGCCGGAGCACTACGGGGCCAGTATGGACTTTGTACTGCTGGCGACCGAATTAAGAGCGAGATTGACTATCATCGATGATCGGCCGGAAGCAATAAAGCAGCTAACTTCGTCAGTTCAAGCATTGAGAATGATTCCTGCTGCGCCCCCAGTAAACCCACCGGCCGTTACGCTCGTCACCGACCTAAAAACGACATCAGCAATCCGTGATACGTTTGATCTGGCCATCTCCTCGGAGGTTTTGCAACGGTTGTCACCGGCCGATAGAATCTCGTATGTCCAAAAC
>JAWOHK010000198.1:0-5012 GCA_046485205.1 Chloroflexota bacterium | reverse complement strand
AATGGCGAAAAGCTGCAGCGTTCATTTCTCTTCTCCTTAGCCTTTGGTGTGAACAATTGCCTGCTTCAGGCGCTCGATCCTCACAACTGCCGCGTCTGGGTCAGGCAGATTTGTTCCTCGCTTGCGCAACCCAATCTACTCCCGCAACCCCATGCTGCCCCAGGAAGAAACCGAGTTGAGCGGCGTGTTCCATCACGTGCCGCATTGAGTAGAGTTGAAGCTCCAGAAAGGTAGGCTCCATCCATTTGAATGGGCAGCGTCGCTGTGCTCTTTCATCGGTCAGGCCCTCGATGGTAGCCCGGCACTTTCGGCGGCACTGTTCGAGATAATCGCGAACTTGGTCTTTGGTGTACGGCTGGTCGGGCAGCTCACCGCGAATGAATGGCGGCGGCGGCGCGAAGCCTTCCGAAGAACCGGTCAGGAAGAGGTCTAGCCAGAACAACGTGTGGTAGGCCAGAAACCAGAATTGGCCATACCGTTCATCGTCATCGTCTTGCCACAGGCCGGCCGTCCAGAGGGCATCGGGGCAGAGGTCGATGGCGTCATTGAGTGTATCAATGGCCGCCCCAAACTGGAGCCAGAGGCTTGTTTTCAGATTTTTATCCATCACTTGCCTTCTTTGTCTTGTTAATCCTCGTAACTCGTAGCGTCAGGCGATACGCCCTCTTACAATTGCCCCGTCGTCGGATCCCACTCGTTCAGTAGCTTGCGGTATTCCGGGTCATCATATCTACTCAGGGCAAACGCTGCGGCGTACTCAGGCAGCGCGCTCCCGGCGATGTGGGCCGCCAGCAAATCCGCGCCGGCCTGCGAAGCCATGATGCCGTAACCCGATAGCGCTCCGAAGAGATAGGCCCCCTCCACCGGCAACGGGCCAATGAGCGGCCGGTTCTCCTGCGTCTTGCAGTAGTAGCCGCCGTCGACATAGGGTCGGCCCATATTCCCGGCATAGGCGGCCAGGCCGGGAACCATGCGCGCCAGCCCGCGTACCACCACCTCGGCATACTCCGGCTCGAAGCTATAAGGCCAGACTGCTACCTGGGGTTTAATGTCGTAGGTCCACAGTAACAGGAGTGTCTGCGCGCCAGGCCCGCCCTCCGGCCGGAAGTGCACCCCCGCTGGGAAAGGCTCGGTCAGCCAGCGCGTTTCCTCGGTTGCAGCCAGTTCTTGACGTTCTTCATCTTCCCAAGGCAGCGTAACCGGGTCGCTCCAGATCATCAGCGGCGCGTCGCGGGGCACGAGGCCAAGGGGATCGTTAATCGAAACCTTGCCGTGCAGTTCATTGAAGATGGGAATATCAACGTCCAGCATCCCGGCAACCCTGTCGATCAATGGCCCGGCGGCGTTGACGAACACCCGTGTCTGCACCTGGTGCTCCGCGCCGTCGGCCAGCAGGGTGATGCTGTTAACCCGATCGCCGGTCGAATCGACGGACGTCACCCGGCCGTTCACCAGCCGAACGCCACGTTCTTTGGCCTCGCCTAAGAGCCACATGCCGAGCTGCTGGGCGCTCAGCCAGCCGCAGCGGCGGGGATGGAGCATGGCGATGGCGTCCTGGGTGATGAACGGGAATCGCTGACGGATGATAGACGGAGCCAGAACGAGATCCGCGCCGCCCAGTTCCGGCGCGTAGCCTTCGGAAACATGGGCCGGGAAGTGCGGGTCATCCAGTTGGCCGCGGTGAACGCGCAGATCGCCGGCGCCCAGCCGTGATGATTCCTCGGCCGACGTCAGGTAGCGCTCGGCCGTGGCCGGGTCGGCGGTCAGGAAGACATAGCCGCGCCGGTTCAGATGGAAGTAGTTCTCGCTGAGTCCGGCCAATTCCTCCAGTAGATCGATGCTGCGATCCATGAAACGGACCATCGCATCGCCGGGGCCGGGCCACCAGTTGCGGTAGGCCTCGGTCGACTTGTCGCTGGTCAGCGTCAGCGGCGGGCGATCATCGACGAGCAGGATGTCTGTGATGCCGTGGCGGACGGCGAGATGGTAGGCAGCCGAAATGCCGGCGATACCGGCGCCACAAATGACGATGTCAGCGTTGTTCGAGATCATGGGGGTATTTTTAACGCAAAGACGCAAGGGCGCAAAGAAGACTTCAAACAACGAGCGGCGACAAGGGATCAGATTACCAGGTCAAGGGCAGGTATTGTGTGATGGGTAGTTCTAAACTCGTCACTCGTCGCTCGTCACTCGAAACTTGTCAACCGGTCGGAGCCACAGGCTCACATGCTCCGGCTGCATCGTTTCCTGGATGACGCGCAGGAGTTCGGCCGTCAGCGCGTCGAGGTCGGTCTCGTCGCGGGCGGTGGCGGCGAATTGGGCCAGTACCTGCTCGGCGTCGTACTTCTTGCGGAAGAAGCGCCGGTCGATGACATCCTGCACCCGCCGGCGGAGGGGCAGGAAGAGGGCGGCGATGAGCAGTGTGGAGAGGACGACGGCCGCGGTCGAGTCACC
This sequence comes from Chloroflexota bacterium, assembly GCA_046485205.1. Lineage (GTDB taxonomy): Bacteria > Chloroflexota > Anaerolineae > Promineifilales > Promineifilaceae > Promineifilum. Next base: position 2,558 of record JAWOHK010000198.1, on the reverse strand, counting down.
GGTAACGGGCGACAGCACGCGCTGAAGAACGACCACGCTGCCGAAATAGACCAGGGCTAGCAAGCCGGTGACAATCGCGTACGACGTCGTCCGCCGGATCACCACATCGATCTCCCACAGCCGGTAGCGCAACACGGCGAAGGTGATGGCGGCGATCATGCCCACTATGGCGAAGGTAAAGGTGTAGTAAAAGACCATGTGGGCTATCAGATCATAGGCTGTGGCCGGGTCGATAAAGCTCTGGGCATTTGGGGCGACTATGTTAAAGAGGATACCGACGGCTAATAAAAACGCCAGAGAGACGATAACCCCTTTCAATTGCAGGCGCTCAATCGGGCCGGAAACTCGAAGGTAGCGGTAGATCTGGCTGCCCACGCCAAAGCCCAACAGGCTGAGCGGAATAATTAGCTCTACTAACTCAATGATCTCCCTCGGCAGGCCGGTCCAGATGGATGAGTAAATCAGAATAATTACGGAAGGTATGAGGAGCACCCATCTGGTCCAGCGCGGCACGAAATGACCATCCGGGAAGAGGTAGGCGATGGAAATCAGAGTCAGAAAGGAAACGCTACCCAGCAGCCGATCATAGACGATGACCGTCCAGCCCGGAATAATCGCGTCCACGCGGGTGATGACTGGTCCGGTGATCGAGGTGGCGATGACCATGAAGGCCAGCGCCAGATAGGTGCCAAACCAGTCCGGCTTGCGGAAGAAGAGCACCAGGCCCAACAACGTGAAGCAGGTCAGGACGATGACCTCAAGTCCGAACCACAGCCCCGGAAACACGAGAATCGAGGTTTCGAGATCGGCGGCTCCGGCCCGCACCTCGGCCGCCGTCACCAGATCAAAAAACGTCACTTCGAGGATCGGATCCACATCAGTTAACATCCCCTGCCACCAGAGGACGGCCCCGACCAGCCAGGCGAGCAGCAGGAGAACGCTGGTCACCAGTGTGGCGACACGGAACAGTTTGAGACCATTTGGTGCAAAGGGAGGGAAGATCGCTTCTTTCATCGGTTGGCCGCCTCATCGGCCTTTCTTACAGAACCCGCCGGCGCTTCCGGGGCCAGCCAGATCGATACGCTCTCCGGCTGCATCGTTTCCTGAATCACCCGCAACAGTTCGGCCGTCAGCGCGTCGAGGTCGGTCTCGTCACGGGCGGTGGCGGCAAAGCGGGCCAGTACCTGCTCAGCGTCGTACTTCTTGCGGAAGAAGCGCCGGTCGATGGCCGCCTGTACCCGGCGGCGGAGGGGCAGGAAGAGGGCGGCGATGAGCAGTGTGGAGAGGACGACGGCCGCGGTCGAGTCACCGGTAACGGGCGACAGCACGCGCTGAAGAACGACCACGCTGCCGAAATAGACCAGGGCCAGCAAGCCGGTGATGATCGCGTATGACGTCGTCCGCCGGATCACCACATCGATCTCCCACAACCGGTAGCGCAGCACGGCGAAGGTGATGGCGGTGATCATGCCCATCATGGCGAAGGTCAAGGCGTAGTAAAAGACCATGTGAGCCATCAGATCATAGGCTGTGGCCGGGTCGATAAAGCTCTGGGCATTTGGGGCGGCAATCGTAAAAACAACACCGATGCCCACGAAAAACGCCAGAGAGACAATAACCCCCTTCAGTTGCTGTCGCTCGATCGGGCCGGAGACCCGGAAGTAACGATAGATCTGGCTGCCCACGCCAAAACCCATCAGGCTCAATGGAATGATTAGTTCTGCCCGCTCAACGATCTCCCCCGGCAAATATGTCCAGATGGAAGCGTAGATCATAAACAAAACGGAAAAGATGAGGAGCACCGATTTGGTCCAGCGCGGCACGAAACGACCATCCGGGAAGACATAGGCGATAGAAACAAGGGCCAGAAAGGAAACAAAACCCAGTAGCCGATCATAAACGATGGCTGTCCACCCCGGAATGATCGCGTCCACGCGGGTGATGACCGGCCCGCTGATCGAGGTGGCGATGATCATGAAGGCCAGCGCCAGGTAGGTGCCGAACGAGTCCGGTTTGCGGAAGAAGAGGATTAAGGCCATCGACGCGAAGCTGGTCAGGACAATAATCTCCAGCCCGAACCACAGCCCCGGAAACAGGAGGATAGAGGTATTGAGATCGGCGGCTCCGGCCCGCACCTCGGCCGCCGTCACCTGGTTAAAAAACGTCGCTTCGAGGATCGGATCCACATCGGCAAACATCCCCTGCCACCAGAGGACGGCCCCGACCACCCAGGCGAGCAGCAGGAGAACGCCTGTCGCCAGCGTGACGACACGGAAAAACTTGAGAGCGTTAGTAGCCAGGGGAGGGAAGATCGCTTCTTTCATCGGTTGGCCGCCTCATCGGCCCTTCTTACTGAATCAGCCGGAGTTTCCGGGGCCAGCCAGATCGTCACACTCTCCGGCTGCATCGTGTCCTGAATGACGCGGACGAGTTCGGCCGTCAGCGCGTCGAGATCCGTCTCGTCGCGGGCGGTGGCCGCGAAGCGGGCCAGCACCTGCTCGGCGTCGTACTTGCGGCGGAAGAAGCGGCGGTCGATGATGGCCTGAATTCGGCGGCGC
>JAWOHK010000126.1:0-36831 GCA_046485205.1 Chloroflexota bacterium | reverse complement strand
CTCATTAACAACCTTGAACTGCTCTTCTAACGCCAGCCGACTTGGATGAACAATACGCACTCCACGACTTTCTAAGAATTCTTCAACTTTTTCCTGTCCGACATAGGTTCTCACCCCTCGGGTTTCCTGGCTTCGAGATAAAAAAACCGGTTGATCCGAAGGCTTTATTCCTTCATTTCCAAAAGAGATCGATAATTTGTTGAGTGTATCCTTGAACTTTGTATATATGTGGCTGTTTAGTTGAAAAGAAGTTTCAGGGACAAACACTTTTTTAAATCTCATTGGCTGGTCACTGAAGAGCATATTGGAGGAGTTCATACCCATGGCAGAAAGGCAATCTTTTATAAATTTTCGCTCCAATACTTTCGGATCAGCAACATGAAAAAGAAATTGATCGACATCATCCGGCATCTCGGTAAGCGGCCACCACTTTGCAATAGATTCCAAGATAAAATGGCCGAAATGGGGATTTATGAATCCTAGATAGAGGACAGGTTTCTCATATACCGGTAAATCAGATGCCTTTCCTGAAAATTGCGGTGGGTCAGTGGAGCGTGACTCATCAGTGAGACGTTTCCTTATCAAGGTGTTTTCGATAAGATTTAGCTCTTCATCATAAAGACATCCAAGGTTCTGTTTCAATTTATCATTGGTTGCAATTACTGAAGGCGTGTAAATAACATTTGAATATTCGACTAGATCCGGTTTTCTGGTGATAAGTCGATATGGTCTTTTTAAACCTTCAAATAATCGAGCCGGATTACTATGGTTTATAAAATTGAAATCATTAACTGAAAGCGGAATCTCTGCAGATTGATAGACTGTATGAGGAGCATTCATAAATTAACCCTCTAAAAATTAATATACTTAGGATTGGTATAGGTCTTTAAAAAGACCCTTAAGTCAAGACCAGAGTCCTGTGGAAAAAAGTCGATCCGCTAAACGAAGTTTCTCCAACAAAAATAACTCTCTTAGTCATAAAGATTGTGTCTGACTCTCTAGATCCCCTTTCCAAGATGATAAGTCTCTTTGAAGGAGATCCTCCAACCGAACGATGTCATCACGATAGTAGGCACCTAGTTTCTGCGCCAGGTCGTCAGGAATGCGTGGCGGTTTACTTATGTTCTTCAACCGTAACTCGGTGAAACGATCGTGCAACGCAGAGGGTACATACCGCTCCAGTTTCCGCGCGACTCGATTCCCTCTTACGGCATGGTAAAAGCGAGCCAATAACTGGTTTTGTGGTGCGCCTCCCTGATTGCGTCGCGTCAGATCAGGGACGAATGTTTCATCAATTTCCAGGAATTGGCATAGTTCTTGATATACCTTAAGAGAATCTGTTTTTAAATCGTCAAAGATTATGACCTTAAGCTGGTCTCCAGGAAAAACATCATACCATCTGGACAAGTGTTTACTGTACCCACCATTCCAAATGCCAGGGTTTAGATCTGCAAAGTATTCTTCAAGCGTGCCAACATCATTTCCATTACGGGCAGCTAACCAATAACCAGAGTAGGCGCGTTCAACAGGGTTGCGAAGAACCATTATTATCTTGGCCTCTGGGATAGTTGCCCGAATGCGGTGGGTCGCTACTTCGCTAAAAATGTAGAAAGGTGACTTTTCTCCAATCGCCTTTTCGCCTATTACCTCATCGAATAGAGCCAAATAGTCCTGCAAGTTATGAATGGTGACACGAATCCCGATGTCACCTGCGAAGTTGTCTTCAGGAAGTAAAAAATAACGTGGTTCTCCACGACAGATATAAACGTCCGGATGCTGTCGCAAGTAAGCCTGGAGAGAGGTGGTTCCTCCACGTGGGACACCAGCTATTATGAAATTAGGCAAAGTCATACTTCAATCTACTCCGATTAATCAACTTTTCAATCAAGCGAACCTTTATTGGTCCGGAGTTGTTTGTGAAAAATCGATCAACCTCAGAACCCTATGTTGCTTTTCAGCAAGGTTAACATAGGCCCCAGGGCTTACATTTATTCTTTCGAATGCCTTGAGGATTGTGAAAAAAGCTGACTTCTTTGTGGACGGAGTTCAATCTCCCGATAAGACAAGGACCAAAATCAATTCAGCCATATTATGCCCAATGACCTGGGTAGCCGACTTGCCTGTCGCCACGTTGTCGATCTTCAATGTCAGCGGCCCGTCAAACGGGGCAACGGCCGCGACGGTAAGTGTAGCTCCCGGCACCAGGCCTAACTCGGCCAGGTATCGCAGCAATTCGCTATTGCTGTCATCTGGAATGCGCGCCACCCGGACATGCTTCCCTGCGGCCACCCGGGATAACAACATCGTTGGCTGATCGACCATCAGACCGTCCTTGCCCGGAATCGGATCGCCGTGGGGGTCAAAATCCGGGTGGTTTAGCGCTGCGGCGATACGTTCCTCCAGCTTTTCGCTGATTACATGCTCCAGAATATCGGCCTGTTCGTGCACTTCGTCCCAGCGGAAACCAAGGGCTTCCATCAGGTATAGCTCCAGCAAGCGGTGATGGCGGATGACTTCTAGAGCCAGCTTCTCTCCGGCATTAGTCAATGTCACCCCATAATGTTTTTCATAGTTGACCAGATTCAGTTTCGCCAGACGCTGGATCATGCTGGTAGCCGAGGCCGGCTTGACGTTCCGCGCCTGGGCGACGCGCGAGGTCGACACCGGGCTTTCAACCTGGGCCAGCATATAGATTGTCTTGATGTAATCCTCGATGGCCTGGTGGCTCAAGCTATCACGTTGTTGAGACTGGCCTTTGTCCAGCGTGTCGATTTGGGGCATGAGGTTTCTGTCAGGTCTCCAGTCTACCTATTACTAGCCGGGTTTGATTTCCCTTAAAATTCTCTCAACAACCGGATGTGACCGCGCAAGCTCTCATCTATCTGGTCGATGGCGATGCTTTCGTGCACGGTGTGAGCCAATTCCTCCTCACCTGGTCCAAACCCGACTACCAATAAACCATGAGGAGCAAAGTGTCGCCCGTCCGTCGCAAATCGATAACGAGTGGTCCCGGGAACGCGCCCCATTCCGTCGCCAATTAAGGCCGCCATTTGCCGGACAATCGGGTTATCAGGGGAGGTGTAGAACCCGGTTATGATCTCAGCCGAATCGGCTATGACCTTATCCAGGCTGTCCCCATAATCCATATCGAAGGAGTGATTGCCGACCAGATCGGTAATCAAGTCATACAGGCTAACAATGCTTTCAGTTGCCGTTCGAATATCCAGCAGAACCCGTGTCCAACCCGGGGTTACATTGCCGCTGGTGGTATCAACCTGAACGATAGTCGGCGCAATTGAAGTAGGCCCCAAATACGGGTGGTGCTTAAGTTCGCTTTGAGCTTTTTCAAGGCGGGACAAAAAAGCGGCTAGGGCATAATTCGGATTCTCGCCTCGTTCCGGCGCGCTGGCATGAACCGAGCGGCCGTGAAATGTCAGCCATACCTGGACGATTCCCCGGTGGCCCAAGGCTAACTGATTGGCACTGGGTTCGCCAATTACAACTACTTCGACCGGATAATCCAGACGTTCGACCCAATAACGGGCACCCGCCCCGCCGACTTCTTCCTGGACCACACCACAGAATACTATATCACGGTGCGGCCGCTCTTCTGCGGCCAAAAGCGCCGCCGGGCTGTAGACCTGTACGGCCAGCGGACCTTTGATATCACACGCGCCTCGGCCAAGGATGCGGCCGTCGCGAATCACGCCTCTATACGGTGGCACGGGCCACAACGACAGATCGCCGGGGTCTACATGATCGAGATGGGTGTTGAGCACCAGAGTCGGGAGGTTGCGGTCCCGGCCATATACCCGGCCAAAGACGTTGCCGATGGCATCATGCCAAACCTCATCATAACCTAGCCGTCGCAATTCATCGGCAACCAGGTAACCGATCGCCAGCTCATCGCCGGGCATGCTGGGCGTCTGGATCAACCGTTGGGTGAAATCAACACATCCGGCCAGCGTCTGACCCCAATCAATATCCATGATTCGTTGGCTATGTCTCCAATTTTTATTGATCTTGCTTGATCAAGCTTATGATCGCAGCGATATTGAGCAACGCTTTGGGGACAAACGAAGAGGCTAGCACATACTCCTGATTCTTGCTGCCGTCAGCGCTTCGTTCCGACGAATGGGCATTATCCCCGGCCGGGCCAAGCCCGTCAATTGTCGGTACCAGGTCCCACAGCCAGTTGCCGTCACTGAGTCCTCCTCTGGCCTGTGTAATGACGGGCGGCAAGCCCAGCCCGATGGCAGCCTTGTTCCAAATACCCACCAGCCGGCTCGTCGCTTCGTTATCCGGCCAGGCGGGCCAGCGCCCTTCCAGTTCCACGTTGACCCGGCAGGGATAGCCGTCTTCAGAGCTGCACACGCTGCTATATCCCTGAAGCGCCAGCATGCGAGCCACGCCGTCTTCAAAGACGATCGGATCAAAGGCGCGCATCTCAACGCTGGCTGCGGCCTGATGGGGGACGCGATTCATGACTGTGCCGCCCAGGATAGTGCCGACATTGAACGTTAGGTCGCAGGCATAGTCCGTAAAGCCGGCGATTGCGCGGATGACGTCGGCCAGTTGGACGATGGCATTGGCCCCTTTTGAGTGAAAGGCTCCGGCATGAGCTCCACGTCCTTCTACATTAATGCGGTAACGAGCCATTCCTTTGCGAGCAGAAACTAATTGGTAGCGACCGTCGGCCACGTCCCCACCTTCAAAGACAAGCGCTGCCAGGGCTTCATCACCCAAATGCCGGCGGCATAAATCGCCAAAATCGGGCAACAATACTTCCTCGGCGGCGTTGAGCAGGATCGTCCAGGTGATGGAATCGAACAATCGCGGGAAGAAATGTTGCAGGCCGTCCAGGATCATGTAGATCATCACCGTACCGCCCTTAATATCGACGGTGCCGGGTCCGTAGATACGATCGCCCTCCATCCGCCAATGAAAGTCGTTTGTTTCTTCCTCCATGGCCGGATAAACCGTATCCAGGTGGGAGATCAACCCGATGATCGGCGCGGGGCGGCCATCCGGTAGAGGCTTGCCCACTCGGGACAGGACAAGGTGGCGGCCATAGCGAAAGTCGGGGGACTGGATTTCCTCAGCGTTAAAGCCCAAGGCTTCAAACCGTTCGGCCGTAACCGTGGCCAAGCGGTTAACTCCGGCATAATTCAATGTAAAGCTGTTGATCGACACCAAGTGACGCAATAAATCCAAATATGATGTCAAATTTTGCTGAAGGAAGGCGGTTATTTCCGATTGGGGGAAAGGGACAGACTCCATTTGCAAGTTATAGCACTTCGCCCGATCTCCTTCAAGGAAGTGACCGAAAACTTGCATATATAGAACGTTTGTGCTATTATTGAGCCTGTGTTCAAGACATGGAAGCTTGACGCCAAACGTGATAATATTTGACAAGGCGGCGCGGAGGGTTTTGGCCGACGCCGGGCAAAAACATAAGGAGAATCTCGCATGTACCAAAAAATTACTATTGTGGGACGTCTTGGCCGGGATCCCGAAATGCGCTATATGCCGGACGGGACAGCTGTTACCAGTATGAATGTGGCGACTGATCGGCGTTGGACTGATAAGAATACAGGACAACCTGTTCAGGAAACAACTTGGTTCCGTGTAAGTGTTTGGGGACGTCAGGCGGAATCCGTGAACCAATACCTGAATAAGGGGAGTATGGTATTAGTCGATGGACATATACGCCCAGACCCGCAGACTGGAGGGCCTAGGCTTTTTACTCGGCAAGACGGCTCCATGGGAGCTTCTTTTGAAGTTACAGCCGATAATGTGCGATTCCTAAGTAGTCGTGGAGATAGTGGTGCCAGCGACACCAGCTACGGTGATGATGATTTCCAGGGCGGCAAACCGGCTGCCCAGGAAGAAGATGACATCCCCTTCTAGACACTAATAATCTCCCGCGAAGGCGCAATGGTGAAGTCACTGCGCCTTCGCGTCTTTTCGCTCTTTCGTCAAACTCCCTTCGACTTTACGGCTGTCACCCGCGCGCTAAACAGTCGCGCCGGGCCACTTTCCGCTTCAATTCCGGCCAATTCCACGGCTGGTTCCGCTTTGTCGACGATTGAGATTTCGCCGAAGCCCGCCGCTCGCATGGCAGCCACATAGACCGACACGTCCTCGGCCCCGGTGACACAACCGGCCCAAGCCGACAAATCGGCCCTTTCACCCGGCCCAAACCGGCCGACGGTCATCATGTCCGACACGGCCAACCGGCCGCCCGCTCGCAACACACGGTACGCCTCGTGAAAGACGGCCGCCTTGTCCGGACTGAGGTTGATGACGCAGTTGGAGATGATCACATCGACCGAGTAATCTTCCACTGGCATGTTCTCGATCAAACCCTGACGGAACTCGACGTTTTCCAAGCCAACCTGAGCCTTGTTCCGGTTGGCCTTGGCCAGCATCTCCGGAGTCATGTCGACGCCAATGACCCTTCCGTCTGGCCCTACTTGCCGGGCGGCCATGAAGCAATCGATGCCGCCACCTGAACCCAGATCCAATACCACCTGCCCCAGTTCCAATCCGGCCAACGCGATCGGATCGCCGCAACCCAGCGACAGGCCGGTTACGTCAGCCGGTAGCCAGCTATTGTCGGTTGTGTATAAATCACTAAAGAGCTCATCCAACGAAATATCGATGGCGGTCTCACCACAGCAACCGCCTTTGCTGCCGCAACAGCCATCATCCTGTTCCGCAACGGCCAGCCGGCCATAACGCTCCCGTACTGCCTTGCGGATTATCATTTCGTCATTTGTCATGTCTATTACCTCTCATATTGATGTTTGTCTATCTGTACAGGCAAAAAAAGTCGCTCAACAGTCTCTAGATTCATCAGCCACGACCGGCAGTTGGACAGAGCCCACCGCCCGTTCCGGGGCGAAGTTTCGCATCAGCAGACCGCAACACATCATGACCTCATCCTGGTTCAGTGAATAAAACACCTGCTTCCCCTCGCGTCGGGTGTAGACCAGATTGGCCTCGCGCAGCACCGCCAGATGGTGCGAGACAGTCGGCTGGCTGATCCCACCGACCTGCTCGACAATGTCACTCACACATAGCCAGCGGCAGCACAGCAGGCTCATTATCCCCTGTCTTGTTTCGTCGGCTACAGCCTTGGCAAACTCAATGGATTCGGTCATACAATCATATCGATGGCTATCAATATGATTTATTATAAGCACATCCCGGTTATTGTCAACAGGAAGTTTTCTTCGTGTTTATGGAATGTTTGGTCTTTTGTGCGAGATGGAGCCAGGACAGATAAACTTCGGCTTCTATGACGCAAAATATCCTGACTTCATTGATGTGGGGCTTGGCCTTAAGTGGCATCATCGCCGCACTGGCATACCGGCGCGGTTCCTTGTCGCCGTCAGGCGCGCTTGGCGCGCTCGTTGTCGGTACACTGGTATTCGGATTGGGCGGCTGGATATGGGGCGTCGTGCTGGCCGTTTTCTTCATCAGCGCCAGCGCCCTCTCCCACTTCAAGGAGCGCGAGAAAGCCGCCGTGGCCGAGAAGTTCGAAAAAGGCCACCGGCGCGACATCGGTCAGGTGATGGCCAATGGCGGCTTAGGTGCGTTGTTCGCTGTGCTCAGCGCGATCGTGCCGGAAACGGCCATTCCACGTGAATTGTGGTTCTACCTTTTCATCGGCGTCATGGCCACGGTGACGGCCGACACCTGGGCCACCGAACTCGGCACGTTGAGCAAGACCCCGCCGCGGTTGATCACCAATGGACAAACGGTAGAAGTCGGCACCTCCGGCGGCGTCTCGCCATTGGGCACCGGCGTCTCCCTGTTGGGCGGGCTACTCATCGGGCTAACGGCCGGGGTTCTGGGCGCGGTCGCTGGGTTGCTCGCCTGGCACTCCATTCTCATCATCGGTCTCATCGGCGCGGCGGCCGGTGCGGCCGGCTCGCTCATCGATAGCCTGATGGGGGCGACCATCCAGCAGATCTACTACTGCGATACTTGCCAAAAGGAGACCGAGCGCCAGGTGCATCGCTGCGGTACGACAACCCGGCCGCTACGGGGCTGGTCGTGGACGAACAACGATCTGGTCAACCTTATCTCTTCCCTGGGAGGCGGGTTGGTGGCGGCCGTTCTTGGTGGATGGTTGCTCAGTCTCTGAAACCCAATCTCCCATTCTTATCTCTCAAGAAGCCGGAATGGCCCGAGAAATCACGCGGTTCCACAGTTTGGTCGCCAATATTTCGGAAAAATGAAGAGATCGCGGTCTGTCTGCGTTTATAATGCAGAATGAGGATCCTGACCGTGCAACCTGACACCATACTTCTGGCAGCCGAGACAGACCGTCAACTTCTGGCGGAATCCCTGCTGGATCATTATTATGCCGGTATCCACCGGCTGGCGCTCTCCATCCTGCAGGACAGGGCTGAGGCAGATGATGTCGCTCAAGATACATTCATCACCGCTCTGCGGCGGATAGACAGCTACGCTCCCGGCACTAATATGCGCGCCTGGTTGTCGACCATCGCCGTCAATCTCTCTCGGGACAGGCTACGCCGGCAGAAAATCCGGCGAAAGTGGCGCGAACTTTTCTCATCCAAGCTGCAAGAATCCCCCCATCAATCCCGCGATCTGGAGGCAAGACATATCCGCAGGGAGGCCAATACCTTCCTTTGGCAAACCGTGAACGAGTTGAATGAAAAGCATCGCTTGCCGATCATTCTTCGTTACGGTAACGGATTCTCACCACGGGAGATTGCGGACGTCTTGCAGATTGCCGAGGGAACAGTCCATTCCCGATTGCACAACGCCAGCAAAAAACTGGCTACCGCACTGGTTGATTCGGACGCTGAATCGCTGGTATTGGAGTTATTCAATGAATAACCTGACTCACGAACAGGCCCGCGAATTCATCCAGCACGATCACCTGAGCGAGACTGAAATAGTAGCCTTGCGCCAGCACCTGGCGAAGTGTGATGAGTGCCGGTCCTATGCTACCCTCCATGTTCAATTACGCCATCAACTCGTTGTGAATGGTTATCGCCAACGGCCAACACCTGCGGAGCGGGAGGCAATCCTTGCCGCCGGTCGAGTTAACCAGAATCCCCGTTTCTGGCGGCCCCTGGCGACGGCCGGGGGTTTAGTGGCCGTTTTGTTTCTGATCACTGTCATCTGGATCACCTTCAGCGCAGCCCAACCCATCGCCAACCAACCGACAGAGCCTGTGCCGCAGGGGACAACAGTACCACTCATTGAGCCTTTACCAACATCCCTATCGGCGGAAGTCACGCCATCGCCTACCTCTCAGGTGACGCCGGATCCGCGCGGAACCTATATGATCGATACGGTTCCGGCACCTTCCTTGGCCGGCAATCTGATCGGTGAGCCGCTTGAGCAACAGGTGGTTGTCTATCTCCCGCCTTCTTATCAAACCGGCGATCGGCATTACCCGGTTGTGTATGCTCTCTTTACAACCTCGTCACTTCGGATTCATAGAGACAGCGAGAGTACAGTGGAGCTGGTGGGTACAACGGCAAGGTCGGCTATGAACCTCGCTTTAAGAGCGGGTTCCCAGGAAATGATCATCGTGATGCCTGATTTAACAAATAACCTGGGTCTGTTGAACTATTATGTCAATTCGCCGGTTACCGGCAACCTGGAGGATTATCTAGCTATCGATCTCGTTGATTATATCGATGCCAACTATCGTACAATACCGGCCAAGGAATCGCGAGCCATCTTCGGCGAGTATCTTCATGCCTTGAGCGCGCTAGTGATCGGTGCTCACCATCCTGAGGTCTTCGGCGCTGTGAGCGTTCTGCACCCAGTCATTGATACTCCGGAACAATCCATAATAGAAACTACAACCCTATCGCCATTAGCCCAGGAATTGGTTCAGGGCCTATTCGCCGAAGCCCAAGAGTGGCCGGCCGATAAAGGGATCATGTCATTTGCGGCCTACTTTCCTCAATTTGAATATGTACCGTTGGCATTATCGTTGGCTATTTCCTATGGCATGGCTTTTGTCCCCAATGTAGAAGGTGGCGCGCCTTTCTTCAGCTACCCCTACCCTGTTGCCGGCGATCCACCTGATGTGGCGATTTTGCAGCGCTGGAAGGATGGTTTGGGCAACATCAATGAAAAATTGCAGCCTTACGCAGATGCTTTGCAGACGCTACATATCACCATTGATTATTATGAAGATGTTGCCGGCTATAACCGCGCCGAGCCACTTTATCTCTCTGAGCAATTATCAAATCTGAATATCCCGCATTCAATGCGAGGATCAGATCTGATTCAACCCAGTACCGTTGGTTTGTTGGGTAGAGATATATTACCGGACTTATCACAAATCCTATCGTTTGATTAAAAGCGACGTGTCAACGGGTATCGCTTAGTTTGAATACCTGCAAGTAACAATCGAATACTTCTCTTGCCGACCATTCGGAGCAGGTCCGTTAGTTTGACCATGCCAGCCACCGATAAGGCCAGGCATTAGGCGATAAGTTGAATTGGGCTGACACCCTGCTCAATGTTATCGAATGGCAAACAAAGGAAATTTTCAGGAACAAATACAAGATCCTAGGGAATCATTGTGAGACGATATATAACCTTTCTGGTCTTCACGACACTTATTTTATTCGCTGTTACCGGCTGCCAGATAATTCAAACGACGCCGGCCGTTGGCGCTTCCGAAGCGATTGATCCGGCCATCAGCGCCCATATCCTACGATCAACTGTTCGCATTCAAATTGTCGCTCCGCTCCTGGACGAACACGGCCGGCGGCACTATCTGAGCGAGAATGGCCAGAATTCACCCCTCAATGCCATCAGCCGCGGATTGGGAACCATCGTGTCCTCCGGGGAGGGAAACCTGATTATCACCACCGATCATTTCGACCAACTGAAAGCACCCATAGGCGAAATTACTATCACCGGCAGCAATGATCGGGAAATTATGCTCAGCCTCGAGTCATTCCGCAGCCTGATTCGTTATGAGGATAACTTCATCATCATTTTCAACGCTCCGCCTGAACTGCCTCACGGAGCGCTACCGGGCGACGGCGATCAGGTTTATCCGGGTAGCACAGTTCAAATCGTCCACCGGCATCCGGATAACGGCGCGATATCTGTGATCCCGGCCTTGGTTGATGCCTGGATCGATTATCATGGTATCCCCAGTTTTCAACTTCAAAATCTAAACGGTGATTTGATTGTACCGGGCAATTCAGGTGGCGGTGTATGGCATAATGGCAGGCCAGTGGGTAGTATTCACCGGACGATATTGGTCGATGAATCGGGCCAGACCCTTAAGTCGACGGCCACACCGGGTTCGCCCTCTCATCTTAGCTATGCCACGCGGCTATCACCAGTACGCATGCCCATGCTCCATCAGGGCGTTCCCATCGCCGAAATTACGAAATAAGGCTATCTGGTTAACATCTTAAAACGACAAGGCATTAATGACCTTAACCGCCTGCTCCACTCCATTTTCGGCATTGATTCTCTTGGATAAATCCTCAGCCCGCCGGCGCATGGGTTCATCAGCCACTACTTGCTCAATTGCTTGTTCAAGTCGCTTAGCCGTCAGCTTCTTACGAGGGATGGGATTCGGTCCAACACCCAATTCAGCCACCCGTCGTCCCCAGAAAGGTTGATCGCCAAAGTAGGGGATGATGACGGACGGTACCCCGGCCCTCAAACCGGCAGCCGTCGTTCCAGCCCCGCCATGGTGAACCACGGCCGCCACCTGAGGAAACAGCCACGAGTGGGGTACGGAATCGATCATGAGTACAGTATCCGGCAAATCTGTCTTCCTCATTCCACCCCAACCTGCTTGCAAGACAGCCCGTTGCCCGGCGTGGGCCAGAGCCTGCAACACCATATCAGCTGTCTCCTCCGGTTTGCGACTGGCCATGCTGCCGAAACCGATATAGACCGGCGGTGGGCCAGCCGCCATAAAATTTGCCAGTGCAGCCGGAGGGGTCCAGTCTGACGCCGGTTCGAGATACCAGTAACCAGTCACATGGACAGTCTCATCCCAATCGACCGGTTTTGGAATCACGAACGGGCTGAAGCCATAGAGGATAACTTGAGGGTGGGAATTGTTCCGATGTTCGGGCCCCCAAAATGGCGCAGGAGGAAGGCCCAAAACTTCCTGGCGAGCTAATTTATCGGCCGAACGATACCCCTGCCACATCATTTGCCGGGTCAGTTGGTGGGTTGCCCGGTTGAATAGACTACTAAAAACAGGCGGTGACACGGGCAGCAAAACCCCAGGAAAGGCCTTGGTCGGCGTGAACGGCAGGACAAAGGCCTCGACGAGCGGTAAGGACAGTTTCTCCGCCAGCGCCTTGGCGATATTCAACCCCCCTATTCCGGCAATGAGCAGATCCGATCCCTGGGCAGCCGCCAGACCATCCCTGGCCCACTGGAGTGCTACTCGTTGAGCTTCTTTTGCCGTTCGAGCCGAAATGGCCACGAAATTACCTTTCTCCAGCAAGCGGCGCATTTCCTCACTTTCAACAACATCCTGAACGTTGCCCTCGACCGGGCGAAAACTCAATCCGTGGCTGTTCACCAGGGCTTCATAATCCCAATGGGTAGCCAGTCGCACGCTGTGGCCGGCTTTTTGCAACCCTGCGCCCAGAGCAACATAGGGTTGGACATCGCCGCGACTGCCAAGAGCAATGATCGCGATTTGCATCGATATGATCTCCTGAACCGTTCTATAGATTACTTCTTACATTACACAAGGGGGAATTCTACCTAAAGGTACCCATAAACCTATCGAATCTTCAATATCAGGGTATGTTCTCACATCAGGGGATTTGGCCCGCCTCTGTCAATTCGTTACACTTACACAGATATGACCCACGAGGCCCCGGATTTCTACCAGCAGGTCTACGCCGTGGTGCGGCGCGTCCCGCGCGGTCGCGTCACCAGTTATGGATGCATCGCCCGCATGCTGGGCCGACCGACCGCCGCGCGGGCCGTCGGCTATGCTTTGAACGCCTTGCGAGACAAAAGAAATGATCCGCGCTATAAAGAAATCCCCTGGCAACGGGTGATCAATAGCCAGGGTCGCATTAGTCTCCCCAACACCGACGGAGGTGCTGATCGGCAGGCGGGATTGCTGCGCGGCGAGGGTGTCGTGGTCGGCACCGATTTGCGGGTGGACTTGAGCGTTTATTTATGGGAAGGGCTGCACCTGGTCGAAATTGATGATATTCTGGCTGGCGGGGGCCGGTCGTAGAAGTCGGGTTTCTGGAGTTGTATGTTATGGTGAAACTCCTCATCCAGATTCCCTGCTTCAACGAAGCCGACACCTTGTCGCTGGTCATCGCCGATCTGCCACGCGTTATCCCGGGCATCGATTGCATCGAAACATTGGTGATCGATGACGGTAGCAGCGATGACACGGTCGCCGTTGCGCGTGCGGCCGGCATCACTCACATCATCAGCCATCACCGCAATATGGGCCTGGCCGCGGCCTTCCAGACGGGGCTCGACACCTGCTTAAGCCTGGGTGCCGACATCATTGTCCACACCGATGCCGATCATCAGTACCCCGGTCGTTACATCCCTGAACTCGTCACCCCGGTGCTGGTTCGTCAGGCTGAGATGGTCATCGGTGACCGGCAGGTCCAGACCATTCCTCATTTCTCAGCTCTCAAGAAGCGGCTGCTGGCGGTTGGTAGTTGGATGGTGCGCAATGTCAGCGGCGTGGAGGTGACGGACCCAGTCAGCGGCTTTCGCGCCTACTCACGTGAGGCGGCGTTGCGCTTCAATATCCTGACTCGCTATAGCTACACGCTGGAGACAATCATCCAGGCTGGGAAGCTAGGTATGGCCATCGAGATTGTGCCGGTTGAGACCAATCCACCGACCCGGCCGTCGCGCCTGCAGAAGAGCATGTGGCACTTTATTAAAGCCCAGGCCGGGACTATTTTACGCCTTTACGCCTTCTACGAGCCGTTGCGCACGTTCAGCTATATTGCTACGCCATTTTTGTTTCTGGGTGGTGTATTATGGTTGCGCTTCATTTATTTTTACCTGATCGGCCAAAGCGGCATCGGCCGCTTCATCCAGTCACTGACCTTGGGCACCGGTCTGATTCTGGTCGGCGTGCTCATCGTCCTCTTTGGCATCCAGGCGGACATCAGCGGCAAGCACCGGCAGCTGACGCAGGAGGTGCTGTACCGGTTAAAGAAAATGGAAATGGGTGGTTCAACGATCGGTAGGAATGGCAGTAGCAAGTGAACACCTATCTGCGTCGATATCAATATCCGTCTTTTGTCCGGGGTGGGAGAGACTTCTACCGATCCTATCCTGAATGTTGTAATTTTGAGAGGTTGCTATGTACCTATTAGTCCTGGTTTTAGATAATGCGAGCCATCTGAACAACGTGTTACAGGCTTGGCAGGGCGTCGGCGTGCGCGGGGTAACGATTCTGGAAAGCACGGGACTGAATCGAATTCTGAAACGACATCGACCCCAGGCTGCCTATGCCCGGTTCAGCCAGATAGCCGGTACGATCCATGCCAGTCATAACACTCTCTTTGCCGTCATCGATGATCTAGCCATGGCCGAGGCGGCTGCCGGCGCGACTCAGGCGGTGATCGGCAGCCTTTTGGAACCTGATACCGGCATCATGTTTGCCTTACCTCTAGCCCAGGTTTGGGGAATAAATATACCGAAAGGAACTGATGATGGCGGTCAGATTATGTGAGGCTAAATTTCCACAGCACAACTTCCCTCAATAATTAACAATAAGGACACTCTGAATGCCCTGGTTGCTCTTCTTTGCGAGTTCGGCCGTCGTTGTTGCGGCGGCCACAAAGTTATCTGAATTCAGCGATGTGATCGCTGTACGCACCAAGCTTGGTGGGCTATTTGTCGGCACCATTTTTCTGGCGGCCGCTACCTCACTGCCGGAATTGATCGCCTCTATCAGTTCCTTTCGCGCCGGGGTTCCCAATCTGGCCGCCGGTAATTTCTTCGGCAGCAACATGACCAATATCGCCCTGCTGGCTATGGTTGACCTCGCCTATCGGCAAATACCCCTGTTGCGTCGGGTGGCCGTCACGCATTCCCTGACCGCCGCGCTGGCCACTATCCTCATGCTCGTCGCCGTCATCGCCATGGTCGCCGAATTTCATCTGGCGATCGGGTGGGTGGGGGTCAGCAGTTTATTGATCATCGGGCTTTATTTCATCGGCATGTGGCTTTTACAGCGCGAGAATCAAGCCAATAGCAGCACAACTACGTTGATCATGGAACCGGCCGATGACTTCCCGACATTAAGGCGCGGTATCATCGGCTTCCTCATCGCCGCCG
The DNA here is from genome assembly GCA_046485205.1 of Chloroflexota bacterium. GTDB lineage: Bacteria > Chloroflexota > Anaerolineae > Promineifilales > Promineifilaceae > Promineifilum. The sequence continues at coordinate 21,498 of JAWOHK010000126.1, read as the reverse complement.
GTTTTCTATTGGCCACTGTCCCTTTACTGGTCCAATCCAGCACAGACATCGCTGTCCTCACCGGCCTGGGAACAGGCTTCGTGGGGACCACTCTGCTGAGCCTGGTCACCTCGCTCCCGGAACTGATTGCCGTATTCGCCGCTTTGCGCCTCAATGCGTTCGACCTGGCCGTCGGCAACCTGCTCGGTTCAAATGTGTTCAACATGCTAGGCGTGGGTATCTCCGATTTCTTTCTGACCAGCGGGCCATTTCTCAGCGTTATCGACCCGGATTTCGTCCTGGTTGGCCTGCTCGGCATTCTGCTCACTAACATGGCCCTGGTCGGCAACCTGGCCCGTGTCCAGCGGAAATTTCTGTTTTTCGAGCTGGACTCAATTGCTATCCTGCTCGTCTATTTCCTGGGACTGGCCGCGCTCTATGTCCGCGGCATTGGAGCGTAACGGAGTTCGTTACTCGTAAATCAACACTCGCTCATTTTCCCTGCCACCAATCATTGCGAGAGCGGGGATCGAGAAAATGACCGTAGTCTCGCACAGCGATCTTGATCTCATCTCCTACAGCTCGGCCAAACGGCTGGCCACCGCGAAGGACCGGTAGTTCCCCCCGCCCGGCCGAATGAAGCCGGCGGTAGAGAGCCAGCAGGTCGGGCTCGACACAGACATCGTCGATGTGGATGGTGTAGCCGGTCAGATCATCGTCGCGGCCGATGTGAAGAGTGATGCCGGTCTCTCCGGCGTAGAGTACCAGGAATTCGTTCCCGCCGCCGATATCATAGCCGGAATTCGGCGCGGCGATGACTTCGGCCGGCCGGGTTCGTAGGCCGAGAACCGTCGCCGGCCAGGGAGAGTAGGTGTCCACCGGGCAATTACAGCCGACATCCCAGCGGTAACGATGATAGGTCTTCACAAAAGCGGGCACGCGGTTGTCGACAAACATGGCCGGAAACTGGGGTGCAGAACGGTCAGTGGCCGGTCCGTAGCTGACAAAGGTCAGCGACGCATTCACCGGCTCATAACCACGATAACCCAGATTCAGATTGGGATCCGTATCGGGATCGACGGTGATTGGCGGGCCGGATACCGATAACGATTCATAACGGGTGTTAGGGATGTTGCACGTATTGGTCGCAACCTGACCGCCGCTGACCATCGGCACAAAGAGACGGTTACTGATATCTGATTCAGCCCTGCCGAACGATACAGTGATTAATGCCAGTCCCAGTCCGGCGATCAATGTCATTACTCCGAGACTTGTTTTGAGTATTCTTTGAGTTAAGTTCATAGAATCGACCTCCATTTTGAACTTGTTTCATGTTCGCTACTTGAGTCGTTGAGCCGCCGGAGTATAATCTCACAATGCACATCGATGAAGAAAGAGTCCCCAAATCTGAAAAGTTGCTCATGTTCGATGATCGCCTTGCGCGACAGTTTGACTTTCTAATCGAGATCGATCGATTGAAGAACGTTATGCGTCGTTCTCCCCTGGTTGACGGTTCGCGGGTGGAGAATTCGGCCGAGCATAGCTGGCACCTGGCTGTCATGGCCCTGGTGTTGGCCGAGTACGCCGACGACCTCGTCAATTTAAGCCATGTAGTGAAGATGATCCTGGTGCATGATATCGTTGAGATCGACGCCGGCGATACTTATGCTTATGACGTTAACGGCAATCAAAGCAAGCTGGAACGAGAGATACTAGCGGCCGAAAGACTGTTCGGACTTTTGCCGGTTGAGCAAGGACTCGAACTCCGTGCCTTGTGGAATGAATTTGAAGAACGCCGGACGCCTGAAGCCCGTTTTGCCAACGCGCTGGACCGGCTTCTGCCTTTGCTGCAGAACTATTTGAACGCGGGGCGAGTCTGGCAAGCAAATAACGTCACTGTCGAGCATATCCGGCAACGTATGGCCCCTATCGCTGAGGGATCGGTCGTGCTCAGTGATGTAGTCGAGAAAGTTCTGGCTGAGTCACTTGATCGCGGATATCTCGACGCCGGGCGAGGGGTGTGATCGTGCCGCTGAAAGAGCCCATCGCCCGGGCGATCAGTGGTCAGAGTTTAAGTTTCGACGAAGCGGCCGGAGCTATGGATGCCATTATGGACGGCGCGGCTACTCCGGCGCAAATCGGCAGCTATCTGACGGCGTTAAGAATGAAAGGCGAGTCGGTCGATGAAATCGCCGGCAGCGCCCATTCGATGCGCCGTCACGTCATCCCGGTCAGTATCGCCCTGACCGGCGATGACAGATTAGTCGATACGTGCGGAACGGGCGGCGACGGCAAACACACTTTCAATATATCGACGACGGCCGCTTTCGTCGTAGCGGGGGCCGGTTACAAGGTAGCCAAGCACGGCAACCGCGCCGCCAGCAGTCGCTCCGGTTCGGCCGATGTGCTGATGGCCTTGGGCGGCAATCTTGATGTGACCCCGGACCAGGTCGCCGAATGCGTCCGGCAGACCGGCATCGGCTTCCTCTATGCCATCCACCACCACCCGGCCATGCGCCATGCCATCGGTCCCCGCCGGGAAATCGGCCAGCGGACGATCTTCAACCTGCTCGGCCCGCTAACTAATCCGGCTGGAGCCACCCACCAACTCATCGGCGTCTACGATCCGGCTTTAACCGAGACTCTGGCCCGCGTGCTGCAGACTCTGGGTAGCCGGGCTGCCTATGTCGTCCATGGCAGTGACGGGCTGGATGAATTATCAACGACCGGGGTCAATCAAGTGAGTGCTCTGCGGCATGGAGACGTATCGACTTTCAAGTTTGACCCACTTACCATCGGGCTATCCCGAGCCACAATCGATGATCTCCAGGGGGGGACGCCGGAGGAGAACGCGGCTATCACCCGCGAGATTTTAAGCGGCACTGACCACGGACCGCGACGCGATATCGTTCTGCTGAATGCAGCGGCCATCCTCAGTCTGGAGGCGGGCGACTGGCAGGCCGGGTTGGCGGCTGCCACTGACGCAATTAACAGCGGCGCGGCGTTGCGAACGCTTGATAAGTGGGTAACCTTGACCAACACTTTCAAAATTGGATAATGAAACCCACTTAACCGAGGGAACTGATCATGAGCGTAACCAATTTATCCAAGCGCCGAGGAGAAATACTGGACGAGATCATGGCCCACCACCGCGAGCAACTGCCCAAGGTGATGGCCGAGGTGCCTCTGGAAGACCTGCGGGCGATGGCTGCCCTGGCCCCGCCGCCGCTCGATTTTGAATCAGCCGTCCGCGCTCCGGGTGTATCGCTCATCGCCGAATGCAAAAAAGCCTCACCCAGCAAGGGGCTGCTCGTTCGCAACTATGACCCGGCAGAACTGGCCCGGATCTATGAGCAGGCCGGTGCCCAGGCGATCTCGGTCCTGACCGACACGCGCCACTTCCAGGGCACACTGGCCCACCTGCGCGATGTCCGCGAGGCGGTACGACTGGCCATCCTGCGTAAGGATTTTATGTTTCACCCTTATCAACTCTATGAAGCCCGCGTGGCCGGGGCCGATGCCGTCTTGCTCATCGCGGCCGTGTTGGGCGACAGCGATCTGGCTCAACTGCAGGATCTGGCCCGTAAATTGGGTATGGCGGTGTTGATCGAGGTGCATACCGAAGAGGAGTTGGGCCGTGTCCTGCCGCTGGCGCCGAGTATTATCGGTGTTAATAATCGGAATCTCCAAACCTTTGAGGTTGACTTTGATAATACAGCCCGACTCCGGGCACTCATTCCGCCGGAAATCGCGGTCGTCAGCGAGAGCGGTCTGAAGACGGTCGCTGATGTCAGCGCTATGGCCGATCTGGGAGTTGATGCTATTCTGGTCGGCGAGACCCTGGTCCGTAGCAAGGATGTGGCCGCCACCACGCGCGCGTTTTCCTCAGCCGGGATGTCAGTCTTATAACGGGTTGAAATAAGCCCCAACCCTGATCGGTGGAGGCTCTGGTACTAAACAAAAAATAGGTTTGGCAGATGAATACACTGTAACGTAAATAATCACAACCCGTTTATAGCAGGCACTTCAGTGCCGCCTCTGAAGAATGGGATTGAAGTCGCTACTACGAACTATAAAAACTTTTGTTACCGTGTAATGAATTTACTTCAAATAATCGCGCAACAAATCCTCGGCTTCCGCCGGCAAGGTTGAATAGTACAATGTCCCCTGGAGAGGTCCCATCGAGGCCACGATCAGGTCGCGTGCCTCAGGCTCGGAAAGCAAAAACAAGGCCGACGTATCCGGCTTCAGTTCATCCCGCACCTGCTTGACAAATTTGCCGTCAATCCCCACCCCCGCGAAGCGGCTGGCTAAGGCCCCACCTAACGCGCCCACGGCCGCTCCACCAATAGGTCCGCCTATCAAAAAGCCAATCAGTAACCCAATTCCTCCGCCTGTGACACCGGCCATCTTCGCGCCATGCGAGACTTGATTGTCAGTCTTGACGTTGCCTTCGGCGTCTTTGTAGACGATAGCCGTATCTTCGACCTTTACGTAGGCCCCGCCGCGAACATCGGCGAGTGCCTCATAGGCTTGTCGCGCGCCGTCGACGCCATCAAAAATTACAACGATAATATCTTTGTTTTCCTTGGTCATATTACTCTCTTCAATTCCATCTCACGATATGGCATGTCTCAAACACACGCCGCGATTATTACTTAATTTAGGATGTATGTCTATTGCGTTGTGTCTTGCTGTTGAGTGCCGGCTGAATCAGCTAGTACTAGACTCTCCCCCGGGTTCAGGACATTGATTTGAACACCCGGTGCCAGCTTGCGAGCATGAGTAGCGAACTCGTGGGGCGGGTTGTTAAGAAATCTTGGCAAGAACTTCCGCAAACCCAAAGGGAAATAAGTACCCCAATGAATCGGGATAGCTAATGTGGGGTGCAACAATTCTAAAGCCTTGGCTGCCCGAAGCGGGTCCATATGGCCGATTCCCAAAGTCGGGCCCCATCCCCATACCGGCAACAAGGCCACATCGATTTTTTCGCCAATCAAGGCCATTTCCGGAAAAATATCGGTGTCGCCGGTGAAGTATACATGTTGGGAAGCGTGGATGACGTAGCCGATACATGAGGTATCAGGGCGACCGGGCATGGGCCGGCCGGGATGATCGGCCACAGTAGCTTCCACAGCCACGCCTTTAATATCGACAATTTCACCGGGGTCCATCTCCTCGAGCCGGTCAAAGCCCTGGCGCGCCAGATAAGATCCCGCGCCGCGCGGCACGAGCATTAGGGTGTCTCGCCCCAACAGTCGAAGGGACGGCAAGTGCAAATGGTCGGCATGAAGGTGGGAGATCAGGATCGCATCGAGTCGCCAATCACTCACAACCGGCACGGGAGCGTGACGCGCCAGATGCCCCACAACGCGCGTAAGGAGTGGATCGGTCAACAGCCTGATCCCGTCCATTTCAAGCAATAGGGTTGCGTGACCGATAAAGGTAATGCGCCTCACACTGTCGCATTATGACAGTGGAGTATGAAATCGGCAATAACTTAGCTTGCAGGAGCTTCTGAAAACAAAAACCTGACGCCATAAACGTCAGGTTGTTGTCGACCAGAGCACACCTAGCTACTCGGCCTCCTATACACTCAATAAGTGCATTAATTTTATTATACCAGAACAAGCACGGATTGGATTAGGTAAAGGGTTGATCTTTTCTGCGTAATTTGTTTATGATTGATCGGGGGATATCCCCTAGAAAATATTAACGGCGGGTGAATTTGACGATTTTTCAGCCCTTGCTTACAATTTGGCGTCAATCACTGCCTAACAAGTTATAAATTATAGCCCCACAAGGAGATTCCGCCATCATGCCCAAAGCAAAAGTTACCATCGTCACCGATAGTACCGCCAATCTGACACCGGAAATCATTGCCGACAACAACATCTATGTAATCCCCCAAATATTGAACTGGGAGGGCAAGAGCCTGCTCGATCAGATCGATATCTCGACCGAGGAATTTTACAAACGGTTGCCTCAATCGAATGACCTGCCCAAGACGTCACAACCGGCACCGGGTCAATTCACCGAGCATTTCCAAAAGGTGGCAGAGACCTCGGAAAGCATCGTGGCCATATTTGTCTCCGAGTTCTTGAGCGGCACGATCCAGTCCGCCCATTTGGGCGCGGCCGAGATGGGCGATTACCCCATTGAAATTGTGGATTCTCGATCGGTGTCGTTGGGTTTGGGGTTGTTGGCTGTGGCCGCTGCGCGATACGCCAACGCGAATGATGATTACAAGGCTGTGGCTGAATACGTGCGGGCTCTCGTTCCCCGCTTACGGGTTGTTTTCGTGGTCGATACGCTCGAATATCTTCACAAAGGTGGCCGGATCGGCGGCGCGAAACGCTTATTGGGATCCATGTTGTCGATCAAACCGGTCTTGCACCTTGAGGATGGCAAAATTGAACCCCTGGCTTCGATCAGAACCAAGAAGAAAGCCATCCAGCATATGCTTGAAAATTTCATGGAAGAGATTAAAGATCAAGACAGTTCAAAGGTTCATGCCGGTGTTATTCATGCCCAAGCCGCTGGAGAAGCCGAACAAGTCATCCAACGCCTGCGCGATGAGGTGAACCCGATTGAATTGTTGGTCAATGAATTGACGCCGGTTATCGGGGCTAATGTCGGCCCTGGTGTTGTCGGGATGGGCTACTATACCGAAGCGTAAAATACAGCATGACCCTCAGGAGGTTGGCCATACCTGCTTCCTGGGTCATGATGGTGATTAGGCCGGGTAAAGGGATACAAGCCCCTGGCGAAGGGCAACAAGCGCTAGTTGGGTACGATTTTCAACGCCCACCTTGGCGAGGATGTGACTGGTATGCGTGCCAACAGTGCGCACGCTAATGCCCAGATTTTTGGCTATTTCATTGTTGCTCAAACCGCGAGCTACCAACAACAAGATCTCCATCTCGCGGTCAGTCAGGATTTCCTTCAACGGCACGGACGGCAACGGGTCAGTTAACTTGTTTACTAGCTTGCGCGCCACCGCGGGATCGAGCGGCGTCTCCCCGGCATGAACGTGCTTAATAGCGTCAACCAGTTCACTGGGCATGGCCGTTTTGAGCAAGTAGCCCATCGCGCCGGCACGTAGAGATTCGGCGACGAGGATATCATCGGCCGCGCTGGAAAGCACCAGGATACGCGAATCCGGTTGTAACTCCCGAATTTCCCGAATGGCGCGAACACCATCCTTTTTGGGCATGATGATATCCATCAGGATGACATCCGGCTTTAACAAGCGTGCCCGTTCAACTGCTTCCTCACCATCGGCCGCCTCGCCAATGACCTCAATACCCGGCTTGGTTTCCAGCATCGCCCACAGCCCTTCACGAACCACCGCATGGTCATCGACCAACATCACTCGAATCGCATCAGCCATCAGCATTCATTCTCCTATCGTCTCCACGCCCCTCTGTCCCTTTTCTTTTATGGATAGGATAGCTCGGGCTTCAACCTGTGTTCCGTGCCCTATAGCCGTGGTGACCAGCAGCCTGCCCCCCACCTGTTCCATCCGGCTGGTCATGCTGTTTAACCCGAATCCGCCACTCTGGGCGGCGGTTTCGAAGTCAAAACCCAATCCATTGTCGGCCACGATTAATGTCAACTGTTGGTCTTTCTCATGCAGGTCTACCTGGACTTCGGTGGCCTGGCTGTGGCGCAATGCGTTAGTGAGCGCTTCCAGACCGACCCGGTAAAACGCTTCTTCCAAGGCCAGGGGAAGCGGGCTGGATTGATTCGTATTCAGCGTATAGATAATCCCGACACGTTCTTCAACCGTCTGCAACCGCGCTTTCAATGCTTCGGCCAGGCCTTTATGCGCTGTGGTTTCCGAACGCAGTTCAAACAACATAAGACGCAGTTCACCCAAAGCCTGGTGGGCCAAGCGCAATACTGACTGAATGTGGCGTTGAACCTTGATGATATCACTGGCGAGCGCGGCTTCACGGCCGGCTTCGGCAAAAAGACTCAAGCTGTAAAGGCTTTGAGTGACCGCGTCGTGCAGGTCGCGGGCCAGCCTGTCGCGTTCGCCCAGAATAGCGGCTTCACGGGCTTTGTTTCGCAGCCGGATATTTTCGACGGCCGCGCCAATCTGATCGGCAATGGTAGTTAGCAACGGTAATGGGTCGGACGCGAAATGATCGGGATCAACACTCAGCAAGCTCAAAAAACCCAACGGGCGGCCTCGCGATCGCAATGGTGCTCCGGCATAAGCTTGCACATCATCGCTCATATCTTGCCATGGAGCTTCGAAGTTATTGATAACGAGCGGCTTGTCCATAAGAAGCGATTGGTATGGTTGCAGGTCATCTATGGATAGTCTCTCAATCAACTCGACCAGTTTTTGATCGCCAAAGGCCATGCGAGTGGCAGACTCCAACTGGAAATTATCTTCGTCGATCAGAAATAGGCAGCCGGCCGAACAATTGAAGGCAGTCATAGCATATTCCAGGGAATGTTTCAGGACCGTCTCCAAATCCATTTCTTCAGCCGCCGCCGCTGTGATGCCGTAAAGGGCCTGGAGCTCGCGGGTGCGTTCTCTGACCCCGGCTTCCAATTCTCCGGCGTGCAACTGAACCTCCCGGAACAAACGCGCGTTCTCGATGACGATCGCCGCCTGGTTGGCGAAGGCCATGGCCAGATCCAGATCCGCCTGGGAAAAAGTGTTTGGTTGGTTACGATCCAGTGTCAAGATACCGATCCGGATACCTTTGACGTTCAGCGGCACGCCTATCCAGCAACGGATTTCTCCGCCACCGGGCAATGTCACCCAGGTGGGATGGAGCCTGGTGTCTTTGATGAGTTCCGGTTGTCCCGTCTGCATGATAGCAATCAAATTTGCGGGGTTCCGGCTGATCATTTCCCTTAACGGTTGCTCTTCCGTGTACAATTGCCGGGCCGCCTTGATGACCAGCTTTGACTCTTCCAGGAGCATAATCGACGAACTGGCCGTCGGCAGAACCCGTTCCAGTTGATCGACAATTGCATCAAGAACGTTCTCCAATTCAAGATCGAGGGTAATGCTGGCCGTAATTTCGCGCAAGCTCGTTTCACGCTCGCGAGCTGATTTTTCATTGTCGAGCAAGCGTTGGTGCTGGATCGCGACGGCCAGAGAGTTTGCAATTTCGCGACTGATTATCAATTCATCCGGAGAGAAGCCTTGCAAATTATTCGACGTGAGCGTTAAAGAACCAATCAACTCGTTCTGGTAGAGCAACGGGACGTTCAACAAGGAGCGCGCATCGATCTTGACCACGTTGATCAGTCCCGGCTTCGTTTTATATTTCTCTGGCAGGTCTTCAACATAGTACACTTTGCCATCCTTTAAATGGTTGACCATCTCCCAAAACGAGATCTTCTTGCGTACTCCCACGAATTCGCTATGGTTGCTATTCAGGACGACATATTCATTGATCTCAAAATTATAAAGGCCCAACGACGCTGATAAATTGGGAATTAATGTGTCGATCAATTGAAATGACCGATCGATAATTTCATTCAGGGACTTTGCAGAGAGGATGTCCAGATGGACGTCATGTAAGTGATAGAGTCGTTCTGCTTGCCCTCGCAAGTCGGTTTCAGTACGCAACCGTTCGGCGATTTGATGAGTCAGTTCCTGTTTAACAGCCGCTAGTTCAACGCGAGAATCCTGGATAAGGGTTTCGGAGTATCCGGTAGCCAGCCCGGTTATTATCTGGCTGACTCGCTCCGGGTCGGCGGCCTGCAAATGCAGTTCACGTGACAGGACCAACAAGCTTTGTTCCAAGGTCTTAGGGATAGGCAATGATAATCCGGATAGATGACGGCCGGCTTCGCGTGATTGCTGCAGGATAATAGCGGCAGGGACTTCCGGATCGGCTGCCAGAATATTCAGAATAGCGGTCGATAATTTGGAGAGCTGGGCGATATTGTCTTGCGACAGGTTGTAGATCTCAAGAAGCGCAGATATCCAGGATGCGGCTAATGGCTGGTCGCGTGGTAGTGAGGCCTGTGCCCGGTAATGGACGACCGGCACGGGCCACTCAATTGTGTTGCGGCCTTTTGGCATAGGCACCCCCACCTACATCAGGACATTCCGAACGGTCGGGCTTGCACCGATCAAAGTCGCGCTGTGAAAGTCCTTATCGATCAAAAATGTGCGGGATCTATCCGTTAAAGTATCGGGCCATTATACGGTTGATTTATTTCCAGGCAACCGGCAAACAAGCCATGCCGCGAAGCAAGGTGCCGGATCGCCAGGTCAAATCATCGACCGCGGTTCTCAGTCGAAGGTCCGGCAAGCGCCGGAACAGCGTCTCCAGCGCGATCAGCCCTTCCAGCCGAGCCAGAGGTGCCCCCAGACAGTAATGGGTACCGAGACCGAAGGCCAGGTGACGATTGTCTTTCCGGCCGACGTCGAGATCATCCGGCCGGTCAAAATAATCGGCATCACGATTGGCCGAGGCGATGGCGGCCCGAACCAACTCGCCACCCGCCATATGGTGGCCTTTGAAGATGGTATCGCGACGCACCCAACGAGAGGTCGATGTTTCCACCGGCCCGTCGAAGCGCAGCAATTCCTCTACCGCCCTTGGCCACAACGATGGGTCGGCTCGCAATCGTTCCTGTTGTTCCGGGTGACGCAGCAGCGCCAATGTCCCGTTCCCGATCAAGTTGACGGTCGTTTCATGGCCGGTGACCAGCAGCAAGGCGATCATGCTCAACAACTCCGTTTCGCCCAGCCGTTCACCCGCTTCTTCAGCCTGCACCAACGCGGTGATCAAGTCATCCTGCGGATCGATCTGCCGCTGTACAAACAGATCGCGCAAATAGTGAATGAAGGCCCGAATATTCTGTTTGCGGCCACGATATGTGAGGCCGCGATTGCCGGGCGAGATGATCGCCTGCGACCATTGAGCTACTACGTCGCGGTCATGGGCCGGAATGCCGAGCAGGTCAGATATTACCACCACAGGCAGCGGAAGCGCATAGGTGGAGATGAGATCGGCCATACCATCCTTCAGGCACTTTTCCAGCAAACCTTCAGCCGTATCCTGGATACGCCCTGTCATCGCCGCCACGCGGCGCGGGGTGAAAGCCTGATTAACTAAGGCCCGCAGTCGAGTATGATCCGGGGGATCGCTAAAGAGCATATTATCATTGATCGTCGACCCGAGTTTCGGTAGTTTGACCGACCCTTCGGAGCCTGCTTTAGCCAGAACCGGGTCTTTGCCAAATCGCAGATCGTCCCTCAGAACAGCCGAGATATCCTCGTAACGGGTCATATACCAGATCACGCGGCCGTCCGGTGCGGTATGACGATAAATAGGATGGTCCCGGCGCATAGCCGCATAAGTCGGGAACGGGTCCGCTTTGAAGCGTGGACTGAATAAATCATAGAGATCGCGTGACATGGTTGCCTTTTCTTGTTTGTAATTGATAAAATATATCACTGGTACAGTTTATCAATTAAGTTTTAACTATAATAACCCTTATAAGCCGATTGTATTAAGGAGATAGACGATGAAGAAGATAGTGATACGAAAATCAGCCAAGATACCAATTATCGTGCTGGTGGTTTTGGCTTTTCTGGCTGCAGCATGCAACTCAACAGAGAGTGGTCCATCTGTCCAGGTAGCGTCAACCATAGCCGTGTCCGAGCACGAAAGCAACGAAGATGCAGACGAACATGAAGATGAGAGTGAAGATGAGCATGACGCGGATATGAGCCTGCTGTCCTTGCCTTCTCTGGAGGCTGTAGCGCTCGACGGGCGGCCGCTTCGCGTCATCGCTACCACCAGCATTATCGGCGATGTCGTTGGTCGCGTGGGTGGTGAAGCGATCGAGTTGACAACGCTTATGGAACCGGGACAAGACCCGCACAGCTACCAGCCGGGAGCAGCGGACCTAACGACGGTCACTCGCGCCGACACGATTTTCATAAACGGCTGGAACCTGGAAGAAGGGTTACTCGATGATCTGGCTAATATCGGCGAAGGGATTCCCTTGGTGCCGGTCAGCGCCGGCATCGAGCCTCTAGGCTTTGATGAGGATGACCACGCGGATGAGGATGACCACGCGGGTGAGGATGGAGACCATGAACACAGCGGCGCCGACCCCCACACCTGGCAAAGTGTTCAAAATGTTGTCAAGTGGGTCGAGAATCTAAACGCAACGCTGAGCGTGCTTGACCCATCCAATTCGGCGCTGTATAGTGCTAATGCTGAATCTTATCTAACCGACCTGGAAGAACTGGACGCCTATATACGCGACCAATTAAGCACCATTCCCGATGAAAGACGAGTCCTGGTGACTAACCACGACACCTTCGCTTACTTCGCCAGGGCGTACGGGTTCGAGGTACTGGGTACGGTCATTCCCGGAGCCAGTACGCTGGCCGAACCAACAGCCGGGGACCTGGCAGCGCTCATCCAGGCTATGGAGGAAGAGAAGATTTGTGCCATCTTCACAGAAACGACCGTCAGCGAACGGCTGGCCGAGACGGTTTCGGCTGAGTTGAGCGGCTGCGAAGAGGTTCGCGTGGTCAGCCTCTTCACCGACGCATTGGGCCCGGCGGGCAGCGGAGCCGACAGTTATATCGGCATGATGCGCGCCAATGCCGACGCGATTGTCGCTGCGTTGCGGTGATGTGGCGAACAGGTAAGCCATCGATAACAGCGGTGATCATAAGGGAATCGTAACCCCCTTAAGATCACCGGCAAATTACCCGGGTTAGTTTTGTCTAAGGCTTCAAAAATTGGCCGTACAACGAATCATTAAGAGTGGTATTACTCACGAAAGCACATCTCCGACGCTGGAACTGCAACATGTTTGGGTCGCGTACAATGGTCGGGTTGGCGGAGCCAACGGCGACCGGCTTTATGCCCTCGAAGATCTTACGTTCCAGGTTAACAATGGCGAGCGAATCGCCATCGTTGGCCCCAATGGGGCGGGCAAGAGCACCCTATTTCGCCTTATCGCAGGGACGCTGGCCCCGGATAAAGGCGACATCAACATCTACGGTTATGAACCCGGGGGCCATATCTGCATCGCCTACGTTCCCCAACGCAGCCAGATCGACTGGACCTTTCCGGTCACAGTTGAAGATGTGGTGATGATGGGTCGTGTCGGGAAAATCGGTCTGTTTCGCTGGCCGCGACGCGCGGATTGGCAGATTGTTCGTCAAAGCCTGGCGCGAGTGGGCGCGATCGACCTGACCAAGAAGCAGATCGGTGAATTGTCAGGCGGTCAGCAACAACGAGTGTTTCTGGCTCGCGCGCTGGCTCAGGAAGCGGAACTACTGTTACTGGATGAGCCGCTCAATGGCCTGGATATCCCTACCCAAGAAGCCATCCTGACCATCCTCGATGACTTGCAACGCGACGGCGTGACCGTGCTGCTGGCTACTCACGACCTGGACATGGCCGCCGAGCGATTTGACCGGATCATGCTTCTTAATCGCCACATCGTCGCCTTGGGGCCACCGGGCGAAGTCTTGCGCTCCGAGAATTTACTTTCGGCTTACGGCGGTCACATCCACGTAATCAACCAGGAGGATGGCGCCTTGCTCCTGGCCGATACTTGCTGTGACGGTGAGTGACGAGCAACAATTAAAGCTCACAAAGGAACTGTGGAAATTCCTGCGGACCGTTGCCCACTGAATTTTGTTTACTGACCAACACCTTAATTTTAACTAATGAATTGGTTCATCGATCCCCTGCAATATGCCTTCATCGGCCGCGCCCTGATGGCATCGATTATCGTCGGCACCGTTTGTTCCATCCTGGGAGTCTATATCGTCCTGCGTGGCATGGCTTTTATGGGCGATGCCATGGCCCATACCATCCTCCCCGGCGTGGTCATCGCCTTTCTATTTGGCTTGCCGTTGGCATTAGGCGCGCTGGTGATGGGCCTGTTGACTGCCCTGGGTATCGGTTTTCTGACCGAGCGCACGGCGTTGAAAGAAGATACGGTTATAGGCGTCATCTTCGCCGGGTTTTTTGCCCTGGGCGTAGCCTTGCTGTCGTTGCGCGGGAACTACAGCATTGACCTGGCCCATTTCCTGTTCGGAAATTTGTTAGGCGTTTCGCGGACCGACCTGATATTGACGGCTATTCTGGGGGTTGTGGTACTCCTGATCATCTTTCTCTTCTACAAAGAATTCATGGTCATCTCTTTCGATGCGGTTCTGGCCGATACCCTGCGGCTACCAACGACTTTTTTACGCTATCTTTTGCTCGTTCTGATCGCCGTGACAATAGTCGTCGCCCTCCAGGTTGTCGGCGTGGCCCTAATGCTGGCCATGCTGGTGACGCCGGCCGCTGCCGCCTCGTTTCTCACCCGTCGACTACCGTCGATGATGGTCGTAGCGGCGATAATCGGCTCGATCTCCGGAATCACCGGCGTCTATGTCTCCTATTATCTGAATATTGCCTCCGGCCCGGCTATCGTGCTGGTAGCAACCTCTATATTTTTGCTGGCCTTTCTGCTGGCGTCGCGACGCGGTCAGCGCAGCGTAATTAGGGCCCGTTGATAATGGAAAACAAGCAAACGATTTTGTCCAGTCTGCACCAGGAACTCCAAGAACATGGTTATCGCCTGACCCACGCCCGTGAAACCATCTTTCAGGCGCTGGTCGCGAGTGGCGGCCATGTAACGGCTGATGATCTGGTTGAAATAGTCCACCAGGACTCACCTCGCATCGGCCGTATGACAGTCTATCGCACGCTGGAATTGCTATGTGATCTCGGCTTGTTGCGGCCTGTCTACCAGGGTACCGGCGCGGCTCATTTTGTGTTGATGGACCAGGGCCACCACCATCATCTGGTATGCTCTCGCTGTGAGCGGGTTGTCGAGTTTGACGAGTGCGTCGTCAACGACCTGACTGAAACCATCGGGGCGCGTTTCGGTTTCGAGATGCAAGGTCACCTGCTGGAGTTTTTCGGTATTTGTCCCGACTGCCAGGAAGTTCTTCCACAGCTGGAGCAATAGCGAAAAAACCTCTTTGGTTTATTATCCCTTTTCTCGTTCGTTGTTCGCGCCCTTAAATTCAGGCATTAACCAGGCTATCCAGCAGCTCGACATACTCCGACAATACGGCGAAAGCGGCCTCTACTGCCTCCGGTTGAGCCAGATCGACTCCGGCATCCTTCAGAGCCTCCAGCGGGTATTTAGAGCCACCGGCCTTTAAGAAACCCAGATACGCTTCGGCTGCATCCGGCTCGCCGGACAAGACCCTGCGGGCCAACGCGTTGGCCCCGGAAATGCCCGTGGCATACTGGTAGACATAATAATCAGCATAGAGATGGCCGAACGTCGCCCAGCGGATGCCGTCACGCTGCCGGTCAACGACTGCTTCATCGCCATAGGCTTCGGCGAAGCGATCGGCGAGGAAGTCATTCATGTCGTCGGCGATCAGCCCCTGCCCCTTCTCAACTCGCTGGTGCATCTCCAACTCAAACAGAGCCAGGGTCGGCATTTCCAGGAAGTAACGGTGGAAATTGGCCATCGCTTCTTCAAGCACGGCGATCTTCAGTTGGGGGTTGATGTTCTCCTGGTTGAGGAGCCAGTCGCGCAACATGGCCTGGTGGAAATTCGACGCGACTTCGGCAGCGAATAGCGAGTAATCAGAGTAGATCGGGGGTTGCGTCTGCCAGCTCAGCCAGGAGTGCATTGAGTGACCCAGCTCGTGAGCCAGCGTGCCCAGGCTCAGCGCGTCATCAGTGTAGCTCATCAGGATGAAGGGATACGTTCCTTGCGAGCCCGAAGAAAACGCGCCGGCCGTCTTGCCTTCGTTGGGGTACAAATCTACCCATCGTTCTTCGAGGCAACCACGCCGGATTGTGGACGCATATTCCTCGCCCAACGGCAACAAGGCATCGGCAATCCATTCTACGGCCTGCTCGTAGGGAACCGGCTGTTTTTCGGTCGTCAGCGGTGCCCAGATGTCATAGGTGTGCAGGGTTTCAACGCCCAACGCCCGGCGGCGCACATTGAAGTAACGTTGCCAGACGGTTCGATGGCGCCGGAAAGTATCTAGCAAATTATGATATACCTCGGCCGGGATATTGTCGGCGTATAGGGCCATCTCCAACGTCGAAGGAAAGCGCCGGACGCGCATGGTCAGCACATTTTGCTTGATCGACGTCGCCAGATTCTCGGCCAGCGTATTCTTGTAGGCCAGATACTGATCATGATAACCTTCCCAGGCCGAACGACGCACCTCCCGATCCGGCGAGTGTAGCAAAGCGTCAATGGTTCCCTGACCCACTGGAAGGGCTTGCTCGGCCGCGTTCTGGACCGGATCGAACTGGAAATCGCAATCCGTCAATCGGGAAAATGTCACATACACCCCGGAAAACGCGTCACCGGCCAAACCCAATACCTCCTCAACTTCTGGAGACCGCACATGAGCCTGACGCCGAAACAGATCGTCAAAATAATGGGAATAGGTACGCAGACCGGGTTCAAGGGTTTCCCACTCCGCCAACCGAGCACGGCCGATAGCCAGCAGTTCCGGCTCCAAAAAGGCCACCGCGCCCATCAATTCGCCATAGAGGCTTCTGGCCTGACTGGCCCGCTCGCCGGCCACCTGATCCATCGTGTCCACGGACTCTCCCATCGACGCGTAGGTATAAACCTTGTAAGCTCGCTGCCGGCCCGAGTCGATAGTGGCCAGTGCATGGATCAGGGCCGCCGGGCTGTCGGCCACTCTGCCCTGCAGTTGCCGGATGGTGCCTATTTCATCCGACAGGGCCGCCACCTCGGCTGCCCACGCCGGGACGTCAGGGAAGACACTGGTGTCGTTCCAGGTATTTCGGCTTTCGACTTCGCTTCGTTTTGGTAACTGGGTGATAGACATGAAAGCTTATACTCCATTGATTCGGTTTGATCGTTCTGGAGGCGGCTATAGGTCCAGTACAGGCCGGCGCAGCAACCGCATCCCGTTCAGCGTAACCAGTAGGGACGTGCCCATATCGGCCAGGACGGCCATCCACATACTGCCGGTCCCAACTAGGACCAGCACAAAGAATACCAGCTTAATGGCGATGCTCAAGGCAATGTTGAAGCGCACCGTGCTCATGGCCTGGCGTGCCAGCCGGACGGCAAAGGGTAACTGGCGCAGATCATCGCCCAATAATACGACATCGGCCGTTTCCAACGCCTGGGCGGTCCGTCCCATGGCCAGACCGACCGAAGCGGTAGCAAAAGCAGGCGTATCATTGATACCGTCGCCGACCATCGCCACATGACCGTGTTCCCGGCGCAGGGCTTCAATGGCGTCAACTTTTCCGGCCGGCAGCAACCCGGCCTCGATATCGGCAAGCCCGACCTCGGCGGCGATCCGCTTGGCCGTGGCGATGTGATCGCCGGTCAACATGACCAGCGGGTCTAAACCTAAATCGCGCAGTTGGGCGATAGCCTGGCTACTCCCATCGCGCAATGTGTCGGCTACACTGATATAGCCTTCATAAACTTCATCCCGGCTGACCAGCATCGTCGAATGCCCTTCTGCCTCGGCCGCGTGGATATCCTCACAAAACGGCAAATGGGCCACCACGCCATCAAAGAAAGCATGGCTGCCGATCGTCACCTTGTGACCATTAACCTGTCCTGTGACACCCTGACCAGCCAGGGCGGTGACACTTTGGCCGGCGGCGTATCGGGTTTCAAGACCCCGGTTCTTCGCCTCAGCCAGGACGGCCTGGGCCAGAGGGTGCTCGCTGCGTCGCTCGACGGCCGCGGCCAGGGCCAGCAAGTCATCACACGCGGCGCACTCGTCGCCGGGCGTCGCACAGCCGGCCGCTCCAATGGCGACGACGGCCGGAGTGCCGCGGGTGATCGTGCCCGTCTTGTCGAAGGCGACGGCCTGCACCCGGCTCAATTCCTCCAAATAGGCTCCGCCTTTGAAGAGGACGCCATTACGCGCACCGTTACTGATGGCGCTGATGAGCGTGACCGGGGTGCTGATCACCAGGGCGCAAGGGCAAGCGACGACGAGCAAAGCCAGGGCCCGATACAGCCAGCCATGCACATCGGGCGACGGGTTCCAGAACGGCTGGCCGAAGACCAGTGGCGGAATGGTTGCCACCAGCACAGCGATTGCGATGACGGCCGGCGTGTAGACGCGGGCAAACTCATCGACGAAGCGCTGGGCGGGTGCGCGCCTGTCCTGCGCCTCGGAAACCAGAGCGATCATCCGGCTGATGGTCGTGTCCTCAGCCAGGTGGGTCACCTCGATTTCTAGCGTGCCGTGACCATTGACGCTCCCGGCGAAGACCTCGTCACCGGGCATCTTATCGATCGGGCGGCTCTCGCCGGTGATCGGCGCTTGGTTCAGAGTTGATGTGCCGGCCAGCACACGCCCATCCATCGGCAGACGCTCGCCGGGGCGAACGACAATCCGGTCACCCACGACTAATTCACCCACCGGCAAACGGACTTCCGCGCTGTCCCGCAAGACAATCGCTTCCGAAGGGGCCAATTCCGAAAGGCCGCGAATGGCGTTGCGAGCGCGGTCGGCGGTGTAGCCTTCCAAAGCCTCGCCCAGCGCGAAAAGCACCATGACCAATCCCGCCTCAGTATAAGCACCAATAATCACCGCACCAACCGCGGCGATGCTCATCAATAAGTTGATGGTGATCTCACGATTAACCCGTAATGCTCGGACGGCGTTTTGGGCGATTGGGTAGCCGGCCAGGATCATGGCCAGAACAGCCATCCCGGCGAATAAGGGCGATTCGATGCCCAGGCCGGGTAGCAGTTCGTCAAAGAGCAGGCCGGGGATGATTAGCAAGGTCGCGATCAGCGCCAATCGCGTCTCCCATCGCTGCCAGAGATAGGCAAGCAGGCCTGGCTGATGCTCGCCGGTCATAGGGGACTGATGCGGTCCATCTATGGTCGGCCGTCCGCCATCTGCGGTCTTTTTCACCACGTCATAGCCCAGCTCTTGCACCCGAGCAACGACCCGTTCCGGCGCGATCGGCCCGGTCACACGCAAGGTAGCGGTGGTGAAGTTAAGCGAGGCTGCCTCCACATCATCCAGCTTGCCTACGCCGGTTTCAATGGTCCGGGCGCAGCTGGTGCAATCCATGCCGGCGATCTGGAAATGTTTTGTTTCTTGTATATCTTCCATCACGGTTGATTTTATCATTATGACGTTAGAGGGTCAGTAGAAGCCACTAAACGCCTATTTTTGGCGAGTTACCAATCAGGATCAACTAATAATCACATGGCCGGGGTAGGGTGACGGGAACATGCTAATGAAAATCGATGTAGTCATCTCCAATATACCCGCGTTCTTCCGGAAATTTCGACCTGCCAATCCAGGAAGGCCGCAAAGCCCTTTGTGTACAGGCGCTTCGTAGCGAATGGGCGGGCCTTATCGGCTGCAGAAAGTCACGCCACGACAAGTGATCGAGCTGTGCCGAGAGTAATCGCAATACCCATTGCTTATCAACGACGACCGGCGAGATTCCTATAAGTTTGGAGGAGCCGTTGTTCGCGCCCGGTTCCCCGGATGGCGACAACTAGTCGTCATGCCATCTCAATGGGCAGGCCCAGCAATTCCAGTATCGTTTGGTAGGCCAGTTGGCGCTTTGCCGGATCGGCCGTGGGATCAATGGGATTGTGCGGCAAGGCCGCCTCGCGGGAAAATTCATAGGCGATGACATTTCCCCCGCCCTGCCGCCATAACTTGACCAAACGTTGGGTGGCGACATTGTCCACCTGGTTATCACCGGCGGCGGTCAGAACGATAATTCGCCCAGCCGCCGGGGGATAGGCTGCCGCCTGCTCGTACATAGCCTTGCCCAGTCGAACGGTCTGGGCCAGCGGACGAGTCGATTGACCCCGATAAACCCAGGTTCGAGGTGGCTCTTTGGGATTCGTCAAATCAATACTCGGCAAGCGGCAGCAGGCATTCATCAGCAGGTTCCCAACAGGCCGCGCCTTACCCGGCGCGCCCAGAAAGGGAGCGATTGACACAACCTGGGAGACCTCGGGCCGGTTCTGACCGATCCAGGCCGCCACGGTGCCCCCGCCGGAAACGCCGACGACAATGATCTCCTCGCCCAGACCGGCGGCCAGATCAACCGTTTCGTCCGCATAGTCGCGCAGGTCTTCCGCCCGTAACGGCCAAATTTCTCTGAGCCGAGCGCTATTATGACCATGAAAGGGCATGCGCGGAACCAATACGTTGTGACCTCGGGACCACAAAAGTTGCCCGAACTCCTCGAATTGGTGGGGTGAATTGGTCAAGCCATGAATCAGAACAAATGCCAGCGGTGTCCGCTGGCCGTGGGCCAGCAACAAGGAGCGACCCAGCGGGAAGCATTTCGTTTGCTCGATTTCAGCCTGCGCTTCGAAGCGTTTCACCGCGTCATCGTAATGTTGCAGCGGATTGGGGCGGGATTCCAGACCACCCACCGACGTCGGGACCAGGAACAAGGACAGGACAATCAAAAGGACGGCTGTCGCCACCAGGCCGATCAGTTGGGTACTGTCCAATTATATGCCTCGTCCGGTGAACCATGTTGAAGAGTGGGGGGAATGGCGTGGGCGGCTTAAGGTCATCATCGATCTGTCGTTCTCAGAACCAATTATGTCCAATGCACCCGAAGTGGGCAAGGCAAAACGAGATTCACCGTTTCACACCGGGCCCCAGAGTCGATTCGCAAAAATACGCGGGGCGGTATTTCGACCCCGCGTATTCTCGCTCACAGTACGTGAGCAGGCGATTCCCTACCCTGTCGTTGGAACTCAATTAGTGTCTTCCGGCAAGATGCAGATGTAGTTGACGGCCACGCCGACCATGGCCACCGAGTCGCCCTTCCGGTCGGACGAGAACAAGGTGTTTGGATTTGAGTCTTTAATAATTGTGATACCCTAGCGATCCCGTCTCCTTTCGGCGGCCCAAACTACAATGGAGGAATCGATCCATGTACTGGTGGCAAACCGGCATTATCTATCAAATCTACCCGCGCTCGTTCCAGGACAGCAACGGCGACGGGGTCGGCGATCTGAACGGCATCCGCCGGCGGCTTAACTACGTGCATTCACTGGCGGTCGACGCGATCTGGATATCACCGATATTTCCGTCACCCATGCATGATTTCGGCTATGACGTGGCCGACTACTGCGATATCCACCCGCTCTTCGGCACGCTCGGCGACTTCGATCGACTGCTGGCCGAGGCTCACGCCCGCGAGCTGCGGGTCATCCTCGATCTGGTGCCTAACCACACTTCCGACGAGCATGTCTGGTTCGTCGAGAGCCGTCTCAGTCGCGACAACCCCAAGCGCGACTATTACATCTGGGCCGACCCGGCTCCCGGCGATGGCCCGCCGGAGACGCGCCTGCCCAACAACTGGCAGACCCACTTCGGCGGCCCGGCCTGGACCTACGACGCCACCACCGGCCAGTTCTACATGCACCAGTTCCATCGTCGCCAACCGGAACTCAACTACCGCCACCCGGACGTGCTACCGGCCATGCTCGACAACATGCGCTTCTGGCTCAACCGTGGGG
>JAWOHK010000339.1:0-28675 GCA_046485205.1 Chloroflexota bacterium | reverse complement strand
ATTTCACTCGCCGATCGGCGGCGTAGCACCCGATAGGCGAGTGAAATGCGACAGTTCCAGATGTCTTTTCACACGCCTTTGATAAACCGGACGCGTGAATGGGCTATCATGGAAGAAGCCTTTGAGCGGTTGGCCGGGGACCGGGGTGGGATCGTTTTCCTCACCGGGGATGCCGGCATGGGTAAGTCCCGGCTTATTTTCGAGTCGATATCCCGACTCTATCCTCAGTTGAAGAAAGAAAGCCAATTTAAAGAAGAGGCCGCTTTTGCCTATGAAACCAGCCTGCCTTACGGGCTTATCACTCGCCTGTTGCGGCAGTTGCTGGAGCTGGGGCTGGGCGCTGGGCCGGAAACCATTCGCGAGCGGATGAGGACCGCCGGGTTTAACGAGGCCGAAGAAAAGCAGGCAACCCGCGTACTGGAATCCTTGTTTGGTATCACCGGGGGTAACCAGCCGGTAAGACTGAGTGGTGAAGAATTTGTCAGACAACTGCTCACATGCATGGAACACATTTTAAGCATGAAAGCCGGCAAACACCCCGTGATTCTTATTCTCGACGATCTGCAGTGGATCGATGACTCTTCGGCCGACCTCCTGGCTCGCCTGTTACATCTCGTCGAGCATAAGGCAATACTCTTATTGTGCGCCGTGAGACGCGATCGACACACGGCCGGGTGGCGGTTGAAGGAAGCGGCCGAACGTAACCTGCCGCACCGCCTGGTCGAAATAGCCCTCTATCCACTGACCGACACCGATAGCCGGCAATTATTAGATGGTTTACTGGGCGAGTCTGAATTTCCCGCCGAGCTCCGTTCGCTCATCCTGGATAAAGCTGAAGGCAACCCGCTATTTGTCGAGGAGGTCGTCCACCATCTGATAGAGCATGGTTATCTGGTTCGCGAAGGGAAGGGACTGCCCTGGAAAACGACGGGACTGGTGGACTCTATCCAACTGCCGGATTCTCTCCAGGCCCTGCTCACGGCGCGCATCGACCGGCTTGACGAGGCTACCCGCCGCACCGTGCAGATCGCCGCTGTCATCGGGCGGTTCTTCCCGCGCTCGCCGCTGGCTGCCCTGGTGGAGCAACCGGAATTGCTCGATCAACAATTACTAGAGCTGCAGCGCATGGAACTCATTCGCGAGACGACCCGCGTGCCGGAACCGGGCTATACTTTCTACCATGCCCTGACGCACGAGGCCACCTATAACACCATTCTTCTGAAACAACGGCGCATCATGCACCGTCAGGTGGCTGAGACTATCGAGACACTTCGAGAGGACAATCTGAGCGTCGTCGCTCCCGTTCTGGCTCACCATTTTGCCGAAGGGGACGCACCGGAACGTGCGCTGCCCTACCTAATCATGGCCGCCGATTCGGCGTTGCAACTACACGCTACCGCCGAAGCCATCGCCTTTTATAATCGCGCCTTGCCCATGGCGATCGATTTTGATGAGCCACCTGAGCGGGTAACACATATTTATCTTTCGCGAGGCCGGGCCTTGGAATTACAATCAAGATTCAAGGACGCTGATCAAACTTATCAGGAATTGGAACAACGTGGACTGGATTGCGACGATCAGGGAATGGTATTACAGAGTATTATTGCTCAAGGTAAGCTGCGTTCAAATGTCACACCGTTCTTTGATGCCGACGATGCTCGCGAGTTAATGGATCGGGCTTTAAAACTCGCCCAGGAACTGGGCGACCGCCCGGCCGAAGTGCGTATTCTCTGGAATATGGTCAATATCGACCGATTCGATCTGAATTCAATTCATAACGCGATCGAACGCGGTGAGCGCGCATTGGAGATGGCCCGCGAGTTGGGGCTGATCGAAGAAGAAGCCTATCTTCTGAACGATTTGACCGATGTATTTGGGACCGTTGGCCGGATTGAGGAAGCCAAGCAACTGGCCAAAAAAGCTCATGAACGCTGGCGAGCGCTCGGAAATGAACCCATGCTGGCCGATAGCCTCTCCAACGCCTGCATGATCGCATTCATGAGCGGCGAGATGGACCGGGCTTTGGCGCTGGCGGATGAAGCTTACCGAATCACTTCGCGAATCGACAATCCTTGGGGCCAGGGGTTCAGCCAAGGGTTGCGCGGTGTGGTTTACATTTATCTGGGCCAATTGGGCCGGGCTATGGAGGATTTACCCGCCGCGCTGATCAAGTCTATTGAGGCGAATTTCATGGGTGGGCAAGTGGTCATCCATTCTTCTCTGGCCCATCTGTATCAGGAGGTGGGTCTGATGCAGTTGGCAAAAGAACATGCCGAGAAAGGGATTCGAATTGGCCGTGAGTTCATTCCCCAATTCGTAGGTTTGAGTCTGGCGCGGCTGATCCTGATTAAACTTGCCCTCGGACAGGTAGACGCGGCCGCCGAAATCTGGGCCGATAATGCCGAACTTGCCGAAAGCCGTAACAATATCATCGCTAATGATATTGTCGTCGCCCAAATAGAACTGGCCCTGGCTATGGGAGAACATGAAAGACTGCAGGACATCCTGCAAACAACCGAAACGAACTTCATACAAAATGGTATTTGGGGGTTCCTGCCGGATATCTGGCAAGGATATGCAAAGGTTTTGCTGGTTAAGGGTGAAGTAGATGAGGCGAGAGACAAGATAACCGAAGCGATTGCCCTGGCCCGAAAAATCGGCCTGCGTTTAAATCTATGGCACTATTTGTTAACCAAATTGGAGATCGAACAACGGGTTGATAATCAGGAGGGAGTTATCGCCCTGAAATCGGAAATTCGTGAGGAGATCGAATATATCGCCGGGAACATATTCGAGGACGACATGCGACGCAATTTTCTGGCCCAACCTTCGATTCAGGAATTGGTTCAGAAGGACCTTCTAATCCCATAGAACACTGGCTCCTGTGCCAGTTATGGCTTCTTTTTTGCCTTTACTTTGGCCTTCCCGAGACAGTTAATTTCTGTTCCCCTTTCGTGGCGATGCTATACTTATCTTCACACTTAACGAGATCCGGCACCACCTTCCAGGGTCCGACGTTTAAACCTGTTGGTTCAGATCCATTCACTAAAGCACAATTTTCAGGAGTCACCAACCATGTCAGATACCTTTGATGTCATCATTATCGGCGGCGGGATCAACGGCTGTTCCACGGCGCTGGAATTGGCTCGACGCGGTGTTAAAGTCGCCTTGGTCGAAAAAGACAATATCGGTGACGGCCCGACGGGTAAATCCTCAGCCATTATTCGCCAGCACTATTCCAACGAATTGACGGCGCGTATGGCCCACTTCAGTCTCGGTGTTTTTCAGGATTTTGAGCAGCAGGTCGGCGGTGAATGCGGCTTTCGCCAGACGGGCTTCTTGGCCCTGGTGGCGGCGAAGGACCGGGAAGGGCTGGAAGCTAACGTCGCGCTACAGCAGGAGATCGGCATCCGCACCGAGATCATCGACACAGATTCGCTACGCGAAATCATGCCCGCCTTCAAGACGGCCGACCTCGTCGCCGCCGCTTGGGAGGAGGACAGTGGCTATGCGGACCCCTACCTGACGGTCAATGCTTACGCTCAGGCCGCTAGGTCAGCCGGTGTGAAGGTGATACCCAACACCGCCGTCACCGCCATCCACCAACATAACGGCCGGGTCACCGGAGTCAAGACCACCGGCGGCGATCTCCACGCACCGGTGGTCGTTAATTGCGCGGGGCCTTGGGGCGCGCGCGTGGCCCGGATGGCCGGGCTGGAGATTCCCCTCAATGCTTGCCGGATTCAGGTCTCCTTTTTCCGCCGCCCGGCCGGCCATGAAGCCGCCCATCCGGTCGTCGTCGACTTCATCAATGCCACCTATTTTCGCAGCGAGACCGGCAATTTAACCTTGGTCGGGCTGGTCGACCCGGAAGAGGCGAATGCTATCGTCAATCCGGATCGCTATAACGAAGGCGTCGACACTGACTTCATCCTGGACACCGGCGAGCGCCTGATCCAGCGTTTTCCGGCTATGGAGCAATGCGACAGTGCCGGGGGTTATGCGGCACTATACGATATTACCCCGGATTGGCACCCCATCATCGACGAGGCTCAACCGGATAGCGGATTTTTCCTTTGTTGCGGCTTCAGTGGTCACGGGTTCAAACTCGGCCCGGCGACCGGTCGCCTGATGGCGGATCGTATCCTGAATGTTGCTGATCCCCTCTTCCCACCACACCTGTTCCGGTTAAGTCGTTTCGCGGAAAATGATGCGGTGAGCGGTCGCTACGAGTACAGTATCGCCGGGTGAACAAAACCTACTCTTAACCCGCTCCCACCCGCAACATCGTCGCGAATTCATCCGGCATATCGGTTAATTCGATAGCCCGTGCCGCCGCCTCAATATCATAGGGCACGCGAATAAACTCAACATCCAAACGATTGTCGTTCGCGGATAAAACCACATAACCGGCCCGGTTATCGTTGTCTTTGGGTTTGCCCACGCTTCCGGCGTTGACCACGTGACGGCCGCTCGGCAACACCCGGTGGTAGGGGATGTGGGTGTGGCCGCAGACCAGGACATCCGCTTCGACCATATCCAGTAATCGCTCCAGACTCGCCGCCGGTCGATCTTCATAGAGGTATTCGTTGACTTTGCGCGGGCTGCCATGGACCAGGACTACACGCAAATCACCCAACTTCACCTCAATCTTGTCGACCAGGCTTCGTAAAAAAGCTCTGGTTTCTTCGGTGGTGTGGTCATTCGTCCAAGCAATAGACTGAGTGCCTAAAGCTTCGGCCGTGGCACTCTTATAGGCACAGCCGCAGTCATCGCTCAATTGGCCCACCCCCAGGTCATAATTACCCATGATAGTCGGGTAACCACGCTCGCGAATTGTCGCCACGACTTCATCCGGCTGCACGCCATAGCCGACCAGATCGCCGAGACAATAGCGGTTGCCCAACCCGCGCCTGTCCATATCGGCCAATACGGCCGTCAGGGCGGGCAAATTGCCGTGAATATCGCCAAAAATGGTAAGGTGGTTCATAATGGTTCCTTGATTGTTGGGAGTCGCCAATTCATTGGTGGTAGCCGGTGAGCCAACTGATGTCCGTCGTAACGAACGGTTTAAACAGTCGTCATTAGCTCACATACACCGCCCCGTTGTCAGGATCGGCGATCCAGGCCTGAACTTTTGCATCGATCTGATCCCTCACCTTGCGAAATTTGGCGATCACCTCATCGTCACTGCCAGTGAAGGTTGCTGGATCAGCCAGATTCCAGTGTAGCCGTTTGCTGACTCCCAGAAATGTACGGGGACAATTTTCTTCGGCATGATTACAAACAGTGATAAGATAGCCATAATTGACCCGTCCAAGGTATTCTTTTACATCCTTCGACCATTGTCCCTCAAGAGATACGCCGGCTTCGTCCATGACCCGGACTGTATAAGGATTAAGACCTGAAGGCTTTAGCCCCGCGCTATGGACTTCGTAGCGATCCCCTGCATAGTGGCGTAAATAGGCTTCGGCCATCTGGCTGCGTGCCGAATTTCCAGTGCAGAGGAATAATATTTTGATTTTATTATTTCCAGACAACCGTATGCTCCTTTGTTAATGAATACTGTCAGATTGAATCACCCACTTAAAATAATCAATTCGCCGTTCAATATCCCCAGCCGCAGTGCGAAAGACCGCTAATCGCTCATCTTCATCACCAACCACGGCCGCCGGATCGCGCACACTCCAGTGAGCCGTCACCGTCTCCTGCGGAAAAACCGGGCAGACCTCGCGCACCCGATCGCAGACGGTGATGACCCGGTCCCAGGACTGTCCGGTGAGCTCGCCCAGATGCTTCGACCGACGGCGACTGATATCGATGCCTCGCTCGGCCATCACGCGCACCGCCAGTGGATGGACGGCCGACGGTTCGCTACCGGCACTGGCCACAAGCGCCCCCTCACCCATCACCGCTTGTAGCAACGCCTCGGCCATCTGTGAGCGAGCGCTGTTATGGGTGCAAAGAAATAGAACTCGTGCCAGCCGACCGGCGGCCGGTCGGCTGCTTTCATTCGGCGATCCGCCCAGGGCCGGGTGCAAAGCGCCACCGCTTCTCCGGAGTCCCTCGCCCAGCACGCTCAGGTCGAGGGTGTAGTAGATATCCCGGCCATCGGCGCTGCTGCGTTGTTCGGTCACCAGACCCCCGTCGCGCAATTGAGCCAGGTGATAGGAGACGAGGTTCTGCGGCCGGCCCATTGAGCTGACCAGCTCCCCTACCCGCCTGTCGCTCGCCGCCAGTTCGGCCAGCAAAATCCAGCGAAGTTCGTGGGCCAATAGCTTCAGAAACGGCAACATGGAGCTATCAGAAATGGTGGAGGCATTCATATCATGCGTAATTGCATCAAATTTAATTGATACATTAACTCATTATTCAAGGTTGTCAATAGCTACATTCCTGGAAATGGCTCCTACACCAATTGCAAATCCGTTGAGAACGTCAGCTCAGTTTGACAACGGGAATCAAAGTACATACGATAGGTAGCAGCCTTCCCGACCCATAGTGACGGAATAATAATGGACAAACACAAAATCACCCTCGAATACTGCGTACCCTGAAACTACTGGCAACGAGCCGCCCGTGTGGCGGACGACATTCTCGGCAACTACCAGCACGTCATTGAAAGTTTTACTTTCATTACCGGCAGTAAAGGCGTATTTGAGTTCACCGTTGATGGGCAATCGCTATTCTCCAAGAAAACGCTCGGCCGCCACGCCGAACCGGGAGAAATTTTGAAACTGTTTGAGGAACACATCGGGCCGGGTGTTGATCCATATCCCAAAAGCTAACGGGACGAACCGCCTGTGGCGATCCGTCCCGTTTGCCTGTCCCTCTCTTGCAGCGTGGTGGTTTAGTCGTCGTAGGTATAAAAGCCTTCGCCCGTCTTTTGGCCGAGCCGTCCGGCCAGGACCATGCGCCTGAGCAACGGGCAAGGCCGGTAGCGATCATCGCCCCATTCCTCAAACAAACCGGTCATAACTCCCAGAACGGCATCCAGTCCGATGAGATCGGCCCAGGCCAGCGGGCCGATGGGATAGTTAGCGCCAAGCTTCATAGCCTTGTCGATGTCGGCCGCCGTAGCCACCCCTTCCATCACCAGGCTGATTGCCTCATTGATCAGGCAGCATACCGTACGCGCCCGCACAAGCCCCGGGCCATCGGCCACAAGAACCGTCTCCTGTCCCAGGCCGCGCCAGAATAATTCCGCCTGAACAAGCGCCTCTTCAGATGTCTGCAACGCCGTCGCCAGCTCGACGATCCCCTGATCCGGGATGGGCGGCAAGACGGCGAAGCCCACGACTCGCTCCGGATTCGGCGCCCACGTGGCGGCCCGCGTCGCGCTCGTGGCCAGGGTCGAGGTCAGGATCAGGGCATCGGGCGACAGGCACAATCCCAAGGCCGTCAGGAGTTCTTGCTTGGCGGTCGCTGACTCGTTATGCAATTCGATCACAATCTCGATCTGACCCAGATCTTCCAGCTCGTAGCCGGCCTCGACCGCGCCGAGAAAATCCTCAACCAGGTAGACGGTAGTTTTGTGGGCTCCATGCCGGCACAGCCGGGCGATATCATCGACAAAGGGAATTTCCCCGGCGACCAGTACCCTCATAGTAATCTCTCCATCTCAAAATAACCGACGCAGAATACTCAGACGTTAAATTACGTAAAGTGAAATTTTAGATTGAATAGAATTCGCTTTCCGATCGAGCAACAGAACGATTGTACCTCAACCATCATCCGTTGGATACCTCGTATCCACCTCGGAAAGGAAATCAAGCACCAGGCGATTAAATATCACAAATTGATCGATGGGCGTGGCATGTCCGGAATCTTCAACCGTGATAAAGCGTGCGTCAGGCATTAATCGTGTGCATTCCAACTTGGCATCGGCCGACAGATAATCCCGATCGCCGCTGATGACCAGCACCGAACAAGGGATCTGGTGAATTCGATCCATGACACTCCACCCTACCAGGGCATCCATCGCTGCCAGGTACGCTTGCCGGTCGTTGGTCGCCCACTGCCTTTCAAGTCGCTCACGAAATATGGTTTGTTCCGGCTTGGGAAACAAACGCCGGCTCAGAAAGCGGGCGGTTGCTGCCGGTCCGAATAACCGGGCCAGCGCTACCCTTGCCCACACCAGGCATTTCTCGGAAAGCGTTCGGGGGACAAGCGCCGCCACGCTATTTACAATGATCAA
The DNA here is from genome assembly GCA_046485205.1 of Chloroflexota bacterium. Lineage (GTDB taxonomy): Bacteria > Chloroflexota > Anaerolineae > Promineifilales > Promineifilaceae > Promineifilum. The sequence continues at coordinate 20,478 of JAWOHK010000339.1, read as the reverse complement.
GCTTCGCACCCGTCCGGGCTGGTCGACGGCCAGCTGGAAGGCAATCATCCCGCCCATAGATAGCCCGACAATATGGGCATCTTTTATTTCAAGTGCGTCCAGCAGTGCCAGCACATCAGCAGCCATCATCGGCACGCTGTATGGGCCTGGCGGCTTGGAAGGCCGCCCGTGCCCGCGCATATCGGCCGTGACGACCTGATAGTGCCAGGCAAACACAGGCACCTGAAGCTGCCAGTCATCTCCGCAAGATCCCAGGCCATGCAGCAGCAGTAATGGTTCACCCGCGCCGGATACCTCATAGTGGATTGTCATCCCGTTGGCGTCAATCGTCGGCATAATCTTCGCGCACTGTACTATGGACGATGACAGTCGCCGGGTAGCGGGCCTGGACAAGGTCCAGAAGCGTGCGGATGGCCAGATGCACCCCCCACGTCGGCCTCGGAAAGCCAACATCGTGCAGGGCGATCACGATCTCCCCGCTAGCGCGCGGCCGCAATTCAAGGCCGACTCGCTGGACAATAGGGTCTTCGTTGATATAAGTCTCGACCACTAACGCGCCATCATGAAAGGATTGGTAGACTTCCAGGAATTTGATACGGACGCCGGACACCTCAATCGCTTGCGGGCGGAATTCCCGGCCAAACTCACTCAGATCAAGCGGCGTACGAATGACAACATGAGGCATAGGCAGTTCTCGTGGAACGGGGTAATTTGCTGTAGCCGATATATGGTTGCGCCGCCATTTGAAATAGTGAGGCGGGCGGTTTTCGGCCAGCGCCAACTGCTCATACTTGGTGCGCGGCCGATCCGGGCCGACATATGTGAACAATGTTTCAATACGGCTCTCAAAGTGAGGCGAACGGTGGAGGCACTCACCGGTCTGGGCGGCATACTCAACATGATCGGTGGCGATGTCGAGTGTGCCGCCCGGAATCAGGCGCGTCGCCAGCAAGTGCAAAAAATTGTCGTTGATCAATCGCCGCCCCTCGTGACCTTTCTTGGGCCACGGATCAGGAAAGTTGATAATAACGGCATCGATTGACTGTGGCCGGCAAAGGGCCTGCAAAATGGCCGCCGCACTGTCCTTGATCAGAATCACATTGGTCAATCCGGCTCGTCGCACCTTGCGCGCTGCATGACGCATCGAGGGCAATGAAATCTCGACCCCGACAACATTGGCATCCCGCCGCCGGCGGGCCAGATCGACCAGAAACAGGCCGTTGCCGAATCCGATTTCGATCAGCAACGGGGCTTGTCGCCCCATCAGTGCCGACCAATCCGCCGGCCAGGGAAGCTGCGCCACAGTATGCCAGACAAACTCGCCCACCAGGCTCATTATAAGCCCGCCTGGAATTGGGTCAACCGGTTGCGCCAATGAGCTTCCTAAGCCACAATAACGCTCGAGTATGCATCGAACCATCCACATCCTTGGGGTGCCCATGGACCTGGGCCAAAATCGGCGCGGCGTTGATATGGGACCCAGCGCCCTGCGCTATGCTCATTTGCAAGCACGGTTGGAACGCCTGGGACACACGGTAAACGACGAAGGCAACTTGCCAGCCCCCAATCCCGAAGAACATGTAGTTGAAGGGTCTGGCCGCCGCCGGCGCGCCGTGGCCGCCGTTTGCCGTCAACTTTTCGATATGGGTAGTCGCTGGGTTAACGAAGGTGATTTTCCCCTCTATCTGGGCGGTGACCACAGCATCAGCATCGGTTCCGTAGCCGCTGCCGTCCGGTCGGGTCCGGTTGGTTTGATCTGGGTCGATGCTCACGGCGACTTTAACACCCCCGAAACCAGCCCGTCGGGCAATATCCACGGCATGCCAGTGGCCGCGCTAATCGGCCAGGGCGCGGACGATCTGGTCAATATCGGTGGCGACGGACCGACATTAGAACCTGATCAGATCGTCCAGATCGGAATTCGCGACCTGGATGAACTGGAGAGAGAGCGATTGGTTCAGAGCGGTATCCACGTTTTTACGATGCGCCACGTGGATGAATTGGGCATGGCCGCCGTCGCCCGGCAAGCGCTGGATCGCTTGCGTCACCTGCCCCAAATCCATGTCAGCCTGGACATGGACAGCCTTGACCCTGACGAGGCACCGGGTGTCGGCACGCCTGTGCCCGGCGGGCTGACTTACCGCGAGGCGCATTTGCTAATGGAAATCCTGGGCGATAGCCAGCGGGTGCAGTCGATGGATATCGTCGAGATCAATCCCATTCTGGACTCGGTGAACCGCACGGCCGAACTGGCCGTAGAGCTGGCCGCGTCGTTACTGGGCCAGCGAATTCTTTAGGCAAAGGATTACTTTATGGCCTCAGTCATGCGCGGGTTGGAAGGTGAGCGATACGATCGTACCTATAGCGACCGTGCTCTGGTTAACCGCATCCTGACCTATTTCCGTCCTCATAAAGTCAAAGTCTGGGTTGTCGTCCTGGCCGTCTTTCTGATGGCCGGAATCGGTGCACTGGTGCCAATATTGATCGCCCAAAGCCTTAATTCCGGTATTGATCCCAATGCTTCCTACCCGCTTAACCTGGTTATTCTCGTTTTCATCGCCGGTGTCGCAACGTGGGCCTTGGCCGGCATTCGCCGTTACTTAACCGCCCAGGTGATCGCCGATGTCGTCACCTCCATGCGTCAGGATGCTTTCGCCGCTACCATGCGCCAGGATCTGTCCTTTTTCGACGAGTACAGTTCAGGCCGGGTTGTCAGCCGGATTACCAGCGACACGCAGGAATTTGGCGAAGTCATCACGATTGCTACCGATGTCGTCAACCAGCTGGCCGTAGCCTTCATTCTGATCATTGTCCTATTCACAATCGACTGGCGGTTGACACTGGCCGTCCTGGTCATGGTCCCGGTTGTAACGCTGGTGGCTCTGGGGTTTCGCCGGCTAGCCCGCAATGTGACTCGCCAAAGCTCGCGGGCGTTGGGCGAAGTGAACAAATCGATCCAGGAAGCGGTCAGCGGTATCCGCGTAGCCAAGAATTTCCGCCAGGAGCAAGCTATCTATGACCAGTTCATGGATATCAACATCCAGGCTTATGAAATAAACGTCCGGCGCGGCTTTGTGATCGCTAACATCTTCCCCACTCTGAACGCGCTCGCCGGGATCGGCACGGCCGCTCTTGTCTATTTCGGGGGTCTCAGTGCCGTAGCCGGGGTGATCAGCATCGCCGCCTGGTACCTGTTTGTCACGACCGTCGAGCGATTCTGGTTTCCCATCACCAACCTGTCGGCCTTTTGGAGCCAGTTCCAGGCCGGGCTGGCGGCCACCGAGCGAGTCTTTGCCCTGATGGATGTTGACGCCAGCGTCATCCAGACGGCGGCCGAGCCGGCCGGCCGGCTGGCCGGCGACATCCGTTTCGATCGAGTTGACTTCCGATATTCAGACCAGGAAGTAGTTCTCGATAGTTTTTCGCTGCACATCCAGCCCGGAGAAAGTATTGCGTTGGTGGGCCACACCGGCGCAGGCAAGTCGAGCATAATCAAACTCGTAGCTCGTTTCTATGAGTTTCAGACGGGAGAAATTACCGTTGACAACCGCGACATTCGCTCCTTCGACTTGACCGAATACCGCCGTCAGCTCGGGATCGTGTCCCAGGTTCCGTTCCTTTTCGCAGGCACGGTGGCCGAGAATATCCGCTATGCCTGCCCGGAAGCCACCGACGCCGAGATAGAGGCGACGGCGGCCATGATCGGTGAGGGCGAATGGCTGGAAACCCTCCCCCAGGGCATATACAGCGAGGTTGGCGAGCGTGGTAGTCGTCTGTCAATGGGCCAGCGCCAGCTTGTGGCCCTGACACGGGTGCTTGTGCAAGCTCCCAGTATTTTCATCCTCGACGAAGCCACAGCCAGCGTCGATCCATTCACTGAATCACAGATCCAGCAGGCGTTGGACCTGATCATGGAACACAGCACGGCCATTATCATCGCCCATCGCCTGTCCACTATCCGATCGGCCAACCGCATTATCGTTCTTAAAAAGGGGAGGATCATAGAACAAGGTAACCATCACGAACTCATGGAGCAAGGCGGCCATTATTCCGAACTGTATGATACTTATTTCCGGCACCAGTCGCCGCGTTATATGATTGAGACCCAGAATTAATGGGAATCAATTCAAAGACAAGGGCCCGGAGCGGATGGCAAAATGACCACCAACGGTGATCAGGGCTCAGAAGTTGCTTCTTCGGGGGGTTCATTCGACGTCGGTGCGTCGTCTGCGGTCGGCTCTATTACTGGCGTGGGCTCGCCAATCACCAGAAAATCGCGGGCTACCCAGCCGATCTGACCGTCTTCCACGCGGACCTGCTGCCAGACCAGATCGTCGGCCGTCTGTTGTTCGGGCAACAAACTGACTGTGGTGCCATCAAGCAACCACTCCAGTTGCTGGCCGGTCGTGCTGGGCGAGCCGCGCAACCACACGCCCACGCCACTACTCACCACGGCTGTCAGCGGCGCCGGCGTCTCCGTCGGCTCGGGAGTCGGTATCGGTGTAGGTGTTTGCGGTTCTATGGTGGGGCTGGGGTTGGCCGGCGCAGTCGGCGGTGGATCGGTGGCGGTCGGTTCAATTTCCGGGCTGCTTTCAGGCAAAAAGGGTGTCGCCTCGGCGACGACCGAACCACCGCCGGGCGAGGGAAACAGGGGCCGGATGGCGAAGATGGCCAGAAATATCAGGCCGACCAGCAAGAAAAACAGTGCCCTTATCCACTGAATGCGGGTCTGGCGACGGGCTTCGGTCTGGGCGACGCTATATTTCTGGCGATGGGACTTGTTTCTGGAACTCAGCCCTTTTCCGACGAAAATGAGGGCGACCAGAATCGATAAAACCGCCAGCATCAGGAGGACAATGTTCAGTACGGCCGTCACAATTACTCAATAGAACCGGGTATTGTCGAGTTCGGTTCTTACTTTATCAGGTCCGGTGTTTTACGCAACCAGCCCCTTAGCTTCTTCCCATAATGCGTCCAGTTCTTCGAAGGTCAGTGATGTCCACTCCAGCCCGCGATCGGCGATCAGATGCTCGACCTCGGCAAACCGGCGACTAAATCGCGCGTTGGCTTCGCGCAGGGCGCTCTCGGCATCGACCTTCAACCAGCGAGCCAGATTTACCACAATAAACAGGACATCTCCCAGTTCCTGTTGACGGGCCTCTTGATCTTCGGCTACACGAACTTCTTCGATTTCCTCCATCACTTTGGCCAAGACACCGTTGATATCCGGCCAATCAAAACCGGTGGCGGCCGCCTTGTTCTGGATTTTCTGCGAACGGGCTAGCGCCGGTAATGCCGCTGGAATCCCCGCTAGCAGGGAGTGCGGGCGATCAGGGTTGGCGTTCCCCTGCCGCTTTTCATCTCGCTTGAGCTGTTCCCAGTTGCGAAGCACTTCGGCCGAATTACTCACCTGCCAATCGCCCCAGACATGAGGATGGCGGCGCTTGAGCTTGGCCTCAATGCCGGCGATGACTTCAGCCAGCGTGAAATCCCCTCCCTCGGTCGCCATCTGTGTCTGCATGACGATGTGGTAGAGCAAATCACCCAATTCCTCGCGTAAATTTACCGAATCTTCGGCGTCCAGGGCTGACAGGACTTCGTATGCCTCTTCCAAAAACCCTTCGCGCATGCCGGCCGGCGTCTGCTCCTGGTCCCACGGGCAACCATTGGGGCTGCGCAAGACGGCAACCGTCTCGGCCAGCGCCGTCAGATCGCTTTTATCTACCAGGGGGTAAATATAGAGACTGGTCAGGTGATCGATGTGGACGCTGCGATCGATTTCATAAAGCGGCCGGTGTTCGACCATTTCGGCTGGGTCTCCGGCGGCATGGATCAGCGCTACCGGGTGCTCGGCCGGATAGATGCTCATCAGGGTCGACTTTAGCTCGCCGGCCAGCAGCCGACTATAGACCTGCCCCAGCAACACGGCCACATCGGGGTTGATCGGCGGGTAAAGGTAGCCGGCTATTTCGATCGCATCGAATAATTGCAGGCCATTCAGGGCGTCGACACCCAAAGCGGCCAGGGCCGGCTCGACAAAGCTCAGCCCGCTGATGACTTTTGTGGCGATGGCGCGCTCGGCTGCGCCGGCCAGAATGGCGGCCACCGTAGATTCACCCACGAAGGGATTGCCGGGGACAGCATAGAGGATGTCCGCCTCTTCGGCCAGTCGCAGCACTTCAGCGGCAATGGTTTGGTAGACAGTGGCGAAATCCCCGGCCGAATCATAGACGGCATCGAAGGATTGGCATCGCAGGTGGTCGGGCAGTCCGGCGACGGCCGGGTGGCGGGTGGTGCGCAGGTAAACGGTGTCGGCCGAAGAAAGGAGATGCCAGGCCTGACGGGTTATCAGGCCGGCATCTCCAGGGCCAAGACCAACAATGGTGATGGTCATTGAATAAGGAACCAGACCAGGCTCAAGCCGGGGTCCCGTTTAACTTTAACGCTTGGTATAGGTCGGGGCCTTGCGGGCGCGCTTGAGACCGGGCTTTTTGCGTTCTTTCACGCGCGCATCGCGGGTCAGATGGTCTCCGGCTCGCAGAGATGAGCGTAAATCCTCGTCATACTTGACCAAGGCGCGAGCCAGCCCCAGACGCACGGCGCTTGTCTGGCCGGTGACGCCGCCGCCGTTTACCAATACGGTCACATCAACCTTGCCGTCCAGCTCTGTGTCTTCCAGCGGCCCAATCAGGATTTGGTAATCCCCATAGCGTGGGAAGAATTCTTTGACATCTTTGTCATTTACGACGAACGATGGCGAGCCTTCACTCGTCTCATCGCGCACATAAATGCGCACGCGAGCGGAGGCTTCCTTGCGCCGACCGATTCCCTCGAAATACTCACTCATAATCTACTACCTCATGCTTATCGAGAATAAATCCCGATACTAAAGCTCCAATGGTTGCGGCAATTGGGCCTGGTGCGGATGCTCCGTCCCGGCATAAATCTTCAGCTTTTTTACCATTTTGCGGCCGAGCGCGTTCTTGGGCAACATGCCCCAGACAGCCGATTCAATCACCCGTGTCGGGTGCTTCTGCAACTGATCGCGCAAGGTGATTTCTGACAAACCGCCTATGTAGAGCGAATGCCGGTAATACTTCTTTTGATCCAGCCGGCGGCCGGTAACAGAGACCTTGTCGGCATTGATCACAATGACGTAGTCGCCGCAATCGACCGATGGACTGTAGATAGGCTTGTGCTTGCCACGCAGGATCGTCGCAATTCGCGATGCCAGGCGGCCCAATGTCTGCCCTTCGGCGTCAACTATATACCAGGCGCGCTCGACCTCGGCAGGTTTGGTTACATACGTTCTCATCTCATTCCTCCACCGGCAAGACGCCGCCGGGTTCGCACTTTCATTTCAATTCTCATATTCTACTGCTACCAGATACAGGCCGCGGGCCGGGGCCGTTGTGGCCGATAGTTGGCGGTCGCAGGCTCGCAAAGCCGCGGCGAATTCCTCGACCGTCCACTTGCCCACGCCAACCTCTTTCAACGAACCGACCAGGCTACGAACCATCCGGTTCAAAAAGGCGTTGGCGGTGATGTGAAAGACCAGCCTTTCGCCCGACCGCCGCCAGACCGCCGCGTAAACGTGCCGGACGGTATTATCGCCCACCGGCGCTCGGCCGAAAGTGGCGAAATCCTGCGACCCCACCAGCACCGCCGCCGCCGCGTTCATCCGGTCTATGTCCGGTTCCCGACGCACATGCCAGACCCGGTCACGCCACAGCGGTTGCCGGACCGGATGGTACAAGATGTGATACTCGTACGTCCGCCGTCGCGCGTCGAAGCGGGGATGGAACCCCGGTGGCGCAGCTGCGATGCTGGTCACGGCGATATCGGCCGGCAATCGGGTATTCATCGCCTTCAGCAGTGCCTCAAGGCCGTGCCTGTCCGGCCACTCGATTGTAAAACTGATAACCTGTCCCAGCGCATGAACGCCGGTATCGGTTCGTCCAGCCCCGATTACACCTACCGGGTGACCGGTAAGCTGGGCCAGCGTATTTTCCAGCTCAGCCTGAATGGTATTATCGCGCCGCTGCTTTTGGAAGCCCCGATAAGCCGTGCCGTCATACTGGACGATGGCCCGGAAACACCGGGCCGGGCTTTCGGCGGCATCTTCCGGTGATGGCGCGCTCACAATGACCTCCGGGCTGTCCGGATTCACTCGTTCTGTTAATCTTCAACCAACATTACCACGGCCATATCGGCATTGTCGCCCGGCCGTTTGCCGATCTTCACCATCCGCGTATAACCACCGGACCGATCGGCATAGCGCGGCGCCACTTCATCGAACAATTTGCGGACGACATCGATCTCCTCGAACAGACCGTCCTCATCCTCGATGGTTCGCGTTCGCGGCAGGCGGGAGGCCGCCAGCCGGCGTGTATGCAGCGCATAGCCGGGATTTTCACCCTCTTTGGCCAGCCCGCGCTTGGCCAAGGTGATCATTCGTTCCGCTTCCGGGCGAATGGTCCGGGCTTTGGCTTCGGTGGTTGTAATTTGCTCAAAGCACAGCAAATCGGCGATGAGATTCTGTCGCAGGGCATTGCGATGGGCCATGTCCCGGTTGAGCCGGCGGCCGCTTACTTTATGTCGCATTGTCTATCTCCTCAAATCAAATTCGCGCAATGCATCAGGCCGCGCTTCCGTCTTCTTCCGGCAGGTAGCCCTTCAAGATCAATTGCTGCTTCAATTCATCCAGCGATTTGTCGCCGAAATTGCGAATGGCCAGCATCGTCTCTTCGCCGCGATCCAGCATCTCCAGCATCTCACCGACTTTGGTGATGCCTGTGCGCTTCAGCGAATTGAAGACCCGCACGCTTAAATCCAGTGCTTCAATGGGGGTATCATAGATCTCATTGGGAATCGGCTCTTCAGCCTTTTCTTCCTCAACCGAGATAAACGTCTCCTCGCTGACTCCGGCGATTGGCCGGAACTGCTGGATGAGCAATTGCGCGGCCTGGGCCAGCGCTTCTTCGGGCTTGATGATCCCGTCAGTCCAGATTTCCATGACCACGCGGTCATAGTCGGCCACCTGCCCCACACGAGTCTTTTCGACCTCATAGGACACGCGCCGGATGGGGCTGAAGATGGCGTCGATGGGCAACTCGCCGATAGGCAGGCGGCCTCGATCTTCGGCCGGAGAATAACCCCGGCCCGTCTCGGCCGTCATCTCGATTTCCAGATAGGAATCATCCGAATCAACGGTAAACAGGTACAGGTCCGGATTGATGATCTGAACCTCCGGCGGTACCTGAATATCGGCCGCGGTCACCGGGCCGGCGCCCTGCACTTCCAGCCGCATGCGCGCCGTCTCGGTGTTCACCAGTTGCAAGCGCAATTGCTTGATGTGCAAAATAAATTGCATCATATCTTCGCGCACGCCGGGAATGGCCGAGAACTCGTGCGGCACATCGGTGACGCGAATGGAAGTGACCGCCGCGCCGGGCAAAGAGGCCAGCAGCACACGGCGCAGGGCATTGCCCAGGGTCGTGCCGTAGCCACGCTCCAGCGGTCCGATCACAAAACGGCCGTACTCCGATGTCAGGGCCGTGCTTTCAATTTTCGGCATAACAAGGTTATTGATTGCCAAGGTCTTTACCTCCCTTTCGAGAATCCGCCGGCAAACCCAACAGGCTCTCGGCGCTGCTTAATTTGCCGGCGGTTCTCATAATTAGGTCTGGTCAATATGAGCAACGGCTCTTAACGGGAGTAATACTCGACGATCAACTGCTCATTAAGCGAGATGTCGATATCCTCACGTGCCGGCATATTCACTATGCGTCCCGACAGACTGGCCGATTCCAGGCCCAGCCAACCGGGCACGCGGCGATCGTCAATATCCTGGCGACGATCCTTGAAGTAGGTCAGCCGCTGGCTCTCCGGCCGCACCGAAACCACATCGCCCGGCGACACAAGCGCCGAAGGAATGTTGGTCTTGCGGTTATTGAGCATGATATGGCCATGCGAAACCAATTGGCGTGCTTGCGCCCGCGAATCAGCCATTCCCAGCCGGTAGACAACATTGTCCAGCCGCCGCTCCAGCGTAGCCAACAGGTTATAGCCTGTCAGGCCCGACTGGCGCGACGCGCTCTCAAAATAGCGACTAAACTGGCGTTCCAGAACGCCATAGATACGACGAGCCTTTTGTTTTTCTCGTAACTGTAGCAAATAATCAGAAGCGCGACCGCGGCGGAATTGTCCTTCCCGCCCATGCTGTCCCGGCGCGTAGTTGCGACGTTCGATGGCGCACTTCGGGGTCAGACAACGCGACCCCTTTAAGAATAATTTCTCGCCTTCGCGGCGACAGAGCCTGCAAACAGGTCCAGTATAACGTGCCAATTTATATACCTCCGGATAATGACTGATCGCCGGGCGATGGTTCGCCCGTTCGCGATCAGGGCCGGGAGAGGTTTACAGGCATGGCGACCCTTCCTCCCTCTCCGCGACACAATCAATAAATTATTAGATACGGCGCTTCTTTGGCGGCCGGCAGCCGTTATGAGGCACCGGCGTGATATCGGTAATCGATGTCACCCGCAAACCGCTGGCTTGAATAGCCCGGATGGCCGCTTCGCGACCGGGGCCGGGGCCTTTGATGATCACTTCGAGATCCTGCATCCCATTGTCCTGGGCCACGCGGGCTGCGGTTTGGCCGGCCAGGCGAGCCGCGTAGGGCGTGCTTTTGCGCGAGCCTTTGAACCCGGATTGCCCGGCACTGGACCAAGAAACGGCGTTGCCTTTCTCATCGGTGATCGTCACGATGGTGTTGTTGAAGCCGGCAAAGATATGGGCCTGGCCTCGTGGCACCATCTTCTTTACTTTTTTTCGTGTCGTTTGTTGTTGTCGTCTACGTCCCATCTTTCCTCTTTGCCGGGGTGTAACTCAGTCAATCCTGACTGCGGTAGCCTTCCGGTTAACTTTCCTCAATTCCTGACTACTTACCGCCCTTGCGACGACCGCGCCCGGCCACAGTCTTCTTAGGACCCTTGCGGGTGCGGGCGTTCGTCCGCGTCCGCTGGCCGTTCACCGGCAAGCGACGGCGATGGCGAAGACCGCGAAAGCTGCCGATTTCGCCCAGGCGCTTGATATTCATCGCCACCTCGCGGCGCAACTCGCCCTCGACGGTAAATTCTTTTTCAACGATCTGGCGCAACCGGGTAACGTCCGTCTCTGACAGATCGCGGACCCGAATGTCCGGATTTACTTCCGCCTGCGCCAAAATATCCTGGCTGGCCGACCGGCCGATGCCATAGATATAGGTCAGACTCACTTCAACGCGCTTGTTGCGCGGAATATCGACACCTGCAATACGAGCCATTGTGCCTCCTAACCCTGACGCTGCTTGTGGTTGGGGTCAACACAAATCACCCGCACCACGCCATTTCGCTTGACAATTTTGCACTTAGGACAGCGCCGTTTAACAGAAGATGATACTTTCATGATACGTTCGCTCCTGCCCCGGCCGTTTCCGGGAGAACTCCATCAGAACCGGCGCTCTCAATCGCGCGCTGCAAGTCCTGCTGTACTGCTTCAATACTCTGGCCGCCGTCCACATCCACCACCAGCCCGCGCGCCTGATAATAACCCAGCAGTGGCCGGGTTTGCTCTTCATAGACGCGCATCCGGTTGCGGATGGTTTCTTCCGAGTCGTCGGCCCGACCTTCAATCCGGGCTCGCTTTAACAAGCGCTGTACCAGTTCTTCGGTATCGACAACTATGTGGAGTACGACGGAAATCCGCCCACCCAGCTCGGCCAGCATCCGATCCAGCGCCTCGGCCTGGGCGATGGTGCGCGGGAAGCCATCCAAAATGGCTCCTTGCGCAGCGTCCGGCCGTGACAGGCGCTCCTTTACCATGGCGATGGTGACCTCATCTGGTACCAGTTCGCCCTTATCCATATACTTTTTCGCCATTTTGCCCAGCTCGGTCTCGTGCTTCAGGTTATGGCGAAAGAGATCACCGGTAGACACATGCGGCAGGCCGAGCGACTCCTCCAGCATTCTGGCCTGGGTGCCTTTGCCGGCACCCGGTGGGCCAATCAAAATGAGAAATCTCATTGCTTGATAAATCCTTCGTAGTGGCGCATGAGCAATTGCGCCTCCAACTGGCGCATGGTATCGATGACGACCCCCACTACAATGATTAACCCGGAGCCGCTGACGACCAGTACGCTACGCTCCAGACCTGGAATCCGCAACACGACGGCCACTACAGCCATGATGCCCGGCATCACAGCGATAAAGCCCAGGAATAGCGCGCCGACTACTGTGATCCGCCGCACGACCGACATAATGTAGGTTTCCGTCCGCTTGCCCGGGCGAATGCCGGGGATGAAACCACCCTGGCGTTGTAAGGTTTCCGGCAAGTTTTGCTGCCGGATCATGACATCCGTGTAAAAGAAGGTAAACGCCACAACCAGCACAAAGAACAGAATCCAGTAGGACGCGAACGCGAGCGGCGCGACCGTTGGGTCTTGCTGCGTGCCGAATTGGCTGACTGTCTGCGCCACCCGGTCTAAAAATCCGCCGCTGCCGGAGATGAAAATACCGGCGATGAGCGGGAAGAAGGTCAGGAACGACTGGGCGAAGATAATCGGAATCATGCCCGCCGTGTTAACCTTCAACGGTACAAAGGTGCTCTGGCCCTGATAAATCTTGCGCCCACGAACCCGCCGGCCATACTGCACGGGTATACGCCGCTGGCCTTCCTGGATGATGACAATGACCAGCACGGTCAGCACCAGGTATATCACGAAGGTGACCAGCGAGAAGATGCGCGCTGCCTGGTCTTCCAAGGCGAACATCTGCGCCAGACCGGGAATGATTCCGGAAACGATGCCGCCGAAAATAATCAGCGAAATACCCTGGCCGATGCCTTCTTCGGTGATTCGCTCGCCGATCCAGATGGCGAACATCGTGCCGCCAACCATCGCGAACAGAGTCGTGAGGGTCGGCAATAAATCGCCACCGGAAAATCCGAAATTGGGCATGATCGACTCAACGCCCCCCGGCAGACTGACGCCGACCAGGCGGATTTGGCCGATGGCCTGCAAGAACGCCAATGGAACCGTTAAATAGTACGTATAACGATTGATCTGATTGCGCCCCGATTCGCCTTCCGATTGCAGTTCCTTGAGCTGCGGGATAATCGGCGTGAGCAGTTGCATGATAATCGACGCGGTGATGTAGGGATACACCCCCATCGCCATGACCGAGAAATTGCTGACTGCGCCACCTGAGAGCAGGTCGAGAAAATCGACGACCGAGTTACCCGTCGCTTGTGCTGTAAACAACAACCATTGCTGCAAGTTGACGCCCGGCACCGGAATATTGGCCAGCAAACGATAGATGACCAACATGAGGACGGTGAACAGGATCTTGCGCCGCAGATCGGGCAGGGTAAATGCCGCGCGCACTGATTCAATCATTACTTATCTCCGTGTAAACCTTTTAGGTTTCCAAAACCGGTCAGGTTTAGGCCTTCAATTCGATGACGATCACCTTGCCGCCCGCAGCTTCGATTTTCTCTTTGGCCGCGGCCGAGAAGCGATGAGCCTGGATGGTGATGGCGGACTTAATCTCGCCATCGCCGAGGATAACTACCGGATCGGTCGGCTTCTTGATCAGCCCGGCGGCGGCCATCAACTCCAGCGTGACGTCCTCACCACCAAAATCGTACTCGGACAGTCGATCCAGATTGATCGCCTTGTACTCCACGCGGCGAATATTTGTAAAACCGCGCTTGAACGGCAAACGACGGGCCAGGGGTAGCTGACCACCCTCGAAATAAGGGCCTTTACCGCCACCGCTGCGGGCATTCTGGCCCTTGGTGCCGCGGCCGGCCGTTTTACCTTGGCCGGCCGAGATACCACGGCCGACCCGCTTGCGCGATTTCTTTGCCCCTTCGTTGGGAGCCAAATCGTTCAGTTTCATTTCGCGCGACCTCCACCAGTCGTTTTCGCTACCGCTGTCTCCAGGCCGCCCTCTTCCACCGTCACCAGATGGCTAACGGCGTTGATCATGCCCCGGATCACCGGCGTATCGTCCTTTTCAAGCGTCTGGTATAGCTTCCGGAAACCCAGGGCACGAATCGTGGCCTTTTGCCGGAGGTTATACCCGATGACGCTTTTGCTATAGGTAATGCGTAACTTAGCCATTACTTTCGTCCCCAAAATGGCGCCAGCTCCGCCGGGTCCTTCCCGCGGTCCCGGGCCAATTGCCGTGAATCCATCAGGCGGCTCAGACCGTTCATGGTCGCCATCATGACATTTAGAACATTGTCACTGCCCAGCGATTTGGTCAGGATGTCCCGATAACCGGCCGCTTCAATGACGGCACGCACGCCACCACCGGCGATAACGCCGGTACCGGGCGAGGCGGGCTTCAATAAAACCCGCGCCGCACCATATTGGCCGATAATCTCGTGCGGCAAGGTGGTGTTCACAATCGGCACCCGAATCATGTTCTTGCGCGCCGCTTCCAACGCCTTGCGGATCGAATCGGGCACGGTACGGGCTTTGCCGATACCAACTCCCACATTACCGCGGTTGTCGCCCACCACAACGGTGACTCGGAAAGCGAAGCGCCGTCCACCCTTGACCACTTTGGCCACGCGGGCGATGTCGATGATCCGTTCGTCTAAATCGTCTTTCTGATCACGAAAGCTCTGTTGTCTTCTCTGACCCATCGCTGTCTCCTTTCAGGAGCGGACTTCCGTCCGTCTAAAGTTTCAGGCCACCTTCCCGGGCGCCCTCAGCCACAGCCTTGACCCGGCCGTGGTAAAGATAGCCGCCCCGATCGAAGACGACTTCTTGTATTCCTGCGTCGAGCGCGCGCTGGGCTACAACCTTGCCCACGATCGCCGCCTGTTCCTGTTTCTTTTTTCCGGCCACCTGAGAGGCGACCTCGCTGTCTACGGTCGATGCCGAGACCAGGGTTGTCCCGGCCACATCATCGATCAACTGGGCATAAATATGCTCAATGCTCCGGTAGACATTTAACCGTGGACGCTCCGGCGTTCCCGAAATTTTGTTGCGAATACCACGCTGGCGTCGTTTCCGTGCTTCGTTCGGTTTCTTAGACATCTTGCTTCACTATTCTCGTTATATGGACCGGATTAAACCTTGCCGGTCTTGCCCGCCTTGCGCCGTACGATCTCTTTTTCATAACGAATACCCTTACCCTTGTACGGCTCGGGCGGTCGGGTTTTGCGAATTCGTGCGGCAATCTCGCCGACGAGTTCCTTATCCGACCCGCTAACAGTGACTTTGCGGCCGCGC
Organism: Chloroflexota bacterium; assembly: GCA_046485205.1. Taxonomy (GTDB): domain Bacteria; phylum Chloroflexota; class Anaerolineae; order Promineifilales; family Promineifilaceae; genus Promineifilum. Next base: position 5,192 of record JAWOHK010000339.1, on the reverse strand, counting down.
TCTTCCACGGTGTAGCTGATGTCACCCAGCGGCTCAAACAGCACGGGGTGCGAATAGCCTACATAGAGTACCAGCGTATTGCCTTTCATCTCGGCCCGGTAGCCGACACCTTCGATCATGAGCACGCGCGAAAAACCATCGCTCACTCCGGTGACCATGTTGTTCAGCAACGACCGTGTCAGACCATGCAAGGAGCGATGCTGCCGGCTGTCGCTCGGCCGCGTCACTCGCAACACACCGTCATCAAGGTCGATGGTCATTTCCGGGTGCAGCGTGCGCGTCAGGGTCCCTTTCGGGCCTTTGACGGCGACCGTGGGACCATCGATGTCGACGGTGACACCTGCCGGCACCTGGATGGGTGCTCTCCCAATTCGTGACATATCTCCATACCTCCCCGGCATTTAGCAGCCATGCTGCCGGCGCCGGACTGTGTGTTGTTTCCTACCAGACCTTACAGAGCAATTCGCCGCCCAGACCCATCTGGCGCGCTTTTTGATCGGTCATGATCCCGCGCGAAGTGGTCAGGATGCCGACACCCAGGCCACTGAGCACCCAAGGGATTTCTTTCTTCCCCACATAGATGCGACGACCGGGCGAGCTGACGCGCTGGAGACCGGTGATCACGGAGCGACGTTCGCGCCGCCCGCCCACATAACGCAGCTGGAGGACCAGTGTCGGGAATTTCGTCTGGCTCAATACCTCGTAGTTTTCAATATAGCCTTCATTCTTCATCACCTCGGCGATGGCCTCTTTTACTTTTGAATAAGGCATAGCCACCGTCGGGTGCTCGCGCTCCAGCGCGTTGCGCATGCGCGTTAACATGTCGGCAATCGGATCAGTCATTGACATATTACACCTCTACCAACTCGATTTGACGACACCCGGAATGTTACCTTTCAGGGCTTCTTCCCGGAAGCAAATGCGGCACAAGCCAAAGCGGCGAATATAGCCGCGGGGGCGGCCGCACATATGGCAACGGTTGCGGACTCGCACCCGGTACTTCCGGTTCATCTCACGTGCAATCATTGATTTCTTCGCCATCTAACTCTCCACAATCTTTTTTCCGCGTCTAGGCCGCCTCAGCGACTGCACGCTTGAAAGGCATACCCATGGCCGCTAACAGGTGAAGTCCTTCTTCATCTGATTGAGCGGTGGTGACAATAGTCACCTCCATGCCTCGAATCTTGTCAATCTTATCGTAATCAATTTCCGGAAATATCAGTTGCTCACGAATACCAAGGGTATAGTTACCCCGGCCATCGAACGCTTCCGGAGAAATGCCCTGAAAGTCGCGCGTGCGCGGCAGGGCCACATGGATCAGCCGGGTCAGAAATGCCCACATCCGCTCGCCCCGCAGGGTCACTTTCAAGCCGATGATGCGCCCTTCGCGCAGCTTGAAACCGGCGATCGATTTCCGAGCCTTGGTCAGCACCGGCTTCTGCCCGGTGACCATGGTAATGTCGTTGGTGGCGAACTCAAGCGCCTTGGCGTTGTCCAACGCCTCGCCCAGCCCGACATTTACCACCACCTTGGTGATTTTGGGCACCTGCATGACGCTGCTGTAGCCAAATTCTCTCATAAGCGCCGGCACCACATCTTCACGATATTGCTGCGGCAGCGGCATAAAATTTGTTGCCATTCTAAATCCTCCAGGTTGAGTAGCAGGCCGCGCGCTCGTCTATACGGCGTTTGGGCAGCCTGGCTCACCTAAATTCCTTTAATCTATTATTCCAGTTCGGCGCCGCTCTTCTTGGCGTAGCGAACAGGCCGGCCGTCGTTATCCCGTCGTATGCCGACGCGAGTCCGCTCACCGCTGCCGGGTTCAACCAACATCACCTTGGAGACGTGAATCGGCGCTTCATATTCAATAATACCGCCCTTGGCGCGCGAACGGCCGCCGGAGGGACGCGGTTTCTGATGTTTCTTGACGATATTCACGCCGGTGACGACAATCATCCGGGACTTGGGATAGACCCGTTGGACAGTGCCGCGGACGCCTTTGAAATTCCCGGCGATGACTTCTACCTGATCATCTACTTTGATATGCATCTGCATGTTACATCCACCTCTCCGGGTCTAAAGCGATTCCGGGGCCAGCGATAAAATGCGGCTAAATCCCTTATCGCGCAATTCGCGAGCCACGGGTCCAAAGATGCGCGTACCGATGGGGTTGCGCCCTTCAGCGTCCAATAACACGGCGGCGTTATCGTCAAAACGAATATAGCTACCGTCCTCACGCTTGTATTCCTTGTTTATACGGACGATGACCGCCTTCACCACCGTGCTCTTCTTCACCGGCGAATTCGGTGTGGCCTTCTTGACGGTCGCCGTCACTACATCACCGATGCTGCCATAGCGGCGGCGTGATCCACCCATCACCTGGATGACCAGCAATTCGCGTGCGCCCGAATTATCGGCTACTTTGAGACGACTTTCTTTCTGAATCATCGGATGCCTCGCTTCTTAGTCGGCCTGCTCCAAAACGGAGACAAGGGCAAAATGTTTTTCCCGGCTGTAGGGCCGTGATTCGATAATCATGACCCGATCGCCCACCTGGCTTTCGTTGTTCTCGTCGTGGGCCTTGTACTTCTTTACCCGGCTGATCACCTTGCCATAAATGGGATGGCGCTCAGTTGTGGTTACGGCGACGACAATCGTCTTGTCCATCTTATCGCTGGTTACTACGCCCACGAGCCGCTTTCGTTGCTCTCTCATGTTAAACCTCTCTGACTGTCACGCCGCTGGGCGCGATTATCCACGGACCTCGTGACGGACAACCAACTGTCGCGGTCGGGGTGACCCTTTCTTGGGCCACGCTTTGTTCAGATTAACCCAGGCCGTCGCCAGGCTTTTGCCGCCCTTGTCATTAAATTCGACTTGCCAGGCGCTGTCTTCATACACGTAGCGCGCGACTGCCTGCCAATCATGGCCGTTCAGCCTGCTCGCGATCTCCGGTTGGGAGACCGCTGCCTCGGTGGCCAATTGGCGCTGGTGCAACAACGTTTCCACCTGGGCGATTTCACGCCGCACTTGCTTCAGCCGGGCCGTGTTTTCCAAGCGGCCGGACGCGCGCTGGAAGCGCAGATTGAACATTTCTTCACGTGCTTCTTCCAGCTTCGTCTCCAGCTTACTGGTACTCATCTGGTTCAATTCAACGACATTAGCCATTACAAACCCTCCTGACGAGATACCACCTGGGTCCGTACCGGCAGTTTATAACCGGCCGATTTCAGCGCCGACTGAGCGATATCGTCGGGGACACCGGATACCTCAAAAATGATCCGGCCTGGTTTCACCACGGCCACCCAATGGTCGACCGAACCCTTGCCCTTACCCATACGGGTTTCGGCCGGCTTGGCGGTCACCGGCTTGTCCGGGAAGACGCGAATCCAATATTTACCGCGGCGGCGCATCTGGCGGACGATCGTGCGGCGGATGGCTTCGATCTGACGGCTGGTGATCCAGCCGGCTTCCAGTGCCTGCAGCCCGAATTCGCCATTTAACAGTGTGGTGCCGCCTTTGGCCATACCGGTCATGCGACCCCGAAACTGCTTGCGATACTTAACGCGTTTGGGCATTAACATAATTACTTACTCCGACAATAGTTCAGTCCACGCAATGGGCGCTTGTCTCAATCGGCGATCAGTTACTCGCTGATATAGACATCGGTCGCTTCCACCCGTTGGGGCAGAATCTCACCTTTATAGACCCACACCTTGACGCCAATACGCCCGTAGGTGGTAAGCGCTTCGGAAAAGCCATAATCCATGTCGGCGCGAATCATATTGCGCGGCACACGGCCTTCCCATAATTTTTCTTTCCGCGCCATTTCCGACCCCGACAAGCGGCCGCCGGCCTCGATGCGAATTCCCTTCACACCGGCGCGAGTAGCCTGCAAGATGGCCCGTTTCATGGCCCGGCTGTGCGAGATACGTCGTTCCAGCTGGCCAGTGATATTCTCGGCGATCAACTGGGCGTTGGCGTCGGGCTGGGAGATCTCCTCAACCTCCACCTTCACCGCCTTGCCGGTCAGGTCGCGCAATCGCTGGCGCAAATCCTTCACCGCCGCGCCTTTGCGGCCGATGACGATGCCCGGCCGGGCTGTGTGAATGGTCACCTGGACCTGGTTCGGGAAGCGCTCGATATCCACGTGCGCAACCCCAGCGGCGGGCAGCTCGGTCTTAATCAGTTCGCGTACGGCGATATCTTCGTGGAGTAAATCGCGATAGCGATCACCTTCGGCGTACCAGCGAGCATTCCAGTCGCGAACTATCTTTAAACGAAAACCTACAGGGTGTACTTTACGTCCCAATTTATTATTCCTCCATCCGGTGGATCGAATCAGATAACACCGGCGGCTACGCCGCTTCCCGCTCCGAGAGCACGACGCTGATGTGTGACGAGCGGCGCACGATCGGGCGGAATCGACCCCGACCCGCGAAACGCCCACCATGTGGCGCCTTGCGATGTCGCGGCCCCTCATCGGCCCAGATTTCCCGGACCACCAGTTCGTCGACCTCAAGGCCGTAGTTCTCTTCGGCGTTGGCGACGGCCGAAGCGATCACTTTAAAGACCGGCTCGGCCGCCCGTTGGGGCATGAAGCGCAATGTATCCAGCGCCTCAGCCGCGCCCAACCCGCGAACGGCATTGACAACCAGCCGCACCTTCTGGGTGCTCATCGGAATATGACGGGCAATTGCCTTGACTTCAAATACCTCTGCCATGATTACCGTCGCCCCTTCCTCTCAGATTTGGCTACATGTCCCCGGAAAGTGCGGGTGGGCGCAAACTCGCCCAATTTGTGGCCGACCATATTCTCCGTAATGTAGATCGGGATGTGGCGACGGCCGTCATAAACGGCAATCGTGTGCCCGACCATCTGCGGAAAGATGGTGCTCGAACGCGACCAGGTGCGGATAACCTGCCGCTTCTTGACAGTGTTCAGGTCTTCAATTTTCTTCAGAAGTTTCGGGTCAATGAATGGCCCTTTCTTCAATGAACGTGACATAGTCTGTCCTCTCAAATAGGTCGTCGGATCGGCTCATCGACCAACCCGCTCAGCACCATCTTAACGACGTTTCTTTCCTCGACGACGGAAGATGAATTTGTCCGTCGACTTGTTCTTGCGTGTCCGCTTGCCCAGGGCAGCCTTGCCCCAGGGCGTCTTCGGTCCGGCCATGCCAATCGGCGAA
>JAWOHK010000337.1:0-22752 GCA_046485205.1 Chloroflexota bacterium | reverse complement strand
CCGGTAATCGACTTCCGCTCTCCCCTATAACCAGTGAGAGCAATAGCCATGTCAAGTGCCTGCGGATTGCCTGAAAGTTCATAGGTCAAATCGGCTCCAGCATAGGGCTTTTGCCCTTCCAATCCCTGCCGGGCCTGATCCAACGCACCGGGCACGTGCGGGTCGAAGACTATCGTCGCACCTAAACGCTCCGACCAATCCCGCCGCAGGGTATGAGCGTCAAATGTCACTAACCCGGCCAGCGGTAGTCCGGCCAAGAGTGCCGTCGTCAGCAAGCCGATCACCCCTTGTCCTAACAGCGCCACTTGCTCGCCGATTACCGGCCTGCCATCCATGACCCATGAGACAGCCGTCTCCATATTCGGCAGGAATACGGCCGCCTCCGGCGTGAGGCCCGGCGGAAGAGGATGCAAATCACTCATCGCCGCTTGAAAATACGTTTCGTGGGGATTGAAGGCAAAAACCAGGCGACCTAACCAGTAAGTTTTATCTTCGGAAGTAGCACCCGGACCGATATCGATTACCCGGCCGACGGCAGCATAACCGTACTTAATCGGGAAACCGAACGCCCCATCGAGGGCGGTGATCGTTTCATCGACAGCCAGTTCTTCCGGAGCCTGTCCGCGATAGACGAGCAACTCGCTGCCTGAACTGATGGCCGACACAATTGTCTCTACCAGCGCCTTTCCCGGACCCAATGGCGGCAAAGATTCTTCGTGCAGTTCGGCCGCTCTCGACGACGGAAACAAGATCGAGCGGCGTTTCACCGGACTAAATCGGCAATCATGTAACTGTGAGTAATCGTCGCCACGCCGCGGATCGTGGCAGCGACGGAACAATATTTGTTGATGGACAGATCAAGCGCTCGCTCGATCTTGGCCGGATCCAGACCATTTCCTTCAAGGATAAAATGGAGATGGATATTGGTGAAAGTATAGGGCGGATTTGGTAGCTGCTTGCTTTCTATTTCGATTTGCAAGCCGGTCAGCGCCTGCCGCTGTCGTTCCAAAATGGCGACGACGTCGTGGGAAGAGCAGGCAGCCAGGCTCATCAGCAACAAATCCGACGGCTTAGCCGCCTTCCATTCCTGCCAGGTCGGCTGGTCGTCTGACCACGAGCCGGACATCACCATATTGCCGTAAGAATCACGGCAGGCGAACAACCGGCTATTTCCTTCCATCCATTTGACGTGGACGTTGCTCAATGAAGCCCTCTCATTTTCGATTGAATAGAATAAGAACGATAATCACCTGACCATTAGCTCTGGTTTCAGGGCAGGGAACACGCAGGCGGCGATAAAGCCAGAGTACTACCAGTCAGTGAGTCAAGGCACCGGCAAAAGGTGACGTCCTCGCCACTGCCAGACCACATCCAGTAATTAATCGTCGTTTTCAGGCAGCGAGCTGTTACCGGTGCATTGTCCGGCACAGCGACGGTACGCGCTCTTTCCAGGCCTAATCCTTCGGCCTGTGCTTCCTGGAGCAAGAACACTCGCCAATGCCGGTGATTCGAATCCCCCACTTGTATCTGCCCATTGCGAGCCAGCACAAAGGCAAAAGTGGGTACGAGCATGATGCCGAGCCAGAACAATACCAATATAAAAATAACAACCCGGCGGACCCAGCGTTTCATAAATTTATGCGATCCCCGAACGGCTCAGAGCTACCTGTCCAGATCCAGTAATTCGTCGTATTAAGGCCGATAGATGTCTAGTTTATACGCCGGTCAAATCAAGTGCATCAAATTCTTTAGCCTGCATCGCTCTCAAGTATAACCGGGTTGTATATTCCTTAACCATCCGGCGAGTGCTGAAACGGGGCGCATTGGAGCGAATGGCCTCGCGCATCACCTCGACCCAACCGCGCGGGATGCCGTCGCGATCCTTGTTGTAATAGAGCGGCACGATCTCTTCTTCGAGTAAGCTGTAGACTACCTCGGCGTCGTGGGCGTCCTGTTCGACCGGATCGGCCAATCCCGGATCATCAATCGCCCAACCGTTCGCGCCATTGTAGCCCTCGACCCACCAGCCATCGAGTATGCTCAGATTAGGTATTCCATTGAGGGAAGCTTTCATGCCGCTGGTGCCGCTGGCCTCGCGCGGGCGCATGGGTGTATTTAACCAGACATCCACGCCCTGCGTAAAATAGCGCGCTGTGTGCATATCGTAATCTTCTACAAACGCGACCCGACCGCCAAATTGGTTTGATTTGGCAAAGTTGTAGACCTGCTGGATTAATTGCTTGCCCGGTTCATCAGCCGGATGAGCCTTGCCGGCAAAGATGATTTGGACCGGGCGATGGAGATTGAGCAGGATGCGCTGCAGCCTTTCCATGTCATGGAAGAGTAAGGTGGCCCGCTTATAGGTAGCGAAGCGGCGGGCAAACCCGATGGTCAGCGCGTCAGGATCCAAGAGCGTTCCACTGACCAGCACCTCCGTCGGATCACACAAACCATCAACCCACGACCGGCGGGCGCGCATTCGCAGAAAGTTCATCAGCTTGGCTTTGAGGATCGTGTGAACACGCCAAAGCTCTTCGTCTGGCACATCGGCCAACCGCTGCCATAACAAGGGATCGTCGTGATGCTCTTCCCAGTTAGAGCCCAGGTATTTGTTAAACACCTGGCGCATTTCGCCCGCTGTCCAGCCGGGGACATGAATACCATTGGTGACGGAAGTAATAGGCACATCGTCGGCCGTCCGGCTGTCAAAGACCGGCTGCCACATGCGCCGCGAGACTTCACCGTGCAGGGCACTCACCCCATTGGCCACTCCACTCAAACGGAGCGCCAGAACAGTCATATTAAACGCATCCCCCCAAGATTCAATATGATGGCCCAAGGATAAAAATTCTTCCCGACTGATACCAAGCTCTTCCGAAAAGCCGGCGAAGTACTTGTTCATCAGGTGGAACGAGAAGGCATCATGACCGGCCGGGACAGGAGTGTGGGTTGTAAATACCGTTTGCGAACGGACGATCTCCACCGCTTCATCAAAACTCAGCCCTTCGGCGACTTTATCCCGGATACATTCCAGCAACAGAAACGCGGAATGGCCTTCGTTCATATGCCAAACGGTTGGATCGTAACCCAATTGACGCAGCAACCCGACACCGCCAACACCGAGAACGATCTCCTGGCGGATGCGCATTTCGCTATCTCCGGAATAAAGACGCGCCGAGAGCTCGCGATCCCAAGGGTCGTTTTCGGGCACATCCGTATCCATGAGATAGAGCGGCACTCGTCCAACCTGAACGCGCCAAACCCGACAATCAATCTGCCGACTATCCAGCCGCACCCTGCACCGCAATTCCTCGCCTCGATCATCCAGTACCGGCAGGATGGGCACGTACTTCATGTCGATAGGCTCATAAACCGCTTCTTGCCAGCCATGGGAAGGGACCTTCTGGCGAAAATAACCTTGAAGGTAAAGAAAGCCGACGCCGACGAACGGCAAGCCCAGGTCACTGGCTTCTTTAGCATGGTCGCCTGACAAGATGCCCAGGCCACCGGAGTAGATGGGCAAAGAGCTGTGGAGGCCGAATTCAAACGAAAAGTAAGCGATTGTTTTATCGACCAGATGCGGATAAGTCACATGAAACCAGCTATGGCCGTTTGACATCGCTCGATCATAGTCGATCAGCACCTTGTTCAATCGCCGCAAGAAGGCCGCGTCATTGGCTTTCACTTCCAAAGCGACCGGGCTGATGAGACGCAATACCTTTACCGGATTGTGCTGGGTGCGCCGCCACAAGGGGAAATCCAAGCGACGAAAGATTTCTCGTGCCTCGGAATTCCAGCTCCACCAGACGTTATAGGCCAATTCCGGCAGGCGTTGGAGTTTGACGGGCATTTTCTCAATTAGGTCTTGCATAAGATAAGTGATTCCTCTTCCCAGATTGTAAATACCGTCGTTTCAATCATTCTCCTTAAAGGATGAAATAGAACATGATGAATATAACCGCCATTGGCGAGTGGCGTTACGGGAAAATTTTTACTTAACGAGATTTAGTTGGGCAAGGCGGAGTATTTCCAAATCGGTCAGTACAGGTATTGCAGGCAGGCCCGGAACCTTAAAAACCGTTGATTTTTCAACCTCTTATGTCCAGGATTATAGCAAGGATTTACCTGTTGACCATCAAAATACAGGCTTTTACGGGGTATTTGGGAGATTTCGGTATTTTGGCGATTACCGCCGTTATTCCTGTGGCAGTTGGATCGGTAATCGTAGGGGGACCGGGTTTCGAGCCCGGGAGACGGCCAATTCGGCGATTTCTTTGACGATCCAGTCAAATTGTAAAGTTGTCACTAGCTCCCGATCTATTACTGGCGAGGGATTGGTTCCATTAATCAGGTAGATTTCGCCGTCCTGGACCACAAATTCGGACAAATTAATCTCATAGCCATAGACGTCGGCAATAGTGAGAGCGGCCGAGATGACTCGTTCCTTCAATCGCTCATCCAGTCCGTTTTCGCCGTCGAGGTAGCAACCATTTGTCCGGGAATAAGGCATTAACATGGTTTTCTCACGACCGAGGACCAGACAATGGATTTGCTGATCTGATTCGATGACCTGTTGCAAGATCATCGTCCGCGTTCCGCTTTCGTCATAGCGCTGGATCAATTCTTCGACTGAATTCACGCGGTGGGCAAAGCGACGGCCGCCGCTGCGAACATCCTTGAAGATGGCCGGGCTGCCAATGTAATCAACGATAGCCTGCCAATCCATAGGGTAAATAAGGTTTCGGTAGCTGTCAGGGATCGTTTCGGCGGCAATTTCCTTGTTGGGCAAGACCATCGTTTTTGGAGTGTGCAACCCGAGTTTGCGCAACAAGGCGCCGGCAAAAAATTTGGAATCATTAGACCAGACAAACGGATCGTTGATGACATCGCAACCCTGCAAGGCAGCGTATTTGACATAAGTCCGGTAATAGGGGATTTCGTGTGACATCCGGTCGATGATAACATCGTAAGGAACAACATCATCCAAGAATGTTCCCCCAATCTTGACCATCTCGGCCGTCACATCATCGTATTGACTGTTCACGTAAGCCATGATCGCTTCTGGCAAATCGCGCTCGCGCCCGATGATAAATCCAATCAACTTTTTTTCATTTCGGCTCATGCTTAACTCCACGCCTCTCATGGGAAATCAGACAACAGGTTCAGGGTTGTTCGGGTCAAATACTATAACCTAATCGATCGGGAATGCCTATTATGATTCACTATCGGCCAGCAAGGATTCGATGGCTTGTTGGAAGGTGCTGTATGGTTGCGCGCCGGATAAATAGTTACCGTTCAGAAAGAAGGCCGGCGTGCCGTTAATTCCCAGCCGGATTCCCTGTTCCAGATCGGCCGCCACCGCTGCTTCGTACCGGCTATCACTCAAGCACTCATTGAACAAAGCCCTATCGAGTCCGGCGCTTTCAGCCAATGCCGAGAAGACGGATTCGGCATCTGATCGGCCGCTCCACGTCGTTTGGTGGGCAAACAGAAGACTGTGCATGGTTAAAAACTCACCCTGATCGCCGGCGCAGCGAGCCGCCTCGGCCGCTTTGGGGGCCTGGGGATGGATCGTCAGGGGAAAATCCTTAAAGACATAGCGAACCTTGCCGGTGTCAATATAGTCGGTCTTAATTTGCGAGAATGTCTGGGTGACATGACGGGCACAAAATGGGCATTGAAAATCGGTGAATTCCACGATTACCACAGGTGCGTCGTCCGCTCCGATGCTGAATGCGTCGCCGATCTCAACCTCAACCGGACCACTCGGTTCCGGCGGCGCTTCCCGTTCTTCCGAGACATATGCGTCGGCCAGCATGCCCTCTTCAGCCAGCCCGACGGCATAGTCGAACAGGTCAAAGGGTTGGGCGCCACTGATCGGGAAGCCGTTAATGAAAAAGGCCGGCGTTCCCCGCACGCCCAGATCAAGTCCTTCCTCCAGATTAGCCTGGACAGCATCATCGTAACGGCCGCTGGCCTGGCACGCGGCAAAAGCGTTCGTGTCAAGATCCAAATCATCGGCTAACATCGCCAGGTAACCATCGATATCACTCCCCAGACCACTCCATTCCTGCTGGCGCAAGAACAGCGCGTCGTGCATCGGCCAGTATGCATCCAGTTCGCCCGCGCATCGGGCCGCTACGGCCGCCGCACGCGCTTCGGGATGGATGTTGTCCAACGGGAAATCTTTGATGATATAGTGAACTCGTCCCGTCTCGATCATTTCGCTCAACAACTGCGGCAGGGTTGATGTCGCGTGCTGGGCGCAGTAAGGACATTGATAATCCGTATATTCAACGATGGTGACCGGGGCTGAAGGATCGCCCTTGGTTCCGGCGAGATCGTCCAAAACAATCATGGCCGGTGTGGGCTTGACGGACGGCTGGGAAGGCTGTTCCGGCTCGGTGGCAAGTGATTCGCCTGCCTTGGCCTGGGCGATAGCTGTGTTGAAATAGTCTATCGGATAGGCGCCAATAACCGGCTGGTCATTCAAGAAAAAGCTGGGGGTGCTGTTGACGCCACGCATCTGGCCCAGTTCCAGATCAGCGGCGATTTCGGCCTCGTACCGGAATTCATCCAGACACTCTCCGAAGCTGCCGGCATCCAATCCGAGTTCGACCCCGTAACTGCGAAACACATCATTGGCCGAATCAGTAGACCACTCACCAATCGCCGAAAAGAGGCGGTCGTGCATGGCCCAATAGGCCGTCGCGCTGTGCTCGCCAGCACAACGGGCCGCATTGGCAGCGGCGACGGCCTGAGGGTGAATGGCTTCCAGCGGAAAATCATAAAAAATCAGAACGACCTCCCCTTGATTAATCTGGTTGGCCAGCAAGTCGGGCAGTGTCTGTTCTGAAAAGCGACCGCAAAAGGGGCATTGATAATCGGAGAATTCTTCCATGATAACGGGCGCATCGAGCCGGCCACGATATGGCCGCCCCTCATCCGTAAATCCCACCGGGATACCAGTCTCATCGACTTCAGCCGGGTCCTCCCCCGGCGACACGGCCGTCACCGCAGACGGAGGTTGTGTAACGAATTCTGAGACCGTATCCCCGACGAAGGGGATCAGCGCCTCACCATCCTGAACAGTTGCGCCATCTTCTCCATCACAGGATGTCAAGGCGATCAAGAAAATGCTCGCGAAAATGAATAATGCAAATCGATTCCGAACTTGGGTCATGTAGATTGCTCTCAAAAACTAATTTTCCCTGGACCGGCGATCAGAACCCGAATTCCGGGGATTTTAACACGAATACTTACTTCCTGACCGAGTAAAGATTTAGTATAGCTAACCCCCTTGTATTAATGGTCGTGAAGTGTGATTTCTCAGAAAACTGTTATCGGTCGCCCCTGTATCTCAACTATGCTAGACTAGCGTATTGAGTTGGTCCAGGCAACGATTCGCCATACATCAATACCCATTCCGGACCGACCGGCGAGGAAACAGTGCTGTGATTCGAAAAATGATATTGATAGTAGTGATGGTCACCTTTCTCGTAGCCTGCCGGCAAGAAGAGGCGCCTGCCATACAAAACAATTCACAGTCCGTCACCACCGATCAAGCAACCGGCGATTCTGAATCAATTGAAACGAGCGGTTCTTCAACTTCGTCAGTGGCAACACCTGAGGCTGATGAGGGTCAAACGCCAAACCCAACCCCAACCAACATCCCTACACCAGTCCCACCAAAAGAACTCATAGTCTGCGTGAGCGGTGAACCCCAAGACCTCTACCTGTATGGGGATAGCTCGGCCCCGGCCGTTGCCATACGTCATGCCCTTTATGAATCGCTCTACACATCCCTGGGATATGATTACCAGCCACTGGCGTTGGAGAAACTGCCCAGTCTGGCCGACGGTGACGCCATACTGGAATCGGTCGCCGTGGAGGCGGGGATGCTGGTTATTAATTCAGCAGAGGAAATTGTTCCGCTGGCGGTCGGAACAGAAGTGATCGATGTGAATGGCGAAGTTCAAATATTTACGGGTGAACCGATTCCAATGCCGCAACTGATTGTCGATTACATGTTTAAGCCCCTTGTCTGGTCCGACGGCACGCCGGTGACCGCTGAAGATTCGGTGTTTAGCTATGAATTAGCCGGTGACCGCGAAACGCCGCGTCTCGACGACCAGGTACGCTATTCGGCGTCTTACACGGCTGTTGACGAGCGAACTGTTCGCTGGGTCGGCCTGCCCGGCTACCTGGATCCCACATTCATGACCCACATCTGGACACCTCTGCCGCGCCACCAGCTTGAGGAATTTACGCCGGCCGAGTTGCCTGACATCGATGAGGCCGCTATCGAACCCCTGGCCTATGGACCGTTCGTTGTCGAAAGCTGGACCCCGGGCGAAGAAATACGCCTCTCGCCCAACCCCCATTATTACCGCTCGGCCGAAGGGTTGCCCTATCTCGATGCTTTGATCTTCCGTTTCTTATCATCAGGCAATACCCGATTGCCGGACGGCTTTGAGACCTGCGACATCATCACCCAGGATGTATTTTCGTTTGATGCCCTGCCCGCAGTAGATGAAGCTCAAGAAGCGGGAACTCTCGTAGAGCATGTGGCTACGGCCGGTGTCATCGAACAGATCATTTTTGGCATTGATCCGGTTCCTTCTCACGCCAATACGCGCCCCGACTGGTTCAGTGATGCCCGTGTCCGGCAGGCCCTCATCCAGTGCATCGACCGTCAGGCGATTGTCGACGAGTTGACCTATGGCCGTGCTGGCGTCATGCACACGTTTGTGCCGCTCGCCCACAGTATGCATCCGGCCGAACAAACCGAGTGGTCGTATAATCCTGATCAGGCCAATGCTATCCTGGACGAACTGGGCTATCTGGACTCCGACGGTGATGGCATCCGTAACGCTATCGGAAGTACCCAAACATTTTTAATCACATTGGGGACAAATACGGAGAGCGCTTTGCGCCAGCAAATCATCGAACGTGTTCGCGATGACCTGAGAGCATGCAGTATAGAAGTCGAGTTGTATTCAATGGATGCGGGAGCTTGGTTCGCGCCTGGACCGTCCGGAGCTGTTTTCGGTCGTCGTTTTGATCTGGCCCAATTCGCCTGGTTGAGCCGCATCGAACCCAATTGTGGTTTATATCAGACGGTTAATATTCCCGGCGCGGAGGCCGCCGGCTATCGTGGTTGGGGAGGCGTCAACGTTTCCGGATGGTCGAATGAAGAATTTGATGCAGCCTGTGGGACGGCCTTGAGCCTTCTGCCCGGGCAGCCGGGCTATATTGAAGCCCACCAGGAGGCACTGCGCGTCTTCGCCCAGGAATTGCCGGCCGTTCCTTTATTCACTCGTCTGCGCCTAGCTGCCACCTCACCGTCAGTTCTGAATTTCGCTCTAGATCCCTCGCAACCGTCAGAATTGTGGAATGCCTTTGAGCTGGATCTTGATACGGGAGGATCATAGCGACCCGCGTGGACGACAACGTTGACCGGCAGGATGGAGCTGATAATGACCGCATGCCCGATAAGGACGATCGCTTTCTAATCGTCGGTCTCGGCAATCCGGGTCGACGGCACCAAAATAACCGGCACAACATCGGCTTTATGGCGCTCGACTCGCTAGCCAAGAAACATGGGATCGATCTCAAGCGAGTCCAGAGCCGGGCCATCACCGGCTCCGGCCGCGTCGCCGGTCAAGCCGTCATCCTGGCCAAGCCACAAACCTATATGAACCTGACCGGCGAGTCCGTCGGCCCGTTGATGAATTACTACCGGATTCAGCCGAGTTGTTTGCTGGTGGTGTATGACGAACTTGACCTGCCGTTTGGAACCATCCGATTACGCGAGAAGGGCGGTGCCGGTGGCCATAACGGTATGAGGTCGATCATCCAACATGCCGGAAACGAGTTTCCTCGATTGCGACTGGGCATTGGCCGCCCGCCCGGTCGAATGGATCCGGCCGCTTATGTTCTGCAAGATTTCGCCCGGGCCGATATTCCAATCGTTGGCGAGATGCTGTCCACAGCCACCACTGCCATCGAATCATTTATTACTCAAGGTATTAACCTGACCATGTCCCGCTTCAACGGTCCAATTGACTCTCTACCGGTAGTGAAAGAAGACGAATGAACGCCTCCGGATTACTCGACCTGTTTGACCAATTGCCGGCCTACGATCAATTCCTCCGCCTGCTGAGGGACACGGAGCATTCGTCAGACCTTCCGCCACTGGATTTACCGCGCGGCGCGCGCGCCCCGATTGTAGCCCAGCTTTACCGGGAAGAAGCCCTGTCGCGTAATGCGCCTATCATTTTCCTGACCGGCCGCGTCGATGCTGCGACTAACTGGCAACAGGCTCTGGAAACCTGGCTACCGGACAACAGCCGGCTCATGCGCCTGCCCGAACCAACGCCCCTGCCTTACGATCGCGGTCCGTGGAGCGATCGTACTCGACAGGGCCGCCTTAGCGTTCTGGCTGGGCTCATCGCCGGCCAGCATCCACTCATCCCGGCCGCAGATGCGCCCCTGCTTGTCGTCGCTTCGGCGCGGGCTTTCCTGCAAAAATCAATCCCTAAACGCAATTTCATCAGTAGCACCCGTGTGATCCGGACCGGGCAGGTGCTCGATCTGGACAAGAGCCTCGGCGGATGGGAAGCCATCGGTTATGAGCCGGTCAGCGTGGTTGAGCTAGCCGGACAGTTCAGCCGTCGTGGCGGCATCATCGATATCTTCCCCGCCGCAGCCGAACTGCCGGTGCGTATCGAGTTATTCGGCGATGAGATCGAGACCATGCGCTATTTTGATCCGACCACCCAACGATCGCTTGGCGAAGGCGAAGGGTGGGAAGCGCCAATAGATGTCATTATCACGCCCGCTCGCGAAGCCCTGCCCGATGTGGCCACACGGTTTGCCGAGATTTGGCATGATGAGCCTGCGCGAGATGAATCCAGTTTGCCTTCCTGGCGGGACGACTTGGAAGCTTTGCGCTCCGGTCAGGTGTTTCCCAATCTGGAATACTATCTGCCACTTATTTACTCCCGGCCGGCGACTTTACTTGATTATCTGCCGCCCCAGAGCCTTCTCATTATCGAGGATTGGGACGAATTGCAGGCTTCAATCAGCGAATTACAAGCCCATGCCGAACAAATCGCCGCTGAACAGCCGGAACTACCGCCTGGCTACCGTAATCCACTCTACACTTGGGAGGAAATTGCCTCGGAACTGGCTTGGTGGCAGCCGGTCATCCTGGGCACGGGGCGGCCGGAGGAGAGGAGAGATAGTCCTGTTGACTCGGCTACTCCAGAATATCTGGATTTGGGGGATGCCTTTGACCCCGGTCCGCGTTACGGCGGTCAAGTACGGCCGTTCCTCAATCATTTAAAACAAGCCCAGCGCGAAGGGGAAAGAGTCGTCGTCTTCAGCCGGCAAGCGCCCCGGTTGGCCGAATTGTGGGATGAGGACGGCGGCACCTTATTGCGAGGCGTTGAATCGCCCGCTACGAACGGAAGCGGGTTGCTGATAGAAGGGAATGGCAACGTACGGCGCAAACAAGCATTTCAGGACTCTTTACCGGGCATTCCTCCGCCGGGTAGCGTAACTTTCGTCCAGGGCAGCCTGGCTGAGGGTTTCACACTGGTATGGCGTGAAGACCACCACGTATTGCTACACCTGTTAACCGATGCCGAGATATTCGGTTGGAGCCGCCCCGCCCCCCGCCGTCGCACTCGGGCCAGACCCTCTGCCCCCGAAACCTACTTCGCCGATATCAAACAAGGGGATTATGTGGTTCACCTCGACTATGGTGTCGGTCGATTCGAAGGTCTGGTGGTACGCAACCTGGGCGGCATGGAGCGAGAATATCTGCTGATCCACTATGCCAACGGGGACACACTCTATGTACCTGTGCACCATGCCGATCGGCTGGGCAAGTGGTTCGGCCCGGATGATGGCGAGCCGTCACTCAACCGCTTGGGCGAGCGCACCTGGAGCCAGTCGAAAGCCGCCGCCCAACGCTCGGCCGGCGAATTGGCCCAGGAATTGCTCGACCTTTACGCCGCACGCGAGTCAATTCCCGGCCATGCCTTTCCAACTGATACCGAGTGGCAGGCCGAGCTTGAGGCTAGTTTTCCCCATCACGAGACGGAAGACCAGCTCCATGTTATCAATGAAGTCAAGGATGATATGGAACGGCCGCACCCTATGGACCGCCTGATTTGCGGCGATGTGGGCTACGGGAAGACTGAAGTCGCGCTGCGGGCAGCTTTCAAGGCCGTCATGGACGGCAAGCAGGTCGCAATTCTCGTCCCAACAACCATCCTGGCCCAACAGCACTACAACACCTTTATGGAGCGGTTGGCTCCTTTCCCGGTAACTGTGGAAATGCTCTCTCGATTCCGAACACCTTCCCGGCAGAGGCAGATCATTCAGAAGCTGCGCGAAGGCGGTATCGATATCGTCATCGGCACTCACCGCTTGTTGTCCGATGATGTTTCTTTCAAAGATTTGGGCCTGGTCATTATTGACGAGGAACAGCGCTTTGGCGTAGCTGCCAAGGAACGGCTCAAGCAGTGGCGCACCGAGATCGACGTCCTGACCCTGACGGCTACTCCCATTCCGCGCACGCTGCACATGGCCCTGACCGGCGTGCGCGATATCAGCGTGATCGACACAGCGCCAGCCGAGCGGCTTCCGGTGGAAACCTATGTCGGTGAAGCGGATGATTCGCGCATCCGGACCGCCATCCTCCGGGAACTGGATCGCAGCGGTCAGGTTTTCTTCGTTCATAACCGCGTGCAGAGTATCCACATCGTCAAACGCCGGCTGGAAGCGCTGGTTCCGGAGGCGCGCATCGTCGTCGCCCACGGCCAGATGAGCGAGCGTCAGTTGGAAAAGATCATGATGGATTTTGCTGAAGGACAGATAGACATCCTCCTCAGCACGACCATCATCGAGAGCGGTTTAGACTTCCCCAACGCTAATACACTCATCGTTGACCGGGCCGAGCAATTTGGGCTTTCACAGCTTTACCAGCTTCGCGGCCGTGTCGGCCGGGCCACACGCCGCGCCTACGCTTACTTTTTCCATGCCCCCTGGCGAGCGTTGACTTCTGACGCTCAGGCGCGCCTGGAAACAATCGGCGAACACACCCAGCTCGGCTCCGGATACAACATTGCTGTGCGCGATATGGAAATTCGAGGTGCCGGTGATTTCTTGGGGGCCGAGCAAAGCGGTCATATCGCTGCAGTGGGTTTTGACATGTACACCCGTCTGTTGACCAAAGCTGTTAAAAGGCGCAAAGCCGAATTGCGAGGGGAGACATTACCGACTGAAATGCCGGATAGCGTACTCATTGATCTGCCGCTGGCCACCTATATCCCCACCGATTACGTGCCTGACACCCAACTGCGCCTGCGACTCTATCGGCGAATGGCGACCCTGGATACATTGGCAGAGATTGACGAGATGGCGACCGAACTGGCCGACCGCTTCGGGCCTATTCCCGATCCGGTCCATAACCTGCTCTACCAGTTACGCATCAAGGCCTTAGCCCAGATGGCAGCGGGCACGGCCGGAGTTACGGGCATCGTGACCGAGGCCGGACAGATTCGCATTCGTATCGCCGAGCTGGAGGGGTTGGATCGCCATCACCTGCAGCGATATCTGGGCGAATCGGTGCGGGTCAGCAAGAGTGCCGTTTGGTTGAAGAAGGAACGGGGCACACATGAATGGCAGGTTGAGCTGGTACAGGTATTAGAAAAGTTGCGGTTATTCGCCCGCAAAGCTATACCCGCCTCATCTCAATCTGCGGCAGTGATCTGAAGGGAGTAACTTATGGACATTAAATTCTTTGACGATCCGTTGGAATCACCTCGCCCTCGTGAGGAGGTGCGCATTCGACAGATCGGTTTGTATCTGTACCCCGACTTGAGACGAATGGCTTTTGGTGCGGAACTGACACCTTTTGTTGAACGGCCGTCGCTGGAGGTCACCATCATCAACGGTGAAGGCGCGCCGGCCGGATCACTGAACGTTATTGAAACATTGACACCCAACTTCAATTTGACCATGCACCTGCGTGACCTGGAAACGGTTAACCCGTATGAGTTAACGGCCGTGCTTTACTATTCGTGGCCGGATCGGGGAAAAATTGAAGTCGATCGCCGGACCATTTCTTTCGAAGTCAGCCAACCTGGCGAACAATTATTCAAGTTGGACGATCAATAAGCTATCCTCAGGGGAACAACTTCTCGCTTTTGCTGCCAAGCCACCCGGCTTGATCGACTATACCGCTTCCATTTCCATCTGTTGCTGTTCGGCCAACCGACGTAGCTTGGTCTTGGTCTCCCGCCACGCGATCTTGGACAGACCCAGCTTTTGGCGGATGTCGTCCTGCTCTAAATTTTCTCGCCAATCTCGCAATGCCGATGCCCAGCGAAGATTCTCAAATGATAGTAAGCCAGGCGCGATGTCGGCCGCTTCAGCGATATCATGGAGGATATATTCCAGGTTGCGGGCCGTGCAGGTAAACAAGGTATCGTCCGGTTGGTATTGCCGGATGTATTCGTCCAGAATCTCGAGCCAGGCAGGTTCCAGCGGCACCTTGCGTTCTTTATAGCGAAGGCGCGGGTTGGCATAACGCACGTAGAGGACCGGTTGGGCTTCATCAGTCGCGTCTATATGGTTAGGCACAATCGCCAATGCCTCTCCTTTTTTGACAGCTGTTTGGAGCAGTAGATTCAGTAAGAGATGGGGGCGAGCATCAGGTTTGTGATGGCCATCGCCTTCCCGCCAGGCCTCTGTCACGGCCAGGGCTTTATCGAGGTCGGTCTCGCGCGGAACTTCCGGTAGCGGGCTGCTAACACTTTGCTGGATCACGGCCGCGGACGGGTCTTGGGGCAGCACACCACTGTCAGACAACCACCCGAAGAAGACTTTGAGTGTCGTCACACGGCGTGCGTAGGATTTTGGGCTACACGGCACGCCTCGCTCGTGCAGAAGCCAGTTCATGAAATCATTGAGATTCTTGGTGCCGATCTCGCCGATGGGCGTACCAATACCCATATAGCGTCCCAGGAGTCGAATATCGCTGGCGAAGGCCTTTACCGTGTTAATCGAAAATCCCTCGTCTTGCATATGCTTCTCGAAGGTTCCTAGTGCGGCCTGAAGCGAAGCATCGGGGGTAAGCGGCGGTGTCCGCCGTTCCTCGCCGGTCTCAAGAGGCGGCTCAGCAAACAATTCGCGCTGTCCGGTGTTGTCCATCATTCACTCCATCCTTGCCTGCACCCATTCGCGCAAGCGGTAGCTATTAAATCGCGATTAATATGCGAAATTATAGAACATGCGGGCGAATGTGTCAAGGTGTCGCACGAACCGGGTGCGATTAGTTTTGGTGTAAAGAGTTCGGTCGATAGGGGAAGATCCAACGGTTATTGCGCCAAGGCTGTCTCTTCTTACGGCCAATCCTGGCGGCCAAGGCATTCAGGCGTTGACAATCAGCCTCGGTGACCAGGCGGGAGTCCGTCACCGGTGGAGCGATAGGCTGCTTGAGGGGATACCTTTGGCGGCATACACGCGCTTCAATCTCACGCCAAGTCAGGTTCCAAGTCTGGTTACACAAAGCCACCCGCAGCGCCAGCATGGGATTCAGGTTCTCTTCCGCCCAGCGCATGCCGGCCTGTTTCATCCGTTGCTGCATCACCACTTTATGGCCGCTTTCGACAATGCCTGAGCCAATCGGGATTTGCCGGCGGCGAAAGTGGGGATAGTCAATCATCGGCAGGCGTTTGGCCAGATAGCGAATGGCCGCTTCAATTTCCCCTGCCTGCGGGTGGTCAGGATGTTGACGTTGCAAAAGTTGCAACTCATTAAGTGTGCGTTGCGGGGGGTGACGGCCCAGCTGCTTGGACATTCGTGCAAACCACTGCTGAAAAGCAGTGGTTTCTGCCCCATAAATAACCCGCCCGACCGTCGCCACATACTCCAGAGCATGGGCAAAATCAATCACCCGCACCGCTTGCGGGCAATGATAATCGATGAAGGATTGAATCCACAGCGCTCCGTCCTGAACGGCAACGACCGTATGGGCATTCTCCCCGCCGCGACGGTGCCATTCCACCAGGGCTGAGCGATTGAACGCCTCCGCACTCTCGGCCCGCGAAAAATAGCTGATTTGCTCTGTTTGGGTCACCACTTGCCGCTGTTTGGCGTCCCAATGGGAGTGAAACTCGCCGAAGGTCACCGTTTTCACCTCCCGCCATTCTCCACTAGTCAACTGGACCATCGCCCCGTCCGTACACATGACCAACTGCTCCGGCTCGGCTGTCGGCGTGGGGGCCGTCGCTTCCAAGTGGTTCACTTTCTCACCGATTAGGATGTCGGCTACTCGTCCGTGGCGCAGGGTCACGTTTCGCATCCCCCCTTTGCTGGCCGACACCTTCCACATCAGTTCCAGTTCTTCTTGCGCCTCGCGATAACTCATCCGGCTGCTCAAGCGCGTCATTGCCTCTTGGACTTGCGGTGTGTACGCGCCATGGAGCAGTCCTAATGCTCTATCCAGGGGGAAAAAGCGTTGCCCCGCACGTCAGGCAACGCCACTGCTGCCGGTCAAGCTCGATGACTTGCCCTTCTTTGCCTTTTAGCCGGCGTTGTCGTCGCCCGTTCTGGACCATTCTCGCCCCGCATTCGGGACAATCCGGCCTCTCCTGGCCGGCTCGCTCTCGTTCCTCCACCATTTTCTCGACCAGCCGCTTGCGCACGACGGCCAGTTCTGCTTCGACCGACTCCTCGATCTCCGTTAGGGTCGATTGCGGATGCGCTTGTTGCCATTGCCTCAATCTTTGTTCGATCTCGTCGGTCTGTTCCTGCTTGGGGATCGCTTCTTTGTCCATCCCCCGATTCTCGTCCCTTCCCCTGTTTACACCAAATTTGAACGCACCCTCACGAACCAGCAGCGTATAGGGATTGGTGCGGTCAAAAACTCCGTCGTTAATTATCCAGATAAAATACCGACCTGGCTGCCGTCGTCCCAGAGAAACATCTTTATTCGGCTGGCCATTGCCGTTATGGCCAACTAATTGAAGGCTATTGCAATTCTGCCCTGAGGCCACCACTATTTGGCCTCTGGCTGGACTAAAATCGCGCAGTTCAACAGTGACATCGGCCGCTTGGGTCAGATTGAAATAAAACCAATCGTCCCGGTCATTGGCATGAAATGATTCGGTTCGGTTGGTCTGCAAACCCAGGGCACCACTGCACGTATTGTTCGGTTCTTCGCCACGACGACCAATGATAGGCATGAAAAAATATACCGGGGGCGCTTCCGCAAAGGAGACGGTAGTAGTGCGCACTTCACTGACCTCTAAGCCATCATCGACTGTAAATTCGATGAATCGGTTCTCAGTGTTTGGTTGCGGTAAGGTATTGTTGTAAGTCACGGTGCGCAAAACTCGCTGGTAGTTGGCGATGCTGTCCACACCGGTCAGTGTCAATACACCGGTATCAATATCATAATTGCGGACGATGTTTAGACTCCCCTGTAACCGCGCGTTCAGGATTTCAGCCTGCTGATTCCTGATATTGACGATCCGGATCGTCGCCGACTTGATCGTTGTGCTATCAGGATCTGAAAGTAGAAGGTTGGGACCGACAACCAGCGATGGGCCCCGGTTGATGAAATAGATAGTTTGGAAATTTCCAGTTCCCCCGCTTCCATCGAGATCCAGTTCCGGCGGGTTATTGACCGGCTGGATCTCCACCGTGATGAAGCCAGGCAGGCTTGAGCCACCACTATCAGAAACCGTGACAACAAAATTTCGATCGGTCGGGTTTGGGTCACGTGAACTATTGGAATAGAGGATCGTCCGCATGACTTCCTGGTAAACCGCCGGCGGAGCGAGACCGACCAGATTCAGAATGCCGTCCTGGAACGAGGCCGTGAGTCCTGATTCATCCACCGAAACGGTCAACTGTTCGGCATTGCCGTCAAGCGGGTTGGTCAATTCGACTCGGGCCGATACGAGGTTTTGGCTATCGTTGTCGGTAATCGTAAACGTATTACCCGACAGGACCAGGGGATCACTACCTTCAACATAGAGTAGCGGCTCCATAGGCAAACCATCCAATACCGGTACATCATTGACCATGGTAACGGTGATCGATGCCGGGGCCGTGTTGACGCTGAAAGCCGTGCTACCACCAGACACCGTTGTGTCTACTTCTCGCTGGCCGGGTGTGCCGGTAGTCTGATCCCAGGCTCGAAAGATGAACGACCCGGCAAGACCAAAGAAATTCGGCGCCGGCACAAATCGGACCCAATCCACATCGCGCAGTAGAACTGATTCCGCACTGCTAACCTCGCCGAAAGATTGCCAGTCAAATGCCTCGCTTGGTGATGGATTTAGACTGAACTGCCATTGGCCGTTCGTATCATTAACGGTCACGACTGCGACCCCTTCTTTGTCATCTTCATCGACATCCGTGATGACGTTCTCGCCCCCGCTCGCTAGGATCTGCGCCACTGTATTGCCCGGCGGGTTCAGCGAATCTTCCGGCACATCATTCATCCGCAGCGGCATATTTACTTGCAAGACAGGCGCGGTATTGTCGGTGGCCGCACGAACAGACAGGTAACCGAGGCCCGGGTTCAGGTTCCCGTTCCAAATTGTGAGCAATACAGGCAAGAGGAGAGCCGAGAAGATGATTGATAACCGAAAGTTTCGGTTGTTTCTCTTAAGTTGGTTGGTTCGCTCCATTACTTTTTCCTGCCAATAATCGCCGGCGCGTATTTTTTGCCGCTAGAGTGGTACATAAATTTTCGCGCGCACCACTCAGGGCAACGGCGGCGGCGTGAGTGTCGGGTCGGCGGGCGGTTGCGGTGGCTGACTGGTTGGTTCGGTAACACTATCGTCAACAGATGGTAAGGTGGGTGTGGCTGTCAATACCACAGGTGTAGCCGTAGGGGTCGTTGTTGCGGTGCTTGTCGCCGTCGGTGGCGGCGGATAGGTCGCTGCTAACGGAATGTCCAATAAAATCGTTTCGTTCTCGATATCAACCACTGTCGACGAAACCCACCCTCTGCGCCCGTCTTCGGTATCTACAAGCAACCAGATATTCTCAGTATCGTTAGTTCGCGCAACAATAATTAATTCTTGCCCTCGAGAGAGGGCTTGTACGGGCGGAAAGGCGACGCCGGGTCCTTGACGCAGGTTGACCAGGTTGAAGGCTACCCGGGCTACCGGTTCCGGAACTTGGGTTGGACTGGAGGTTTCGGTCGGCGATGGTGTCCCGGTCGGCGTGTTACTCGCAGTAGTTGATGGTTCTGTAATGACACTAGGCGGGAGATCGGTTGGTTGCGGAGTCACGGTCGATGTTTCAGTTACCAGGATGATAACCCCTGTTGATGAATCTACGCCCGGTTCAGGATAGGCGTCATCAGGGGTTGGGGAATTGACCGGCACCCCACCAGAGACTATACCAGGGACTGCACCCAGGTTATTTGTGGGCAATGGTGCTACTCCATTTGCCGCACCATTAGTGAAGACAGGCCAGGCGTCGAGTTGTTGTATTGTAAAAGCCCCCACAACCAGGAAGAGAACGATTAGAAGAAAAGGTAACAAAAAACGCCAGGTTCTGCTGCCCGGTTTGGCAGATCCGTCAGCCATCGACCCAACCAGGCGCTCCTCGGCTTGCAGCGCGCTGTCCAGGGCTGCCATCAGGTCTTCCATTTCGCTGAATCGTTGCCCGGCATCGCGCCGCAAGCATCGATCCACTAACCGGTAAGTCTCCGCAGAAAGACCGGGCCTCGCACGTGCCAAAGAAGTTGGCGATCTAAAGAACTGTTGCATAAGGGTATCCCCTAATGTAACCGAGCTCGACGGCAGGCTTCCGGCCAAAAGCCGAAAGAGCAATACCCCCAGCGAATAGATATGGCCACTGCTGGTGAGTTCCCGACCTGCTCGTTGTTCAGGCGACTGATACGCCGACCCATTTGAGGCTTTTCCATTCAAACGCGCTGTCTTCCGGTCAGAAGGGATAAACAAATCGATCAGCATCACCGTATCATCAGTGGGGAGTGCAACGTTCTTGAGATAAATATTGTCCGGCTGAAGATCGTAGTGAAAGAGTTCAAGTCTTTCGCCCAATAACAATGCATCCGCCAGCTGGCGAACCAGTTTGAGGGCATAGATGCTGTTGACGGGGTTGTTTCGCTGGGTTAATTGGTCCAGCCGCTGGGCCAGCGAAATTCCATCGACGTGGGCTTGGGCTGCGTAAGGTGCGCCGTCAGGCGTTTTCCCCACATGGTAAACGCGGGCTATATTGGGATGCCTGACTTGGGCGATTGCTTTGGCCCGATTGGTGAAACGATTGGTGAAATCCGCGTTGCCGGCATACCCCTCACGAACAATATCAAGCCACACCATATGATTATCATCCACATCATAAGCCTGATAAACGTCAGTGTATTGCTTTTCACGGACGTGTTGTTCGACCTTATATTGGTCTACAAGGGTTTCCAGTAAACTCGTAATTACCATCTAAATGGGGAACCATAACCGTATTTCGGATTGTTAATCGCCTGCAGTTCCGGATTTTCTTGCTCCCGAACAAACCGATAGGCCGGTGGTCCGTAGTTCTTTCTAAATTTTAGTGGGCCAACATGAAGGTCAAGCTTAAGGTA
The DNA here is from genome assembly GCA_046485205.1 of Chloroflexota bacterium. Taxonomy (GTDB): domain Bacteria; phylum Chloroflexota; class Anaerolineae; order Promineifilales; family Promineifilaceae; genus Promineifilum. The sequence goes on along the minus strand of JAWOHK010000337.1, from coordinate 2,108 downwards.
AGGTGTCAATTAGTTCGCACGATCAGCCCATAAGGATCTTTAGTGTTTTTCGGGCCGTCGTTGATCAACTGGATAATATAAGTTCCTCCATTTTGCACACCCAAATCCAACACCCTGTTGAGCGCTGTATTGGTGTTGCGAATGAGAGAAACACAACCATTTGACCAGACGACTAATTGCCCTTCTCGAGGGATAAAGTTTGACAGGTCGATTCGAACGTTTCGGCTTTGATTTAGAGTAAACCTGAAGAATGAACCTTGATTTTGCGGCGGAGACCATGGTAAGGGAGGCAAGAATTGATATGATTGGTTGAGTTGTAACGGATAGGGATCGTTACAACGAATCCCGACTACGTCATTGGCGACAGACGGCATATAGATATTCCGGGTTACTTGCTCGGTTATGCCAACGGTTACATCCTTACTGTCACTGACGGATCCAGGGGGTATGTCATCATCGACGCCGCTAGCCGTAATCGTGCGCGTTTTTTCCTCACCCGCCTGGCCCTGAACATTAGCCGTGTAAGCACACTGGTATGATTCACCCGGCGGAATGGATTGGGGAAGTTCACACGATCCCCGGTTATTCAAATTACCGGATACCGAATCCGTCAGTTCGGTGATTGAAACTGTATCAGCCTCGCTGGTATTGTCTATGCGAACAGTGAAGCTCACATTACGTCCCGGTGGACTTATAAATGGCGGATCAGCGCTGACGGTTAGCGCAATTGAGGCCGGGACGTCTGTGATAACGACTGTCGCCGAGGCAGTGGCAGACACTTCCGTATTGGCTAGATTCTTAGCTCTGGCAGATAACACGACGACGTAGTTGGAAGGCTGGCCGGAGGCCGCAGCCCCAAAGGAACAGCTAAATGTCCCGCCAAAGGGTTGGATGGTCGGCAAACCTGTCTGCGGCAAGCAAGTATTATTGCCCGCCGCGACCTGATTATTGACCGGATCCAGAATGTTTCCGTACTTGTCAGTTGACAATTCGGATAAGGTGACGGGGAAACTTCCAGGGTTGGTTACCGTTACCATATAGGTCACCAGCCCACCAGGCTCCGCTACGGTGGCCGGTTGTGGCGACAGTGAGGCGGAGATCCCCAACACCTCGACCCAGGTAGCAAAAGAATCGGTATACACCTGATTGTTTTGGGGATTTGTCCCCTGCGCCGTGGCAATCGTAGTCCGCGGAACCTGCACGTTTGGTAACGAACAGAGATAATCCGTTGATTCGCCGGGTGCCAGATTGAGGGGAATGGTTGGATCGAAATCGCAGTCATTGGCCACCGAATCATCGACCTTGACATTAGTCAGAACGATGTCAGAACTGAGATTAAAGAGAACGATGGTGAAGCGTGCGGTCGCACCCCGATTAACCGTCTGGATAATCGGCCGCTTTTCAACAGCCAGAACGGTTTTTCTGACCTTGACAAACGCCCCTACACGCCGAACCGTTGCCACCTCATCCGCTGATATACCGGTGACGGCGATCTCGTTGAGGAAATTTTCGGTAACATTGTCACGCTGGCAGGTATATTCCTTGACTTGACCAGGAGTCATCGGCCCTAGATCGTCTCGATTGCACGAAGCTACCGGCGAACCGGTCACTGTGACGGTATTGAGAGCGACCGGCCCGACATTGACAATCTCTATCGTGAAGGTAGCACTTTCGCCGGCGTTAACCGTGATCTGATTAGGTTTGAAGCTCGCGGCGATCTGGGGTCCGGTACTAACGGCCGCCGTTGATCGATCTTGAGCCGCGCGCGTGGACCCATGGCCCATGGTGCCAATAAACACCGAGAGCGAAATGAATGATATGAGCATGATGAATGTTAGCTTCGAATGTCTCAAGGGACGAACTTCCTTTAATCTTGATGGCAGCCATCCCGGCATTGCCAAAGGCCGGTTGAAATTAGTAGCAAGCAGCCGCGATCCGGCCGCTGGTTGTCAAAGGCCATTTTTGCAAACCTCATACACCGCTAGGGAGCGCTGGTATCAATCCGCAATGTATAGTGATTTGTTTGGCTGAAACCACTATCCGTAATCACCCATATGAAATAAGTGATCCGTTCACCCTGGGAATCGATTGCCGGGAGAACTCCCAAA
>JAWOHK010000156.1:0-9551 GCA_046485205.1 Chloroflexota bacterium | reverse complement strand
GAACGCCGGTCAATCAGTTGAAACCTATCGTTATTCAGGTGATAATGCCGTGGTTGAATGGATGGACTGCTTGTCAGATCGAAAGAAACGATTAAAGGCATTGGAGGAGAGGCCACGAATGAGTATCGAAGACTTACCCCTGACTCAAAATGATGTCCGTTTATTTAGCGGGCGATCCAATGTCGCCCTAGCCGGCTCGATTGCCGATTGTTTGGGAATTCGTCTGGAAGAAACCCACTATTCTCGCTTTAGCAATGACAACCTGTTTGTTCAACTGGGGGCTTCAGTGCGGGGCAGGGTAGTTTTTATTGTGCAATCGCTTGTCCCACCAGTCAGCGACCATCTCATGGAACTGCTAATGATGCTGGACATTGCCAAGGGAGCCGCTGCCCGGGAAATTCATGCTGTGATTCCCTACTTTTCCTATGCTCGATCAGACAAAAAAGACGCGCCGCGTATCTCGATTACCGCCCGGCTGGTGGCTGATCTGTTGGGGGCATCGGGCGCTACGCATATCATGACCATGTCCTTACACTCTCCGCAGGTGCATGGTTTCTTTAGCGTGCCGGCGGATCCATTGACGGCCCGTGGCTTATTCGCCGAGTATTTTCTGCCGCGCCAGTTCAGTCAGGAAGACACTGTAGTCGTTGCTCCGGATGTCGGGAGCGCCAAGCCGGCAACCCGATTTGCCGAAATGCTAGGGCTTAAAGTTGCCGCCGCCAACAAGACAAGAGTCAGCGATACCCAGGTGCAGATCGGTGGGCTAATCGGCCGGCAGGTGGCCGGATTCCGCCGCGCGCTGATCCATGATGATGAAATTGCTACCGGGGGGACCATTGTAGAACTTTGCCGCCACTTACGCGAACATGGCCTTGAGGAGATCTATGTTATTTGCACCCATGGCTTGTTCTTGCGAAACGCACTGGATCGTCTTGTGGCCATTCCGGAGATCAAGGCCATCGTCACGACCGATACAGTTCCCCAGCCGGTTGAAGAGCGCCCGTCTAAACTTGTTGTCCTCTCAACCGGCCCTGTATTTTCCGGGGCGATCCGGCAAAATTATTATCGCCGATCGATCGGCGACCTATTCGACTTTGGAACAGAGGAACTGGACGAATAATCCTTATTGGCTTGGTGAGGGCTGTTCGGAACATTCCAGATCAAGCCCGACCTTGATCCAACAAGCCATATCACGATCCAACCAATCCATAGCGTCGACCCAAACACCATTGACAAGCAAGTCCCAATGGAGATGATTGCCGGTCGATAGACCGGTGGTGCCGACGCCCCCCAATAATTCACCGGTTTGAACCGCCTGGCCGGCGGTCACGTTGATTTCGGATAGGTGATAGTAACCGGTATATATTCCCAGTCCGTGATCGAGGATCACCGCTCCGCCGCGAACGTAGAGCGGTTCAGCCAGGGCGACAATTCCGCTGGCTGGTGCGAATACCGGCGTTCCGGCATAGGCACTGAAATCAACTCCTTCATGATACGTGGCAAATGGCCCGCCGTTGTAGGAGCGCCGGCTGCCATACGTGGCCGACATTTCGAGAAAATCTTCGATTGGCAACTGGAAAGGCTCCTCCCACAGAATATCCGGGTTAACGGTCAGCCAGATAGCTCGGAGTCGTTCTCGTTCTTCATTCCGCGCTTGCTGGTCGATGTTGGCCGCTTCACCGGTAAGAGTCAACGATTGAAAACCCCACTCCTTGCCAGTGAATTGCCACGGCTGGGTCCACGCCGGTTCACCGCCAACCTGAATCGTTAATTCTGGTTGTGCTCGATTAAAAAAAGCCCCCGTCCCCACCAGGCCAACCAGTTGATCGCCATCGGTAGTGATAACCATAGGTAACCCATCCAGATCGGCTGAAATTGTTCCGCTTGTCGAGGCGATCTGACTTCGGATTCCCAGAGCCTGCCCCGCCACCGGCGAAGTATGCGAAAGCTCCAGAGAAGTGAAGCCGGAAGGGAGATCGATTGGATAGGAATCATCATCTGAAATGAGGATCGGTTGATACAAGGGCGGCCGGAAGGGGTTCTCGATTTGATTCGTGACGGCCAGTTTCCAAGGCGCCTGTTTCTCAATGACCGAGGTATTTAACAATCCGCCCTGATGCACCCGGATCAGTCGCCCGGGTTGGAGAGTTGCTCCCGGCGGGAGGGTAATGGCGCGACCGATTACCGGTTCCCGGGCACGATTCATGAAAGCTGATTGTGTCTGAAGCGTTTCTCTATCCACCCCATAGCTGAAGGCCAACGCTGTCCAGGTGTCGCCCGGTTGGACCAGATGCGCGGCCGCCTCAGATTGATCTTGTGTGGCGCCGGCTGGCGCGTTCATCAACCATACAAAAAGAAAAGCTAAAACGAAAATAATCGTTACTCGCACGCCGTTAATTCTATCGCTGAAGCAAAGCGATAGCTATGCTTGTTACTAATTAAAGTCACCTGGCTCTAATTCCCCGTTGACACTTATGACGCACCGTGTTATAAATATTAATAATGCACTGCGTCATATTATGTGTCCTGAACAACTTGAAACTTATCACATAGAGGAAACTGCTTTGTCATGAGCCTGATATATCTGGGTCTTGGATCTAATCTCAATGATCGCTACGCAAATTTGCGTCGAGCATTGGCTGAATTACAAGAACAGGTCGACATCACGGCGGTTTCCCCCGTCTTCTCAACAAGACCCTGGGGTATGGCGGATCAGCCTAAATTTCTTAATATTTGCATCGAGGCAACCACATCCCTATCACCCCTTAAAACTCTCCATTTCATTAAACGAATCGAGCAAAAAATGGGCCGGTTGCCCTCGGAAAAGTGGGGGCCTCGTCTGATCGATATTGATATCCTGTTCTATGATTCTCTCGTTATAGCCGATGAGGAGTTGATCATCCCGCATCCGCATATCGCCGAGCGAGCCTTTGTCCTGGCTCCCCTGGCAACTATTATTCCTGATTTCCGGCACCCTCAGATCGGTGAAACGGTGCAGGAGATGCTCGATCGGATTGGGTCAGAAGAGGTTGACCAGTTATTCGAGATGCCGTTTCCGCAAAACAGCCCCGAGCAAAAGCAAGAAACCGGGGAAACTTCGTTTTAACGATTGAGTGCTAGGTGAAGTTTAGTGTCATTTACCTGGGGACAACGCACCTACATAATGGGCATCATTAATGCCACGCCGGATAGCTTTTCCGGTGATGGCGTTCTGGATGATGATTTTATTCCACGCGCGGTAAAACAGGCTCAGCAGTTTGTATCCGATGGGGCGGATGTCCTAGACATTGGGGGCGAAAGTACGCGTCCGGGGAGTGTACCTGTCACCGCTGACGAAGAGATGGCACGGGCTATTCCCGCCATACGGGCTATTCGTGAAGCTAATCCTGATGTCACGATCTCGATCGATACCTACCGGGCCAGCGTGGCCGAGGCGGCATTGAGGGCTGGGGCGGACTGGGTGAACGATGTCTGGGGGTTACGTATGGACCCCGGCATGGCCGGAGTGGTGGCCGCGGCCGACTGTCCGGTGATCGTCATGCACAATCGAAGCAAACCAAAAGATGTTGCCCAGGAACGACGCCTTGGCGGCCGTTACATTGGAGTTCAGTATGATGACCTGGTGAGGGATATTCACCGCGAATTAGAAGAACAAGTCGAAATGGCGTTGAATGCAGGCGTGGCCCAGGAGCAAATCATCATCGATCCGGGTATTGGATTCGGCAAGACGGTCGATCAAAATCTGGAGCTAATCGATCGATTGGGTGAGTTGAAGAGCCTGGGTAGGCCCATTCTGATTGGACCATCGCGTAAATCCTTCATCGGGTTCACGCTTGACCTTCCGCCGGGGGAACGCATGGAAGGAACAGCTGCGGCTGTGGCCATCGGCATCGATCGGGGAGCCGACATCATTCGGGTTCATGATGTTCGGGCGCTGGCTCGCGTGGCACGATTGACCGACGGGATTGTTAGAAGAAAGGCTTCCCCGGTAAACCAAAGACAAGATAATCACACAGTTGAGTGATCGCACTCACCTGTAATTGGAGGCAACCCATCATGCTAGATTTTCGTCTCGATGAAGAACAAAAGATGCTCACCGATACCATCGCCCGCTATGCTCGCGAACGTGTTCGCAAGGTGTATCGAGATGCCGAAGAGGAAGGTAAGATCCCGGATAACGTCCTTCAGGCCGGTTGGGAGATCGGCCTTTTGCCCACAGCCATTCCCGAGGCGTATGGTGGCTTTGGCGAGTATTCGGCTGTCACCAGCGTTTTGGCGATAGAGGAGTTTGCTTACGGGGATCTGGCCATCACCCTGGCTATTATGACGCCCAACTTGGTTGCGATTCCAATCCTGCTCTGCGGGACCACGCCCCAAAAAGACAAGTACCTGCCGGAATTCAGCGGCGAATCACCTCCCCAGATGACGGCCGCACTCACCGAACCGGTTGTGCGATTCAACCCCTATCGCCTGGACACAACGGCCCAACTTGAGGGTGACGAATATATTCTGAATGGAACCAAAACCGTTGTGCCTTTGGCCGATGAAGCTGAAATGATTCTGGTATATGCTCAGGAAGCGGGAGCAACCCAGGCATTTCTCGTTCCGACCCACACGCCCGGTCTTGTGGTTAGCAACCGGATCAAGCTAATGGGGATCAATGCCCTGCCAACTAATGTGATCACGATGGAAGCATGTCACATACCGGTCGAGAACCGCCTCGGGGGCTTGAATGGAATCGATTTCAGTCTCATTCTTAATCATAGCCGGGTAGCTCTAGCTGCAGCGGCGGTTGGCGTTGCTAGGGCCGGATTTGAGTATGCGCGAGATTACGCCAAACAGCGCGTGCAATTCGGCGAGCCAATCGCGCATCGCCAATCGATCGCCTTCATGCTGGCCGATATGGCAACCGAAATCGATGAAGTTCGGCTTTTAGTTTGGGAGGCAGCCTGGTTGCTCGACCATGACAAAAATGCGACGGCCGAGGCTACGATCATGAAGCAACAGGCCGACCGTATGGTTGTCCAGGTAGCCGACAGGGCCTTACAAATCCTGGGTGGTTATGGCTACATACGGGAATATCCGGTCGAGTTATGGTTGCGTAACGCGCGCGGATTCACCAGTTTTGAGGGATTGGCCATCGTCTAATCGTTAAAGACGATTCGCTGATTGAGGAGTAATGATTCAATGATTAGTTTTGAGATACCCCCTTTCGTCACAAATCAACTCCAGTTGATTCGGATGGTCGCCGAACAGGCCATGCGCCCCTATTCTCGTGAACTGGATGAACATGAGCACGAGCGCCCTCAAGCTTTTGTTCAAATGACCTGGCCTTTTACACAGGAGATGGTCAAGCGTTCGCTCAAGCCGTTGATGGAACAATCGAATGGGAGCAACGGCGCCAACAGCAGTGCCAAACCCGAGCGCGAAGGTCCGGATTACGGCATGTTGGCTTTTATCATGATGATCGAGCAACTGAGCTGGGGCGATGCCGGGCAATATTTGTGCCTGCCGCATCCCATGCTCGGTGGCGCGGCGGTCGATTCGGCCGGTACTCCGGAGCAACGTATTAGATTTCTAAAGAAGTTTACTGAAGGTAGCCCCAAATGGGGCGCAATGGCCATCACAGAGCCCGGCGCTGGATCGGACAATAGTGCCATGCGGACAACCGCGGTTCTCGATCCGGAGACTAAGGAATGGATCCTGAACGGTGAGAAGATATTTATCACCAATGGCGCGCTGGCTTTGAAGGAGTCCGACGGCCTGTGTGTGGTATGGGCGACTGTCGATCCAAAAGCCGGTCGGGCCGGCATCAAGTCATTCGTCGTCGAGGCCGACACCCCAGGCGTTACGATCGCCAAACAAGAACACAAACTCGGTATTCGAGCCAGTGACACGGTTGCTTTGCATTTCGACAATGCCCGTATTCCATACGATAATGTTCTGGGCGATCCCGAAGTGCAAAAAGTTGAAAGTCGAAAAGGTTTCGTCGGCGCGATGAAGACCTTCGACGCCTCTCGGCCGGCCGTGGCGGCCAGCGCGATCGGCATCGCCCGGGCCGCGCTGGAGTTTACGAAAGAAAAACTGGCTGAAGAGGGCATTGTCATTGATTACACCAAGCCTTTGCATGAGTTGACGGCTGTCGAACGCGATGTGATCGAGATGGAAGCGCGATATAAAGGCGCGTGGTTACTGACCCTTCGGGCAACCGCTCAAATGGCCCACGGCGAGAGTAACCGCCTTGAGGCCAGTATGTGTAAATATCGCGCCGGTGATGCAGTCACCTGGATCACCCAAAAGTCAGTTGAGCTCTTGGGTCCAAAGGGCTATTCACGTGAATGGCTGGCGGAAAAATGGATGCGAGACGCCAAAATCAATGATATCTATGAAGGTACCAAGCAGATCAATCAATTAATTGTTGCTCGTAGTATTCTCGGATACTCTCGTCGAGAGTTGAAATAACCGGATAAACTGCCGGTATTTGGAGGGTTCATCTAGAACCACTCGTATTCCGCAGATTGCCCTGTGGGTGAATCCCAGAATAATCTGCGATTTGTGGTAGACAGGAGCGCAAACATGAGCTATCGAATCAACAGGGTGGGCATTGTCGGCGCGGGAACCATGGGTGGTGGCATCGCCGCCCATCTGGCAAATATCAGCATCCCCGTAGTATTGCTCGATATTGTGCCGCCCGATTTAACCGATACGGAAAAACAAGACCCAGGCGCCCGCAACCGGATCGTCCAAACTCTCTATGACCGGATGAGCAAGTCCCGTCCGGCGAACCTGGCCAGGCTGGATCGCGGTGAACTGATCACCCTTGGCAATCTTGAAGATGACTTCGAAAAACTGTCTGATTGCGACTGGATAATCGAGGTGATCATTGAACAGCTTGAGCCGAAACAAGCCCTCATGGAGCGCCTTGAGAAAATCCGCAAGCCTGGGGCGATCGTCAGTAGCAACACATCGGGCATTCCGATTCACCAGATTGCCGCCGGCCGCTCGGAGGAGTTTCGCGCTCATTTTTTAGGGACGCACTTCTTCAATCCACCGCGCTATTTGAACTTGCTGGAGATCATCCCGACGGATGATACATCGCCAGATGTCGTCCGGTTCATGAAATATTTTGGTTCAGAGGTTTTGGGCAAAGGCGTGGTGGTCTGTAAAGATACACCGAACTTTATCGGCAACCGATTCTTTGCGGTTGCTTCTTCTTATGGGCTGGAGTATGCGTTGGAGCAAGGGTATTCCATCCCCGAAGTTGACGCCATCACCGGACCCATCATCGGGCGGCCGAAGACGGCCACCTATCGCCTCCTTGATCTGGTCGGCCTGGATGTGATGGCTCACGTCAACAATAATCTGTATGATGCAGTCCCGGATGATGCCTATCGCGAACAGCTGCGTCCCGCCAAAACGTCCGCGGTCATGGAAGCGATGCTGGCCAATCAATGGTTGGGCAATAAATCCGGGCAAGGCTTTTACAAGCAAACCCGTGTGAACGGCACGCGTGAATTTTGGGCTTTGGATCCGGATTCAATGGATTATCAGCCCGCACCCAAGGTGCGATTTGAGTCCATCGGCGCGGTTCGCAATATCGACGACCTTGGCGAACGGTTGCAAAAATTCTTGCGCCATGAGGATCGGGCCGCTGAGTATGCACGCCAGCTTCTTTATTTTGGTTTCGCCTATGCCGCCTACGTCATGCCGGAAATCGCTTTTCGTTTATCGGACGTCGATGACGCTATGCGGTGGGGCTTCAGCCATGAAGCCGGACCGTTTGAAATGTGGGACATGCTCGGTGTGGCCGAAACGGTTGAAAAGATGGAAGCCGAAGGGTTTGAAGTCGCGGAATGGGTGAAGGAGATGCTGGCTGGCGGTCATCATTCCTTCTATCAGCGCAACGGGCAGACTAAATACTACGATATCGAGTCCCGAAGCTATCGAGCGCTGGAACCCGATCCCAAAAACATCACCATCAGCGGGCTTGAAGCGAATGACAGTGTCGTGGAGAAAAACAGCAGCGCCAGCCTGCACGATATGGGCGACGGCGTAATGCTTTTCGAATTCCACGCCAAGATGAATGCCATCGATCAAGACATCATCGATTTGAGCCATAAAGCGCTGGCTCGCCTGGAAAGCGACTTCGATGCAATGGTCATCGGTAACGACGGAGACAACTTTTGCGTTGGCGCCAATCTATTCGCCGTCGGCGTGGCCGCTGCCCAGGGCCAATTCGAGGCTTTGGAATCGATGATCAAATCATTGCAGACCGCTACCTTCAACCTACGCCACGCGCCCAAACCGGTGATCACCGCGCCGCATCAGATGGCGTTGGGGGGCGGCGCAGAGATGGCAATGGCCGGGTGGGAGGCGGTAGCCGCCCACGAAACCTACATGGGCCTGGTGGAATTCGGCGTTGGCTTGATTCCGGCCGGTGGGGGCTGCAAGGAAATGCTGCGACGAAAAGTTAATCCGGTGATGCGTACTGCCAACGCCGACGTCTTGCCCATTTTGCAAGAAACTTTCGAACAAATCGCCCTCGCCAAAGTCGGTACCAGCGCTTGGGAATCAAAGGCTCTCGGCTATCTTGCCCCGGATGATCTGATTGTGATGAACCGTGATCATCGGCTGGCTGTCGCCAAGCAGAGAGCTTTGCAGCTAGTAGAGATCGGAGCCAGACCGCCGGAAGTCGAAAAAATTTATGCGTCCGGTCGAGATGCCCTCTATGCGCTTAAGCTGGGGGTAAAGACGCTGAATTGGGGCAAGTATGCCTCCGACCATGATGCGCTGATCGCCGGCAAGCTGGCGTACATTCTCACCGGCGGCGATCTCAGCGCTCCGGCCTGGGTTGACCCCTGGTACATACTGGATTTGGAACGCGAGGCATTTCTTTCCTTACTGGGAGAGGAGAAAACGCGCGAGCGGATGATGCACATGCTGCAAACGGGCAAGCCGTTACGCAATTAGAAGGAGTCTCAGGCATGACAATGAGAGAAGCAGTTATTGTAGCCGGATCGCGAACGGCCGTCGGTAAATCAAAACGCGGCACGACTCGCAACTGGCGGTCGGACGAAATGGCCGCGGCCGTTATTCGGGACCTCATGAGCCGGACGCAGGGGTTAGACCCGGCCGAGATCGACGATGTCATTATCGGTTGCGCTATGCCGGAAGGTGCCCAGGGGTTGAATTTGGGCCGGACGATCGCCTTGCGCGCCGGTTTACCGGTCGATACACCGGGACAGACGGTCAATCGATTTTGCTCCAGCGGCTTGCAGACGATCGCCATGGCGGCTGAGCGAATCATTGCGAACGGGGCCGATGTGATCATCGCGGGCGGCGCTGAGACGATGAGCCTGGTGCCGATGACCGGTTTTCGTGTGAATCCTAATCCCTACATGGTCGAGCACATGCCTGAGGTTTACATGGGCATGGGGCTGACGGCTGAACGTGTGGCTGAAGAGTATGAAGTATCACGCCAGGCTCAAGATGAATTCGCTTTACGAAGTCATCAAAAAGCGGCCGCGGCCTATGAGCGAGATCTGTTCAAG
>JAWOHK010000105.1:0-8332 GCA_046485205.1 Chloroflexota bacterium | reverse complement strand
GACCGGTACGAAGGTCGTCCAAAGCCGGGTTAATCTCCGGTTTTTAACTCGATAGCGAGATTGCGCGCGGTGTAATTGCCAACTGTCCCGCCGTCTGCGTGAACGAATAATAATCCCAGACACGTATCACGGCCCAGCCCCTCTCCCATCCCAATAACTAATCAAATCGCCTACCTCGGAATATTGACCTTAGGCTTGCCACTAGGTACTATACTGACCACGCTGATTTCGTCAGCGAACTCGAATGGACGTGCGGGCGTCCAAACCATATCCTTACTGGAGGTCTTATCCATGGAAATACTAGTCAGCAACATTGCCGGCCCGACGCCGGTCACGGTTTTTCATCTGAAGGGTGACTTGACCTCTGAAAATCCCCTGGAAGCACAGACAAAAAACGCCTTCGAAGAAGGCGCGCGAAACATGGTGCTCGATCTGACCAACGTGTCTTATATCAGCAGCGCCGGGTTACGCGCCATCCACACCATTTACATGCTGTTGCGTAACGCCGACCCGGAGGACAGTGAAGCATCGGCGCGCGGCATCGCTCGCGGAACCTATAAATCTCCCCATCTCAAGCTGGCTAAACCATCCAAGAATGCGATGAAAGCCCTTTCCATGGCCGGCTATGATATGTTCCTGGACATTCACGACAGCGAAAAATCAGCCGTCGCATCATTTGCATGAAATCACTGACGCTGTGCTTCGACCCGGTCTTGATAAAAGACCTGGACGATATTCGCACCTTCCTTGAACAGGCTATCGCCCTCCTGGGAGGCAGCGAAGACGACGCGGGTGATTTGGTGTTGGCCGTTAACGAGGCCGTGACCAACGTGATCCTGCATGGATACCAGAGCACTCCTGGTATCGTGATTCTCGGCGTCATCTGTGATGAGGAGGATTTATTCGTTCATCTGATGGATCACGCACCGCTGTTTGACCCAACTGCCGTGCCGTCGCCGGACATTACCCTACCGCTCGAAGAACGGCCGTTAGGCGGCCTGGGCGTTCACATGATGCGCCAGCTTTGCGATGAATTGATCTACCAGGTGTTGCCCCAAGGCGGGAACGATCTCATCTTCATCAAGCGAAACGCGCTCCACGCACCGGATAATTAATCCCCCATGACATTGCCCGACAGCTCATCTTCGATAAACCAGGCAACCCCTGCGAATCTTGATTTGTCCGCGTTTGCGTCTGAGGATGAACGGGTTTACTTGCCCCTGGGCTCTGTCATTATTCGAGAGGGGCAAGTAGGCGATGAGATGTATGTCTTGCTGGAGGGCGAACTGGATGTTACCGTGGAGGGCCGGCAAATCGACCGCTTATCACCGGGAATGATCCTGGGCGAGATGGCCCTGGTCGATGACCGGCCTCGCAGCGCGACCGCCACAGCCCGGACAGATGTCTCTATTGTGCCCATTAACCGGGAACGCTTCCTGGATATCTTGCGCAATTCGCCTCAGTTTGCCATCAGCATCATGAATATCATGTCAGTTCGTACGCGACGGCTTATCGAGGAGGAAGTCAGGCGACAGCGGATGGAAGAAGAATTAGCCGTCGGCCGGCGAATTCAGTTAAGTCTCTTGCCAACCAGTTGTCCGGTTATACCCGGTTATGAGTTGGCCGCCGGTTATCGAGCCGCACGCCAGGTAGGGGGTGATCTGTATGATTTCATTATTCCGCCCGCCTTCCCGGATCATGTCCATATCGTCGTCGCTGATGTAACCGGCAAAGGAGTTCCGGCGGCGCTCTATATGGCGGTCAGCCGGACCCTCTTCCATACCCACGCCCTGGAAAATCCGTCCCCGTCGCAAGCGCTCGACCGGGTCAACCAGTTTATTCGCCAGGACCGGACAACTCCCCTTTTCCTCAGCGCATTTTATGCCGTTCTCCAAAAGCAAAGTGGTTGCCTGACATTTGCCAGCGCCGGGCATAACCCACCCTTCTGGATTCATGCCGCCACCGGCCAAATCAGTGAATTAGAATCCCGTGGCATCGTCCTCGGCGCATTCGATGGCTACATCGCAGAAGAACGAATGGCCATGCTGGAGCCTGGCGATTCCGTTGTTTTTTTTACCGATGGCATCACCGAGGCGCGTAATCAGGCCGGCGATTTTCTCGATGAGGAAGGGTTGACGGCGATCCTGCACGCACAAAAATGGGAACATGCCGAAGATTTGCTCGACGCAATTATCACATCGGTAGACAAATTCTCCACCGGCGTCCCTCAAATCGACGACTTTACGGTCGTTGTTCTGCGCCGCCGCCCTTGATCGCCCATTTTCGACCAATTTAACTTGAAGTGGTGACAGGTGTCATGGTCTTATTATGGCAAATGTCACTCAACGCCCGCCCTATGACGTGGTAACCTCCTATTAGACAATACGAGATGCAGGCTATCTGTCGGAAATAACCGAGATGCACGAATTATCGATTACGGAAAACATCCTGGAGATCGCGGCGCGCCATGCCCGGGAAGCCGGCGCCAAGGCCGTCACTAACCTGTACCTGGTTATTGGCGAGCTGTCTTCAATTATCGATGAATCCGTACAATTTTATTGGGATATTGTCAGTGAAGGCACTATCGCCGCCGGGTCCCAACTCCATTTCCGGCGTATTCCTGCCCAATTGTCTTGCCGCTCGTGCGGGCATACCTATACTCCGCAAGAGGGCTTGCCGTGTCCGGTTTGCGCCGGTATCGATATTGCCATTATCAGCGGTGAAGAATTTTATCTGGAGGCCGTCGATATCACTCACGCTCCGGAAGCGGTCCTGGAACTAACATGATTGAACAGATTCCTGTGGTAGAAAGAATTATGGGCGCTAACGAACGGTTAGCGGCCGGCAACCGCGCCCTTCTCGACGAAGCCGGGGTATTCAGCGTCAATTTCCTGGCTTCACCTGGCGCCGGCAAGACCAGCCTCGTCGAGAAAACGGTCGAGGCTTTATCTTCGCAGTTACACATCGCTGTAATCGACGGCGATATCGCCACGAGTATCGACGCCGATCGCGCGGCCGCAGCCGGCGCGACGGCCGTGCAGATCAATACCGGCGGCGAGTGCCATCTGGATGCAGTCATGCTCCGCGACGCGCTCGAGGAAATCGATTTGAACGCCATAGACCTGCTGATTGTCGAGAACGTCGGCAATCTCATTTGCCCGGCCAACTTCGCCCTCGGCACCCACCGCAATATCCTCATCGCCTCGATCCCGGAAGGGGATGACAAACCTTACAAATATCCCGGTACTTATCGCGGGGTAGACGCATTGGTCATCAACAAAATCGATCTGCTGCCCTATGTTGATTTTGACATGGCTTATTTCCAGCAAGGCGTCGCGGCATTGAACCCCGGCCTGGTCACCTTCACGCTTTCGTGCCGCACCGGGGAAGGTCTGGACCAGTGGCTTGAATGGCTGGTGAAACAGGCAACGCCATGACCGATCTGCGCGGGGCGTATATCCATATCACTGGCGTGGTGCAGGGTGTCGGCTTCCGGCCATTCGTCTATAGCCTGGCGCAACGTCAGGCGCTATCCGGCTGGGTCTGCAATACTTCTTCCGGCGTTGAAATAGAAGTCGACGGCACGGCCGAAGCCCTGGCCGGCTTTACGGCCGCGCTGCAAACGGAATTGCCCCCGCTGGCGCGAATCGACTCGTTGCATGTCGCCGAACGAGCGACAAACGGATTTAGCCGCTTTGAAATTCGCCCCTCACGCGCCGAAGCCGGGGCCTTTCAACCCATATCACCCGACGTGGCGACCTGCGACGATTGCCTGCGCGAGTTACTGGATCCGACAAACCGGCGCTTCCGCTACCCGTTCATTAACTGCACCAACTGCGGGCCGCGCTTTACCATTATCCGTGATATTCCCTACGACCGGCCGCTGACGACGATGGCAGATTTCCCCTTATGCGACGATTGCGCGGCCGAATACCATGATCCGCTCGACCGGCGCTTTCACGCCCAACCGGTGGCCTGCCCGCGATGCGGGCCGCACGTCTGGTTAGAAACGACCACCGGCGAAACCGTATTCACTCATGAAGCAGCCATTCAGGCCACCCGCCGCCACTTGTCTGAGGGTGGAATCGTGGCTGTCAAGGGGCTGGGGGGCTTTCATTTGGCCTGCGATGCCAACGATTCTGCAGCCGTCTCTGAACTGCGCCGGCGAAAGCTGCGTGTCGACAAACCGTTTGCCGTGATGCTGCACGCTATCGACGTTGTCCGCCGCCACTGCTACTTGAGTCCAGCTGAGGAAGCGCTCCTTCTCTCATGGCCGCGGCCGATCGTCATCCTGTCGCGGCGGGCAGATTCGACCATCACGCCCGAGGTGGCTCCTGGCCAGAATCACATCGGGGTGATGCTACCCTACACGCCCCTGCACTACCTCTTGCTGGAACCGGCAGCCGGCCATCCCGAAGCATTGGTCATGACCAGCGGCAACGTGAGTGAAGAGCCGATTGCCTTTAGTAATGAAATGGCTCGAGCGCGTCTGGCGTCGTTGGCCGATGCTTTCTTGCTCCATAATCGCGACATCCACACGCGTTGTGATGACTCGGTTATGCGTGTGTTGTCCGTTGGTGAACGGGCTGTCCATGTACCGCTTCGCCGGTCGCGCGGTTATGCGCCGTTTCCGGTACGCTTGCCGGCACCTGCACCGTCGATTCTGGCAACCGGTGCGGAACTCAAGAACACTTTCTGCCTCACTCGCGATCACTACGCCTTCCTGAGCCACCACATCGGCGACATGGAGAACTACGAAACCTTGTGTTCGTTTGAGGAAGGTATTGCTCATATGGAATCCCTGTTTCGTATCCGGCCGCAAGCCATTGCCTATGACTTGCACCCGGATTACATCGCCACCCGCTACGCGTTGGAACGGGCCGCGCGTGAAAACTTGCCGGCCATCGGCGTCCAACACCATCACGCCCACATCGCCGCGGGAATGGCCGAGCACGGTCTGACCGGTGAACGGCCGGTCATCGGCGTTGCTTTCGACGGCACTGGCTATGGCGACGATGGGTCAATCTGGGGCGGCGAGTTCCTGATCGCTGATTACAGCGGATATCACCGGGCGACCCATCTCCGCCATGTGCCCTTACCGGGCGGCGACAAAGCTGTACGCGAGCCGTGGCGAGCCGCATTGGCCTGGCTGGATACTTGTGGATTGGCCTGGGAAGATGACTTGCCGCCAGTTCGGTATGCATTGGAGCGCAACAATCATCTTGATGTGGTTCGCCGCCAGATCGACCTCAACCTGAACGCCCCGCTGACCTCGAGTATGGGACGGTTGTTCGACGCGGCGGCCGTCCTGGCCGGAATGCGGCCGCGCGTCAATTACGAAGCCCAGGCGTCAATCGAATTCGAAGCGTCGGTCGATCCGGCGGAAACAACCGCTTACGATGTCTCTGTCACAGCCGATGTCATCGACCCGACCCCTCTCTGGGAAGAAATGGTCGCTGATTGGCGAGCCGGTACATCACCGGCCCGGATCGCCGCCCGGTTTCACAACGGGATTGCCCGGATGGTATTGGCCGTTTGCCGGGGTATTCGCGCGGAGCATGCAATCGATGAGGTCTTGCTGAGCGGCGGCGTGTGGCAGAACATGACCCTGCTGCGGCAGACGCTCAACCTTCTGCAGCAAGACCAGTTCACCGTCTATTCCCACACCCTGGTCCCGCCTAACGACGGCGGGCTGGCCGTGGGTCAGGCGGCCGTCGCCGCATGGCGAATGATGAATGAACAGATCGGAGATACGAAATACGAGATTCGAAATTCGATGCCGGTGCCGTGAGAATCAGGATAAACGAGTGACACGTGAGTCCGCTGGCAAACTGACCTGCTAACTACTGCATTGCTAAATACTGAACTACTGGATACTGGATACTGAATTATGTGCTTAGGTGTACCGGGAAAAATCACTGAAATATATGAGTCCGATGGCCTGAAAATGGGCCGGGTCGACTTTGGCGGCACGCAACGCGAGGCTTGCCTGGCCTATGTGCCCGAAGCGACCGTCGGCGACTACACGGTCATCCATGTCGGCTTCGCCATCAGCCTGTTGAGCGAGGAAGAAGCGAACGAAACGCTGGCGTTGCTGCGAGAAATGATCGATCTGGAAGAGGAATTAGGGCCTGAACCCGGTTCTTAGTGCGGGATTTATCCCGCGAATCGGAGGTAATTCTCACATGAAATACATCACCGAATATCGCGATGCCCACCTGGTGCAAGGTACCATTCGCGAAATCGCCCGCACCATCTCGCGGCCGTGGGTGATCATGGAAATCTGCGGCGGGCAGACTCACGCCATCGTCCGCCACGGCATCGACCTATTGCTGCCACCGGAGATCGAACTGGTCCACGGCCCCGGCTGCCCGGTGTGTGTTACCCCGTTGGAACTAGTCGATAAAGCGCTTAACATCGCCGCGTGGCCAAATGTCATTTTCACCTCCTACGGCGACATGCTGCGCGTGCCCGGCAGCGGCCGCGACCTGTTCGCCGTACGGGCGGCAGGCGGCGATGTACGCGTAGTCTATTCGCCTCTCGACGCAGTGAAGATCGCCCAGGCTAATCCCGACAAAGAAGTCGTCTTCTTCGCCATCGGCTTCGAGACGACCGCTCCAGCCAATGCCATGAGCGTCCTACAAGCCAAAGCGCTGGGGGTGAAGAATTTCAGTGTCCTGGTTTCCCACGTCTGCGTGCCGCCGGCCATGCATGCCATCCTTGGCTCGCCGCAGAACCGGGTGCAGGGCTTCCTGGCCGCCGGGCACGTCAACGCCGTGATGGGCTATTGGGAATACCCGCTCATCGCCGAACAATACAAAGTGCCCATCGCTGTCACCGGCTTCGAGCCGCTGGACATCGTTCAGGGCCTTCTAGCCTTAGTGCGCGAGCTGGAGGCAGGCCGATACGAGGTCGTCAACGCCTATGCGCGCGCCGTCACCTACGATGGCAACAAACCCGCCCAGCAAGTTATTGACCAGGTCTTTGAGGTGCGCGACCGGCAGTGGCGCGGCGTCGGCCTCATCCCGGCCAGCGGCTGGGGGTTGCGACCGGAATTCGCCGCTTTTGATGCTGAGGCACGTTTCGATGTTACCCAGATCCACACCGAGGAATCGCCAATCTGTATCGCCGGGCTGATCCTGCAAGGGTTGAAGAAACCAAATGACTGCCCCGCTTTCGGCGTCCAGTGCACGCCTGAATCGCCGTTAGGGGCGACGATGGTCTCTTCCGAAGGAGCCTGCGCCGCCTATTATCGCTACGGTCGGCACCTGTCGAATGACGAATTGCGAATGACAAGTGACGAACTGCCTTTGGCTCTTCATCCCTAATTCTTAATTCGTAATTCTTATTCCTTATTAATTATGATTCTTCCCTCTATAGACCTAGAAGCCGCCGTCTGCCCTATGCCGTTGCGCCATGATGAAAAGATCGTTCTGGGCCACGGTAGTGGCGGCCGGATGTCGCACGAACTCATTGGCCGCCTCTTCCAGCGGCCGTTCGACAATCCCACCCTGCGCGCCGCCGATGACGCCGGGGTGGTTAGCGTCCCGCCCGGCCGCTTGGCCGTCAGCACCGACTCCCACGTCGTCTGGCCACTCTTCTTTCCCGGCGGCGACATTGGTCGGCTGGCCGTGTGCGGCACGGTTAACGACCTGGCCATGATGGGGGCAACACCCCTGTACCTGACTGTCGGCTTCATTCTGGAGGAGGGGCTGGACGTGGCACTGCTGGCGAAGGTTGTGATATCGATGCAAGAAGCCGCGGCCGAAGCCGGGGTGCAGATCATCGCCGGCGACACCAAGGTTGTTGAGCGCGGCAAGGCTGACGGTCTGTATATCAACACCGCCGGCGTCGGTGTGCTCGACCACGACCGCAAGATCGGCGGGGCGCAAGCGCGGCCGGGGGACGCAGTCATTCTCTCCGGCCCTATTGGCGACCACGGCATCGCCGTCCTGGAAGCGCGTGGTGAACTGGGCTTCGCCGCCGAGGTGATTAGCGACGTAGCCCCGCTCAATTACCTGGTCTCGGATATGCTGGCTGCGGGCGATGTCCATGTCCTACGCGATCCGACGCGCGGCGGCGTGGCGACGACGCTGAACGAGATCGCCCGGCAGTCGAACGTGGCCGTCATCCTGGATGAAACCACCATCCCCATTCGCACGGCGGTGGCCGCGGCCTGCGAGATGCTGGGATTCGACCCGCTCTACGTCGCCAACGAGGGCAAGCTACTGGCCGTCGTCGCCGCGGAAGATGTCCCGGCGATCCTGGCGGCCATGCGGGCGACACGCTACGGGGAAGAAGCGACGATCATCGGTCACATTCAAGCCGCGCC
>JAWOHK010000089.1:0-16272 GCA_046485205.1 Chloroflexota bacterium | reverse complement strand
CCTTCGAATTCGATCCCGGCGAGAGTACCGGAGTGGCGGATGTTGATTTGACGCTTGATGGCCGGCCGGATGTGATCGTTACCAACCGGACCAGCGCCGGCACAACCTGGCTGAACTGTACGCAGCCCGGTGGTGCCATGTGCCTCGCGCAGTTACCGTAAGGCACATGAAGTTGGTTTAAATTGGGAATTCGGCAAAAACCATAAAGGGAAAGGAGTTGATGCTCAGCTCCTTTCCCTTTTTTCTTGTGCGGATTATTCGGTTATCTGACTTCAGGGCTGGCCGACAACCGGAATCAAGCTGCGAGCGGATTCGACTTCAATGCTTGCTCCCAGGCGTTCGAACGTTGGCAATATCTCATCTACCAGGGTGTGGCAACGTCCGAATTCATCCCACTGAAAGTAGAGGCGCGCTAACTCTAATTGCGTTAATGCCAGTCCATAATCATCGCCAACCTGCTTGAGAAGATTAATTGCCTCGGAAAAATCATTTTCCGCAGCAACGTACTGCTCCCGGGTGGCATTGATTACACCCCGAACCCGCAGAGCGTGACCCTGTTCGGCCGTCATGGCCAATTCTGTCGCCTGAGAGATGGATTCTTCCGCTTCCCGCATGGCCGCCTCATATTCGTTCTGGGCGATATAAGCCTCAGCCATTCGGCGATGCATTTCCGGCAATAAATCGCGAACCTGGGCTTCTTCAAACAGCTCGCGACTTTTATTGAGATGGTCAAACGCCACCGGGATTTCACGGCGGCGAATATAGGTAGCCCCGAGATTGAGGTGAAGACCGCCGACTACCCAGAGCGATCCGCCTATTTGCTCGATCGCTTTCAGGGCTCGATGATAGTAATGCAAGGCTTCGTCAAGCCGGCCTTGATTCAGGGCTATGCCGCCGTTGTTATTGTCAATAAGCAACCGGTTGTAAACATTACCCAGCTGGCTGAATATTTTGCCAGCTTGGCTATAGAAATTTTCGGCCTCGGACCACATTCCGAGGTCGAAGTAAACGTTGGCCAAAGAATTTTGTGCCAACGCCTGGCCTTGCAAGTTACCTATTTCGCGATATAGCGATAATGCCTCTTCGATATGCTTGATTGAATCAGGCAAGCGACTACGCAGTCGATAGATGGTACCCAGTAAATTGTGAGCGCGAGCGATAATCGATTGCTCCCCGAGTTCCTGCGCGGCTATAAGACTTCCAAGCGCCTGTTCAGTCGCGATTTTATATTCTCCCCGGCGACTATAAATAAGTCCGCCGATTAATCGTAACTCTAATGACGACGGCGTCACACGGTCGGCCAAAATTGATAAACCGCGATCGATCCATTCCAGAGCCGGTTCATACTGGCCACGAAATTCAAAGGAGCGGGCAATCCATCGGCAAGCGTGCGCCTGGGCCTCGACATCCTCAAGTTGTTCAGCCAGGCTCAAAGCGGCATGCAAGCGTGTTAATGCCTCTTCTTGCTCGCCCAGAGTCAACAACAATTCGCCCAGATCGGCGTTAATCTTTTGCCGCTGGCTCAACGTATCATCTTCCGGTAAATGGTCAGCGCTATTCAGGGCTTTTCGAAAATGATCGATGCTTTGCAGGTTGGCGAAGAGCTGCTTGTCACGAGTACCAGCCAGAAATTGATAACGCAGGGATCGATCCCAATCTTCGCCGAGGTAGGAATGATAAGCGATCTGATCAACTTCATCCGGTGCCTGTTGTTCCAGCAGTTCGGCCAGGTTACAGTGTAACTCCCGCCGCTGGGTAAATAGCAAGGTTTCGTAAGAAACTTCCTGAGTCGCTTGTTGGCGAAACGTGTAAGTAAATTCAGCCGGTTTAGATTCGGCTGTCCAATCCTTAATAATAAAATCGCGCTCTTCCAACGCTGTAGCTTGTGTCTGGATCGCGGTCTGATGGGGGTGGGCTGGATGTGCTTGGGCCAGCAGGCCTAATTCAAAGGTGTAGCCAATCACGCTGGCAACTTTAATTGTCGGTTTATGCGAATCAGGTAACCGGTCCAACCGGGCCAGGATTACCCCGTGAACCGAATCAGGAATATCAAGGGCGATGACTGATAAATCGGCTGCATCGGCCAGGACCCACTTATCATCATCCCTGACAAGCGCATTGGCCGCACGCAGGGAATTGATCATCCCGGCCGATAGGATCCACTCATCCTCTTCCTCAATCAATTGGCCTGACTCCCGTAAGGAGTCCACAAGTTCACGGATGAAGAAAGGATTGCCATGGGCTTTGGCTTCAATCAACAATTGGGCCAGAAGCGAGGGGCGGCTGCCCAGCAGATGAACAACCAGCTGCTCACTTCCAGATGAATTTAATTCCCCCAGGCAGATCAGTTGGTGGTTACGGATTTCTCCCAGACTGGTTAGAATATCCTGTTTATTCTCGGTTTCCGAAGCCGGTCGGGTGGCAATTAAGATCATCACCGGCGCTGAGTCAACCCGCTTGGCCAGCGCTTCCAGCAAGGTTTGAGAGATATCATCCATCCATTGCGCATTATCAAACACCAGCAGTAGGGGTTGAGCGCGGGCCCAAGAGCGAATAATATCGACGATAAAAGCAAATAATGATTCCTGTCGTTGCTTCGGATCAAAGGCGGCCGTGGTTGGGTTTTCTGGTATGGGTATTCCCAGGATGTCACCCAATAAGGGGATACGAACCTGCCAATCAGGATTTATCTGGCGCAAGGTCTGTTCGACAATATCAATTTGTGTCTGTGTAAATTCCTCGGATGATTGGTCGGAGGCCGGTCCCGTCTCAAGTCCTATGATTTGTCGCAATATCTGCTGCCAGGGGAAATACGTCGTGGCTTGAAAAACCCGTTGGGAGGCGCCCACAGCAACCTGGAAGCCATTGGCTCTGGCTTGCTGCTGAAATCCCCACGTCAAATGACTCTTCCCAATACCGGTTGATCCTTGCAGGGTAATGATCTGGCCGCGCCCGGCCAACACTCCGTCAAGGAGACGAACTAATTGGGCTAACTCCGACTCACGACCGACGAGCGGAAACTCAAACTGGGTTCCCTGAAGGATCTGTCCATGCTGACGGCCGACCAGTTCGGCAACCGGGATTGGCTCAGCCCCGCCTTTTACGGACATCAAGCCTAACTGGGTAAATTGAAACGATTGTTTGGCTTCGTCAGCTATTCGCCGGCGAACCAGTATCTGGCCGGGATCAGCCTTACCCATCAGGCGGGCCGCCATATTTACTTCGTTCCCCATGACACCGTAGGTATGGCGACTTTTTGCGCCACACGCTCCCACCCATACCCGGCCGCGACTGATGCCTATCTGGATATCATGGATATAGCTTAATACCGGCGGCGGGTTTCGTAGAGCCAAAGCCGCAGTCACCGCGCGAACCCCGTCATCGTCATGCGCTACAGGTGCACCGAACCCGGCGTAAGCATAGCTGCCTTTGTCGCCCATGGTTAATTGGATCAGGAAGCCTTCTTGGTCGTTGACTATATTTTGTAACCACTGGACAAAGGTATTTAATTTATCGCCGGCTTGGTCATCTCCATCATAGTCGATCCCCGAAAACTTCAGGAACAGCGCGACTGCCGGTCTTAGTTCGGCAAGAAATGTCTCGCCGGACTGAAGTCGCCGGTACACCGGCGGTAGAATCCATTCTTTGAGTTTATCTTCTACCAAGGAATCATCGGGCAGGGCAGCATGGGGGGCAGGATTAGGTAACTTCTTCAAAGCACTGACTACAGCAAATCGCTCACCCTGCTCGCTGGTGCGCCACTCGACCAGTTCCAGCTGGGCACCAAGGTTGGTGACGATTTCCTCGCCTACAACCACCTCACCCTTTTCGGCCAATTTTTCGGCGCTGGCGACATGATCAAGCGTTCGACCGGCCAAAACATCGATCAGTTGGATATTCGGATTGCCGACCACAAATCGACGGGTCGGTCCGGCCGTTACGGCTACCTTAATGGCCAGGTTTACCGGCGTCCCAGCTGGGGTTCGGACGGTAGCAAAGGGTCGCATGGCTTCCTGCATAGCCAACGAGCAAGCTACCGCCTTATGACCGTTATCCCCTTCCAGCCAGCAAGTGATGGAATCACCGGCAAACCCCATGACACTACCGCCGTAGTGATGGAGCCGGGCAATAATGGCTTCATAAACGGGATTGATCTGGTTTAATACTTCTTCAGCCCCGCGTTGGATTCCCAATTCTTGGGCCAGGGCGGCCGTTAATGGGGTAAAACCGGATATATCAGCGAATAGAACAGCCCCGTTCGATCGATCGGCAAGACTATAGACCCCGGCAAGAGCCAATCTTCTATCTTCGGGAATAAACGCAAGCAATGAATCCATTACAGGCCTAAATTATCCGGGAAGGAACGACGGCTTCATTCGCTCGATAGCCGCCGTTCCCCTCTTTCAAGTATAGGCCCACCTGCCTGTTGCGGCAATGCTAGATTGATCACTTTAGCATTTAAACTACTATAGGCACAAGGAATCGGCAAAATTGGCGGGTAGTGCAGAAATTACAGGCTCCAAATTCAGCCAGATGTTCCCATGGGCATAATCAGCCAAAGGATAAGGTAAATAAGCAGACCACCGCCGCCAAAAATCGCCAACAAAACAAATATCACGCGGATCAGTGTGGGATCGACCCCCAAATAAGCGGCCAAACCGGTACACACACCGGCAATCATCCGTCCTTCTTCAATTCGTAACAATCGTTTTTCGTTCATTTTTTCCCTTCCACATCTAACCTCGAAACATGGTTAGTTTTTTATTGGCACCCATTCGATTTATCTCAACCGTGCCTAAATAATTCTACGTAACGTTTCCAAATTGGTTGCGGCCCAAAGCTAGTTTACATGATCGCCCGAAATACGTCTCATAAATGTCATTATATCAAAGGCAGGGAAATTGCTTGACATTCCGCCTGATAGACCTACAATTCTTGACTGTCATCCAGCGAGTCGGGTCGAAAAACGAATCGACATGAGCATAACGAACGAACCGAAGTAAAAAATACAATCCGGTCGGATCATGCCTGCTGACATTTGGTGATAACAGCAACATGAAGGAGAAATAGTCAATGAACGACACTGAAGAAAGAGTGCGTGCAATCATTATCGATTTACTAGGTGTAGATGAAGAACAAATCGTTCCTGAGGCGCGATTCCGTGAAGATCTGGAAGCTGATTCCCTTGATCTCGTTGAATTGATCATGGCCTTTGAAGAAGAATTTGAAGGCGAAATTTCGGACGAAGAGGCGCAAAAGATCACGACCGTCGGCGAAGCCGTACATTATATCGATAATCGCATGCGATCCTGAGTGAGTTTACTCACTCTATCTAAAAAACAACTCGCCTGTTAGGCAGCCGTATTATAGAGGTCGGCTGCTTTTTTTTACCTGCGTCTTTCCATCCACATCCCTTGGGCTATAGAGATAGCAACCAATATCCCTCCAAAGAGATTGGCCCATAGGCCAGGCCCGAATCCTATCGACCGGTTCATAATATCCACTACTGCCGGCCGAATCATCAAATATTGCCAGACCGGCAAAAACGCTCCCACTAAGGCGATCATAACCATAACCGGATGGATGAGCGCCAGTATACGGGGAGAGCGGAAAGCTAAACTACTGATAACGACAGTCAGGAGAACCAGGCCAATTAATATCACTCTCATCAGCCATTCACTCTGTGGTTCAGTTGTTATAGCGGCAAAAGCCGGAATAGCCAACAGGCTGACGGCTATCGCCAGCCCTCGCATCACCCATGTTTGCCAGCGATTATTGGGGCAATCAGCAGTCATCAAGGCTAGCAATAAGCCAACTGCTATTGGCGGTAAGTAAAAAAGATCCCGACTTGACCCGACTCCCAAAAATTTGATCCATTCTCCCAGCTCAATGCCAATGATTTTTAATCCGGCCGCCGGTCCGGGCAACCAGGGGAGAAAATAGCCGGCCAGCATCAGCGTCAACCCGACATACATCAACGTTCGAAGCCTTTGGTGCGAGAGAAGTCGCTCATTCATGATTCGATCGAACACTCAACTTTTAGCTAGGATACTTGCTGGAACCCACAGATTGCCCGAGTGTCTCCGAAAAATCTACCCGATGTCAGGATGCCTGACGGTTAATTCAAGAGCGTAAATTCTCTTCTTGGACGCGGCGTTCCAGTCTTCGCGCCTGGCGAGATGCACCTTCTTCGTATAACTGACGCTCGTCATCTGTCTGACAAATTAGCGGGGGTATCTCAATCGGGCGTCCGTCATCATCCAGGGCCACATACACAAAGTAGGCGGTATTGGTGTGGGTAATGGTTCCGGCGAGCATATTCTCGGCCGTCACTAAGATGCGTGTCTCCATCGAAGTGCGTCCCGCCCAGGTTACCTCCGCTTGAACTGTGAGTAAATTCCCGATATGGACCGGTGAGTGAAAACTCATCGAATCAACGGCAACGGTTACAACAGGTGAATGGGCATGCTTCATGGCCGCAATCGCGCCGGCCTCATCACAAAGTTTCATGATAATACCGCCATGAATATTGCCCAGGATGTTAGCCTCGGTCACGCCCATCGGCTGGCTGAGGATAACACGTGAATCTTCAGGATGTCGTCCTTTCATGGTGCAACTCTATGGTTTCTTGGGCCAGGGTCATTAAAAATAACCGGTCTGATTCATCTAATTCTGCGGACAGTAACAAATCTGGTCGCCGCTGCCAGGTTCGTCTGAGGGCTTGTTCCCGTCGCCAGCGGCGTATTTCGCCGGCGTGGCCGGAACGGAGGACATCTGGCACCGTCAGGCCTTGGAATACCTCAGGCCGCGTGTAATGGGGACCTTCGAGCAAGCCAGTCGTAAAACTGTCATCAGCGACAGCCTTATCATTGCCAACCACGCCTGGAATTAACCGACTTACCGTATCGATCAAAACCAGGGCGGGAAGCTCGCCGCCGGTGAGGACATAATCCCCGATGGAGATTTCGTCGTCAACCAGCAGGTCGCTGACGCGCTCGTCAATACCCTCATATCGCCCACACAACAATATGAGCCAGGGTTCAAGGGATAAATCTCTGGCGATCTGCTGCGTTAACTGCCTTCCCTGGGGGGAAAGATAAATGACTTTGGGTGGTTGGCTGTAGGTCGCATTCGTTTTTTGGATGGATGCAATCGCCGCGAATATCGGTTCCGGTTTCAGGACCATTCCCCCGCCACCGCCGTAAGGCGGTTCATCCGTCACGCGGTGTTTATCAATGGCCCATTCACGGATGTTGTGAATATGAATGTCGATTAAGCCACTTGCCTGGGCGCGAAGTAATATGCTTTCATCCAGGTAAGCAGAGAACATGGCCGGAAACAAGGTCAAGACATCAAAGCGCATAGAATGGTTTCATTGAAGTGGATTTGTTCAAGGACTGTCTTCTAACAAGTATTGTTAGGAACTCCGAACCTGTCAAGAAGTGGCATAACCTACGATGGCTCAACGGTTCTCGACCGCAACATGAATATACGATTGACAAAGCTTTAAGGGAGCACGACAATTGTTTGAGCATGCAAATATTAATTACTGGTTCAAAAGGGCAGTTGGGAGCAGTACTCGCCTCAGCCCTCTCCCAACACGAATTATACCCAGCCGATTTGCCCGAAATCGATGTAACCAATCGTGACGAGATCTTTAATGCGATCCAAAGTTGTCGCCCCGATATAGTCATCCATTGTGCAGCTTATACGGATGTAGATGGTTGTGCACGCGATCCGGAGTTGGCATATCGAGTCAATTCCATGGGCACTCAAAATGTTGCCCTGGCATGTCGGGAGGTCGCCGCGGCAATGGTGCATATAAGCACGAATGAGGTGTTTTCCGGTGAGAACACCCAGGGATATGAGGAGTGGATGCCCCTTTCGCCGCGAAATCCATACGGGGTATCCAAAGCCGCGGCCGAACACCATGTTTGTGCCCTGCTTGATCGATATTATATCGTACGGACCGCTTGGCTCTTTGCGCCTGGGGGCCGGAATTTCATCCATTCCATCTTGACACTTGCGAGGGATACGGGTGAAATCCGTGTTGTGGCCGATGAAATTGGCAACCCGACCTATGGTCCCGATTTAGCAGAAGCAATCGGTAGGCTGATTGAAACCGGGCAGTACGGCATCTATCACTTTGTTAATCGTGGCGCAACCTCTCGGTGGGCCTTTGCTAATGAAATCCTGCACTTGACCGGATTAACTGAAACAGTCAATATCCCGATCTTGAATGCGACTTTTAGACGAACATCCTCTCCCCCACCCTTCTCAGCCCTGCATAACCGGAACGGCGACGCCCTCGGCATCAGCTTCAGACCCTGGCAAGAAGCCCTTGCTGATTACTTGCAAAATGACTTGAGCCAATGAGCGAACAACTGCCATTCGTCTCGGTCATCATTCCCCATTGGAACGGCCGGCACCATTTGGATGATTGTCTCGGAGCTTTGAGAAACCAGGTATTCGCCGACCACGAGATTATCCTGGCCGATAACGGCTCGCAGGATGGTTCGCAGGATTATGTTCGGGCTCATTATCCCGAAGTGCGCTTGCTGGAATTAGGGGAGAATCGTGGATTCACCGGCGCATGTATCGCCGGGTTTTCAATTGCTCGAGGGGAGGTCATTTGTTTATTAAATAACGACACCGAAGCCGATCCGAACTGGTTAGCTGCCATTGTGGATGCCTTTCACCGCTATCCTGGCGTAGGCATTGTAACCGGGAAATTACTCTTTTTTGATCAGCGAGACCATTTTCACGCCGCCGGAGACTTCTATCGAGTGGATGGTATTCCCGGCAATCGAGGCGTGTGGCAGATAGATCAGGGACAGTATGATTGCGAAGAGTTTGTTTTTAGCGCTAGCGGGGCGGCCGCTGCCTATCGCCGTAAAATGCTGGACGAAATCGGATTTCTGGACGACTCTTTTTACTTCTCTTGCGAAGATATCGATCTGGCGTGGCGGGCGAATCTGGCCGGCTGGCAGGTTCTCTATGTGCCCACAGCGATTGTGTATCACAAGTTAAAGGCATCCGGTGGCAGCGGGGCAACAAGTAGTTATTATGACGGTCGTAACTTTCTTTTCGTTCTCTGGAAAAACTATCCCACGTCATTGATCCGGAAATATTGGCCCGCCATCCTTCGCGCGCAATTAGATATCAGCCTGAAGGCGATCAAAGCCTGGCGAGGTGAAGCTGCCCGGGCCAGATTGCGCGGACAATTAGCCGGATTGTGGGGTATATTTGGATTGCTTCAGGCCCGGAAGGAAATTCAGCCTGGGCGCCGGATAGATGATTTAACCCTCGAATCGCGCCTTACTCCGGTTGACGAGGTTTTTGGGGCAAAGTAAACTAAGCGATTGTGTCCGATGACGGCTGTCGGCTAGCAAAGCCGCAAACCATCGCCGGACTTTGAAGTATCATGAATTCGCCTACACCGCTTATCAGCCTGGTCATCCCCGCTTATAACGAGGAAGAACGGTTGCCCAAGACGTTACCGGCCGCTATCGATTTTCTGGAATCACAGGCCTATCCATACGAGATCATCATCGTCGATAACAATAGTTGTGACCGCACAGGTGATATTGCCCGAGAAATCGCTGCCCAGCGTGCTAATATTAAAGTTCTAACCGAACCATCTCAAGGCAAGGGTGCGGCGGTACGTACCGGCATGTTGGCTGCCTCAGGCGACTATCTATTCATGGCCGACGCCGATTTTTCTATGCCGGTTCAGGAAGTCAATAAATTTCTCCCACCGCTATTATCCGGCTATGATGTAGCGATTGGCAGTCGCGAAGCACCAGGCGCGGTTCGCTTCAATGAACCGGAATACCGGCACCTCATGGGCCGCGTCTTTAATTTCTATGTGAAGGTGCTGGCCATCCCCGGTTTCGAGGATACCCAATGTGGCTTCAAGTGCTTCCGGCGCGAAGTAGCCTGGGATATCTTGCCTTATCAAACCATTGACGGCTGGGCTTTTGATGTTGAATTGTTATATATCGCCTTGCGTCGAGGCTACCAAATCGAAGAAGTGCCGGTTCAATGGTATTATGGCGAAAGCAGCCGGGTTAGCCCGATTCGCGATTCGATCAACATGATCCGCGAGGTATTGCGAATCCGGTATAATGGCTTAACCGGCCGGTATGATCGCCAAGCAGCTTCCGACCCTGCCCCTACCACCAAGGCTTCTTAGGCGATGTCTGGGCGATTAAACCCATCCCCTGATCTCTCACTTGAATTCGAATCCGCGGCTGAATTTAATATCTCGTTCGTTGCCGGTATTGACGAAGCCGGACGTGGCGCGTTAGCCGGTCCGGTGTTCGCCGCAGCGGTCATTTTACCATTAACGGCCAATGATCTTCGTAACATATTAAACAAGGTTACCGACTCCAAGCTGCTACTACCGGCAACTCGCGAACAACTCTTTCCCATAATCTGTGACATAGCGATTGCCTACGGAATTGGTTCGGCGACCGCAGAAATAATCGATGCCAACGGCATTATGGCTGCCACCCGGCAGGCAATGACGATGGCCGTGGAACAGCTTTCTCCAAAGCCCAAAGCCTTGCTCATCGACGGCCGGATTTACCTGAAAAACTTCAACATGCCGCAGCGCGGAATCGTTCACGGCGATCGTCGCAGTCTGAGTATCGCCGCGGCCTCTATATTGGCCAAAGTCAGCCGGGATCAATATATGGCCAGGCTCGACGAACGCTACCCGGGCTACGGCTTTGGCCGGCATAAGGGCTACGGCACGGTCATGCACAAGGAAGCGCTTGCACAGAACGGTCCGTGCCCTGAACACCGGCTCAGTTTCGCGCCGCTCCGCCTCCGATTAACCTGAACGACCGAACTTCTGCTGCAGTAAATCCTTGAGGGTTGGCTGGCCAATCTCCTGGAGTTCATAGCGTACCCGCTGGTTGGGCTTGTCTATATCCACCAGGCGTCCCAGATCTATCGGAGTGGCGATAATTACCAGATCGACCGGCGTCTTGTTAATCGTCTCTTCCAGATCGGCCATCTGTTCCGAACCATAGCCCATAGCCGGTAGTACCGGCCCGGTCGTGGGGTACTTTTGATAAGTCTCGGCAATCGTACGAACGGCATAGGGTCGCGGATCAACGATTTCGGCCGCGCCATATTGCCGAGCAGCCACGACCCCTGCACCATAAGCCATTTCTCCATGAGTAAGCGTCGGACCATCTTCAACTACCAGAACCCGCTTTCCTGCTATCTCGTTGGCATCATCAACGAATATGGGTGACGCTCCCCGAACAATAGTCGCCGAGGGATTGGTAGCGCGAACATTTTCCAACACTTGATCGATCCCTTCCGATCCCGCGGTATCGATTTTGTTAATCACTACAACGTCGGCCAGGCGAAGATTCGTCTCGCCAGGATGGTAGCGTAATTCGTGGCCCGGTCGGTGAGGGTCTACAACAACGATGTGATAGTCTGAACGGAAGAATGGTAAATCATTATTCCCACCATCCCAGATGATGATGTCAGCTTCCTGTTCGGCTTTTCGCAATATGGCCTCATAATCAACGCCGGCAAAAATAACCGCCCCTCGATCGATGTAAGGTTCGTACTCTTCCCGCTCTTCGATCGTACACTCTTCCTGATTCATATCCTCGTGACTTGCAAAGCGTTGAACGGCCTGTTTGGCCAGATCACCATATGGCATCGGATGGCGCACGGTCACGACTTTTTTGTAACCCAGGTCATTTTGTAGGATATCGAGAATTTTGCGCGAAGTTTGGCTTTTCCCACTGCCGGTACGGACTGCGCCGACGGACACGACGGGTTTGCTCGATTCCAACATCGTCCGGCGAGGATTTAGAAACCTGAAACCCGCTCCCGCCGCCAGCACGCGGGATGCAAGATGCATAACATACTCGTGCGAAACATCTGAATAAGAGAAGACCACATCATCCACTGCAAGACGTTCGATCAGGTCTTCCAGCTCGCTTTCCGGGTATATAGGAATTCCCTCGGGGTATAGAGAGCCTGACAATTCCGGGGGATAAAGTCGACCTTCGATGTTCGGGATTTGGGTCGCAGTAAAGGCAACTACCCGGGCTCCATCGTTGTTTCGAAAGTAAGTGTTGAAGTCGTGAAAATCGCGACCGGCTGCACCGGCAATGATCACACGGTTTGTGGTGTGGGAATTCATATACTATTTTCTCCTCGTGGGATTCGAATTAGTTAAAGACGATGCTCATGGTAGCCCACGCCAGCTTCAATGAAAGGCATCGGAACACATGAGCCTTGAAATATTACCCGAATTTCACGAAATAGCCATTTGATCTTATGAAAAGTAATGTTATAATTCTCAACAAGTTGCATGACATAATCTTGTGTGGAAGCTGCGACTACGGTGTGCCTAGACACCACCACCCAAGCATTTGTCGGCAATCCGTGAGAGGAGATGTAATGTAACTGGCTGCCCGCCACGGCCAAGCTCCCTCGTGTTTGATAGAAGGATAAGTCTATAAGGCTATCAATAGGGAGTAATAAGCCATGGAAGAGCAGTTGTTCGCCTTCTTGACGTACCTGGAGCGAGAGTACCAGTATTCGGAAAACACAATTGCGGCTTATCGAAACGATCTGAGCCAGTTCGCCCAGTTCATTGAACAACGAACGGGATCGGATCTTTCAGATTTTTCGGCTGTCAGCCAAGAACAGGTCAGTGACTATTTAACCTACATGAAGCATAAGGAACAGCCTTATGCTTCTTCAACGATTGCCCGAAAGGTAGCAGCGCTCAAGTCCTTCTTTAATTACTTGACTTCAAAAGGTATTATCGAACAGAACCCCACCATTAATATAGACTCGCCTAAAGTAAAGAAACGGCTGCCGCAGGCTTTGTCTTTGGCGGAAGTTGAGCGATTATTGGAAGCTCCCAATGAGGGCACTTCCCCTAAAAGTCTGAGAGACAGGGCATTGCTGAACACCCTCTATGATACAGGTATGCGGGTCACTGAAATCGTCTCTTTACAAGTAAGTGATGTCGACCTGGGTAAATCGGTTTTGTTCTCGCCCACCCGGCAAGGTGTTTCTCGCGACATTCCCATAAACGATGACACCAAGATGTACTTGATAGAATACCTGACAGATGGACGGCCGCACCTGATGAAGAATGAACAGGAACAAGCACTTTTCCTGAATCATCGCGGCGAGATGTTGACCCGGCAAGGACTATGGCTGATCATCAAAGGCTACGCACGGGAAGCGGGTCTCCAAAACGAAGTGACACCCCACACCTTACGCCACAGCTTTGCCGTTCACCGGATCAACAAAGGCTCCGATCTGGAAGATATTCAACGATTGTTAGGACATGCGAATATATCCACCACCCAGATTTACACCCAGATGGAAACCGCAGAGGAACCTGTCGCTTCATAGGCAGCACCTCATATTAAGTCAGAACCCCACACTCGGACCATGAGCGAATTCATCCACTCAAACGAAATAGACGAAGCCATCGACCACATCCGTCAGGCAACCAGCTACCAGCCGACAATTGGCCTGGTCCTGGGTTCCGGCCTCAACAGTTTAGCGGACACAATCGAATCTCCATCTATCATCCCAACGGCCGGAATTCCCCATTGGCCTCACTCGACCGTTCCGGGGCACGAGGGGCGATTAGTAATCGGCGAGTTGGAAGGCAAAACCGTCCTCGTCCTCCAAGGTCGGACTCATTTTTATGAAGGTTATTCGATGGGCCGGGTGACACTGCCTATTCGGGTTATGCTGGCCTTGGGGATTCAATCACTTATCGTCACCAACGCGGCCGGGGGGTTGAACCCGTCATTCAAGCCGGGAGACTTGATGGTCATTCGCGACCACCTTAATTTTCCAGGTATGGCCGGAAATAACCCACTTCGCGGACCAAACGACGAATCTATCGGTCCCCGTTTTCCGGACATGACCATGCCCTATGATGCTGAATTACGAGCCTTGGCCCACGATGTTGCCCAAGAGGCCGGCTTTTCAATGGCCGAAGGTGTATATGCCTATGTAGGGGGGCCAAGTTTTGAGACACCCGCTGAATTACGCTTTCTGCAATTCGCCGGAGGTGATGCGGTAGGCATGTCTACAGCACCTGAGGTAGTAGTTGCCCGCCATGGTGGGATGCGAGTGTTAGGCATCTCCACCATAGCCAATTTGGCGCTACCCGATCCCCCACCTGATACCGTATTGTCGCATGAAGAGGTGCTGGCCATGGGTCAAGTAGCCGTGCCGCGTTTGATATCCATCGTGCGTGGTGTAGTGGGACGATTGCCATAAGGCGGGCCTAAGCGCGAATCCCCCGCCGGAATTGGAACATCCTCATAATCGTTAGACGGGACCGCTCCGCCGGGCTATACTTGACGCTACTCGCGATAGACATCGCAAAATTCTCATGGATCGCATCTATCTGTTTATTCTGCGCAATGATGTCTGGATCTACATCATTAGCGTGATGGCACTTGTCTGGTACCTGACGGAATTCATCCGTGCTCAAAGGCTACTAAGACGAGCGATGTTCAACCTGGAACGCGAGACAGCTACCAGCGTACGAAGTCATGCCTTGAGCTTCATCCTTTTTTTTGGCGTGGTGATTGGCATTGTGTATTATGTCAATCGGAATATCGCTCCAAACCTGCCGGCCGAACTCCTGATTTCCCCGACTACGACTCCCAACATCTTTGCTACTCCTCTTTCTTCTCCGACGCCGCTGGGAACACTCACGGCTGACACTTCTGGAGACAGCGCCGGGGTCCTTGCCGCGACTGTGACCCTCCCTCCTTTGCCCGGTTTCGAGGGCATAGTCGAATTCGCTGAAGAGGGCGAAGAGGTGACTGCCACCCCGGAAGCCAGCCCAACCCCGTTCATGAGCTGCATTCCCATCTTAAACATCGCCGAACCCTTGAATGGGGCCCTTGTCTTTCAGACGATCAATCTTCGCGGCACGGCCGATACGGGTCCACTGCATCAATACATAATAGAATTCAATGGGCCACAAACGGTCGGTGCCTGGGCACCTATCATGCAAAACCCGGCCAGCCAACCAATCGTTAACGGCGACCTGGCGAGGGCCGATCTGAGCCAATGGGAGACTGGTCCTTATCTGGTACGATTGAGGGCTTTGGACGTGAACGGGGCGGAATTAGGGCAATGCATTATCCAGATCACCCTGGACAATTAGATGATGGGCCATTGCAAGATGGAGTCTCGCTCCGAACCCATTAGGTTATTTTAGATCATTCGGAACATCTGAAGTCAGGTCTGAACAGGACAGTCGGGAAAGCAAAGTCGCTTATTCTTGATAGAAACATAGTAATGTGTTTCCGTAGCGCCGGCGATCGATCAATCCCAAATTTTCAAGGTCAAGATCAACGTACTCTCGCGGATCAATTTGAACGACCACTAACCCGTCTTCATTCAGATAACGGGTTGCAACCGAATCAATATTCTTGATAACCCCAACCCACATTTCTTTATATTGGGGTGGCGCGACATAGATGATATCAAAAGGTAGCGCTTTGAATCCGGAGAGAAAATTAAAGGCGTCTGTATACAAAACTACGGCACCATCTGACAGTCCGGTATGAACCAAATTCTCGCGAATCGTTTGGATTGCCACGCGGGAATTATCAACGAAGAAGACCTCTGTCGCACCCCGGCTCAAAGCCTCGATCCCGACCTGACCCGTTCCGGCGAATAGATCGAGCCAGCGCGTGTCGTCGATTTCGCCCAGGATATTGAACAGGCTTTCCTTCACCCGATCCATGATCGGCCGGGTTGTGTCTCCGGGAACAAGTTTTAGTCTTCGCCCCTTGGCCTTACCACTGATTACACGGGCCGCCACTTCACTTCACCTCAACCGTAAATAATGGTTCATAATCCCCAATCTGCTCTCCAGAATCATTGAAAAGCGGCAAACGCCATCCATCGGCCTGCACCCACAATCCGATCGCCACTGTGTAGAGGCCGGGCGGTGTATGGGATGATAACAACAAGCGGTGGTAGTCAGGCACATAGCGCTCAGTAGGCCAACGCCTGGTGGGGAACTCGCCGGGGTTCAGTTTGTCTGATTGAGCCACAAGATTTCCGTCACTGTCCAGTATGTGAATGAAGACTTGATAATCGACTTCCAACGATCGCACCGCACCGGCTGAAAGATCCGGCTGCCCCCCTGTGCCGCTCAACTTAGTGGCGATATATACCTGGTCACGGACCGGTGCTAAAGCTCGACCTAAAAATGCTTCAGCATTGTGGTAG
>JAWOHK010000086.1:0-3588 GCA_046485205.1 Chloroflexota bacterium | reverse complement strand
GTTCGTCCTCGCGAAAACTGGTTAATACAACCACCTGTACATGAGGACAAGAAGCCCGAATCTCCCGAGTGGCGGCGGCCCCATCCATCCCAGGCATGACCAAATCCATGAGGACCACATCCGGCCGGCACTCGGCGCAACGGCGAACGGCCTCTTCTCCGTTGGCCGCCTCACCGGCCAGGAACAAATCGTCATAGGCGGATAAAAAGGCGGCCAGGCCGCTACGAACCACAGCATGGTCATCGACAATCAGTACGCGGATGGGAATGGCTTCATTCATCCATTACCTCCTCCTCGATCGGGTTCAACGGGCAAAAAACTTCAATCGACGTTCCCTGGCCCGGCGCGCTGGTGATGGCCAGCGTCGCGCCGATGCGCGAGGCTCTTTCGCGCATAATATTAAGGCCGAGAGATTGGAGCGTCGCCTCAGTCATGTTGAAGCCCCGGCCGTCATCGGTGATGGACAGTTCGACCGCCTCCTCGCCCAAACAAAGTCTTATCTTCACCCACGTTGCGCCGGCATGCTTGATAACGTTGTTTAGGGATTCCTGGGCGATACGATAGAGGGCGACCTGAATGTCCGGATTCAGACAGCGCGACCCTTCAATCTCAACCGTCACGGGCATTCGGGTGCGGCCAATGATTCCGTTGGCCAGCTGGTTCAACAAGTCTTCCAGGTCTGTCTCGATCAGGGCCGCCGGGCGCAACTCCAACAGCAAGGTACGCATCTCGGCCAGCGCGCCGCGGGTCAACTCGCGCAGTTCCTCCAGTCGGGCCGCGGCCTGAGCCGGATCCCGGATCCACAGACGCGGTAAGACCTCGGCGATGAGGCTGGCCGAAAACAGGGTTTGGGTCACAGCGTCATGGAGTTCGCGAGCCAGCCGGTTGCGTTCGGCGGCCACGGCCGTCTGGGTGGCCCGGATGCGCAACCGGGCATTGTCGATGGCCAGAGATGCCTGATCGCCCAGCGATGTCGCCATGGCGATCTCATCCGGGTCAAACATACGCGGTTCGCGATAGTAAAAGGCCAGACTGCCATAGACCTCCCCCTGCAATACCAGCGGCACAGCCATAAAAGCGGCGTAGCGCCGCCTCATTCCCTCTCGCCAACGGCGTACATCCGGATCAAGCAGATCGCCATCCTCCGCATTAACTAGCCGGGGCGGCAGCCGGTGTAGGTCATCAATGATAACCGGACGCTTCTCCAGAATTAATTCATCACTGCGGCTTGAAAAGAGCGGAAATTCTTCGATGTCGGCCAGGTCCGCTGGCAATCCGCTGGTGGCTTCGATGGCTACGGCCGCGCGAACATAGTCAATGCGGTGTAGCACGCACACCTGAGCGGCCGACAAATGGCGGGCCTGGTCGACGATATAGTTCAAAATCTGCGATAAGGGCTGGGTCGAGTTGATGACGCGCAGGATATCGGCCAGGCTCTCGGCCGTGCGGCGGCGGCGCTCCAGTTCGGCCGTTCGTGCGGCCACACGCTCCTCCAGCATTTCCTGCGCCAATACACGCTCAGTCGCGTCGAGACTGACGTCCAGCGCGGCCACGACCCGGCCGTCGCGCATCAGGGGCCGCAACGTCACATCCCAATAAGAGACAGTGCCTTCGCTTTCCAGCCGTACGGCCTGCCGGTGGACGGTTTCACCGGCGAATACAGGGGCGAATAGCGGCCGCAGTACATTCTCAACCCCCGGTTCCAAGTCGAATAAGGAAGCGCCGGGTTTTACCTCAGAGGCATGCGACGGAGTGTAGCGATCGACAAAACCAGCCCAGGTGGGATTGTATCGCACCAGCTTGAAATCCGGGTCGATGATGGCCAGCCCCATCGGTACCCGGTCAAACAATATCTCGAGCAAATCATCATCGTGCATAGCCTGTCCCTGTTTCTTATTTTAGACGAAGGCAACAGCTGCTATGGATGATGAATATCACACCAGTGCGGGACAAACGTCACGATTTTTAGCCACGCACCGGGCACTCGCGTAAATGCCCGGTGCGTGATCGTTCTTATCAGGGTGTGAAGGTCAGGCTATTCATTAGCGCGTCAACCACCGGGGAGACGCCTTCGGCCAGACCTTCCCGGCCGGGAAAGCTGGTCACCCAATCAGTCAGGACAAACCAGTGATCCGGCTGTTGCGGATTGGCCACGATGTAATGGTGATAGCCCGGCTCCATCGTCACCACGGTCGCCGGATGTTCGCCATACCGGGCCGCCTCGCCGTCAATCACCGGAATCACCCGGAGCAACTGGTCTTGCCCGCCGCTGACGATCTCGATCTGGATCGGTGACACGATGATCGGCGCGTCCGGGTCCGGTGACCCACTCCGGGCGGCTAAGGCTTCGGCCACATCCACGGGCATGACCATCCAGCTGGCCACGACGGGCCAGTCATCGGGCATTCCCGGGCTGTCCAACGCCAACGGCTCTACCACCCAGTCCGGCGGATAATCGAAGGCGACGCCGCTACCGCTATCGATGTAGGTCATCCAGTCACTCGTGTCAATCTCGCCTTCAGAAGTGCCGCCTTCGACCGGCGACGCTTCATCGATGCTGACAATCTGGTTTCCCTCGACTGTCACCAGGATATGGCGGACGGAATCAGGCCCGAAGTGTAAGTGGACGATGGCCGTATCAGGTTCCAGGCCGGGATCGACTGAGAAAGTGGCCGGTACATCCTGGGCCAGCAAGAAGGGGTCGAACTGAATGCCATCCGGCCCATCCAGCAGCATGTCTATTTCCTGCTCGAGCGAATCCGCCAGCAGCGGGTGATCGCGGTAGGCCCGGTCGACCAGCGGATTGCGGAAGTCACCGGTCCAATCACCTATATAACCCAGATACCAGTCATAGAATACCTTGGCCGTTCCGGCCGGCGTTCCCGGGCAAGTGATATTTCGGATGAGCCATGACTCGCCTTCCTGCCGGAGGTCGACACTGATCAGGTGGTTGCTGAAGCTGGTGCTGACGACCGATGACGCGACACCTTCGGAATTCATGCGGGTGACGTCAACCATGATTGATTGCGGGATATCCTGGGCGCAGAGGATTGGGTCGGCCATATAGCCGCCGAATTCGGCTACTTCCTGATCCAGCACTTCATCCAGGTGATTTTTGAAATCATCGGTCAGGAGCGGGCTTTGGTGGTAGGCGCGATCGACCAATGGATTGCGAAAGTTCTCCGACGCCCGATCGCCGATGTAGTCCAGGTACCAGTCGTAAAAGACCTGGACCACTTCGGCAGGGCCGGCGGTGGCTACCAGGTCGATCAGCGCCGGATCGAGGCCCTCACCAGCCGACACGGACTCGATCAGCCAGCGGCCGTCAGAATGAACGAGAGTGACCATCATCGGCGAGGGTTCGGGATTGCCGCCCCAATAGCGCAGAACCGGCACTGTCGCTTCTTGTCCGCTGACAACCGGCTCGCCGACCTCAATCTGCACCGGCACATCCTGGGCCAGTAGAATGGGATCAAAAGCCCCTTGACCATCGAACGAAGCCAGCGTAGCGTCGATCGATTCGACAAATGCCGGACTCAGGTTTTCATTGTCGCGGTAAGCCCCGGAGACCAGCGGGTTGGTCGTCTC
>JAWOHK010000044.1:0-8803 GCA_046485205.1 Chloroflexota bacterium | reverse complement strand
GAGGTGGATGGCGTGGTCCACTCGGCTGATTTCTAGGAGACGGGGGAGGCCTTTTTCAGGGGTGTGTGGGGGCAGGTTAATGAACAAACGGCGCCGGGGCAAAAAGCGTTACTCGGGGTTTTGGCTCAGGCTAAGGAGTCAATTTCAAAGAGAGAAGCTGTTTCGTCAGCAGGACTACCGGTAGAAATCGGCCGAAAGGCGATCGATTCTTTAGCCCGTCACGACATTGTCTCAATCGAAGATGATCTCATGGATTTCACGGTGCCGTTGATGCGTCATTGGGTAATGAGCCGGAAACTTGAAAAACCAGATAATTGACCAAGCCATTCGACAGAGTAATTATCAGGTTTGCCTGACAGGTGACGAGAGACGGCGGAACGGCCCGCTGCGTACTGAAGACCGGCCAGCGGGATGTGGTAGAATGAGAGGTGAAATCACTTAGCGAGGAAACCGATCTTATGGCTCGAAACAAACTAACCCAATCCGAAATCAAAGACGCCCTGACCGATTTGCCCGGCTGGGAAGTCGCCGACGGCAAGCTGCACAAGAAGTTCAAGTTCAAGTCCTTCGCCGAGGCGATGGGCTGGATGGTCAGTGTGGGCATCTATGCCGACAAGCAGGACCATCACCCGGAGTGGTCCAATGTCTACAGCCGGGTGACGGTCGACCTGGTGACCCACGACCTGGGCGACTCCATCAGCAACCTCGACGTCGACCTCGCCCGGCGCATGGAAGAGCTGGCCGAATAAGAAAATCACGCTGACAATCGCTGATTTCAGCGTAGATTGACGCCGGCAAGAATTTTTATTTCTGGTCAGCGATCACCAGCGCCACCGCCGGCGTCCCCTGCGTTCCATTTCTCACCCCCGCCGGGCATTGGCGGCGCAGGCCATCAGCACCGTTTTCACCTGGAACGGGGTCAGGTCGGGGTGCTTGGCGCGGATGAGGGCGACGATGCCCGATATGTGCGGCGCGGCGAAGCTGTTGCCGGTGTTGACCGCGTATTGCTTGCCCAGCCAGGCCACTTCAACATCGATGCCCCGCGCGCCAAATTCGACCGGCGGGGTGGGATTATAGAAGAAGGTGAACGGGCTGGGGCAGTCATGGGCGGCCACGGAGATGACCGAGGAATAGGTCGACGGATAGCTGGGAGCGGGGATGTTGTTGACGGCCGAGACCAGCATCACATTCTTGAAGAAGGCATCGTCGGCCAGCTCGTGGAACAGGCCGAAATATTCGGCCTTCGACGTGCTCAGACTCATGTTGGCCACCTGCATGCCGTTGCGGATGGCCCAATCAATGCCCCCGGCGAATTGCATGGCCCGGCCGCGCATATCCCGGCCGAGGACGCGCACGCTGTAGAGTTCGGCCTCCGGGGCCAGGCTGTGGATGATGCCGGCGCAGGCGGTGCCGTGACCCGACAGGTCCTGGGGCTTGTCGTCGGGTAGCGCGCGGTAGAATTCATCTTCGCTTTCCTGGTCGAACTCGATGATCACCCCGCCTTTCACCTGGCCGCCCAACGCCGGGTGATCGTGCTCGACGCCGGTGTCGATGATGGCCACGCGCACCCCTTTACCGGTGCTGCCCCCCCAGGCCCACTCCGGCGTGATCTCGCCCAGCGGCCCCGGCGTAGTAATTTCGCGTAACGCTTCGGCCGCAAATTGTTCCGACCATGCCGGTCGCAAGGGATCGCTGCTCATCATGAAAACCGGGTTCGTGACTTCGTTCTGGTTCGGCCCACTTCGGCCAGTGCCGCCAGGATCTTGAGTCCCGCCCGCCGTTCGGCCGGGCCCAGTTTGCTCAGGTCGTTGAAGAGTCCGGCCAACGCCAGCAGATCCTCGGCCTCCGGCGGGGTGCGGGATGCCCCATCCAGCGCGTCGATCAAGAGGGTCGCATCCGGTAATCCGCCATCCTCCGCCAGTTGCCGCAAGCCGCGCTGCAAGGCGTCGCCGACCATCTCCATCTGCTGGGCCTGGCGGATGGCCAGCCCGGCCTGGTGGGCAAACAGCCCCATGAGTTCCATATCCTGCAAACCGAACGACGACTCCTCGATTTTATCCAGCACTTCGAGCACGCCGATGACGCGGTCGTCTCTCAACAAGGGCGCGGCCAGAATCGAATCAGGTACATAGCCGGTACTGCGGGCGAATTCGGCGTTGAACCGCGTGTCTTGCTGGACGTTGGAGACGGCGATGGCCTGGCCGGTCATGGCTACGTAGCCCGCAATACCCTTATCCATGGGGATGCGCATGCCGACCAGGTCGGGCTGCTTGTTGCCGACCTCGACCCGAAAGACGAGCGTGCCGTCACTCTCATCGACCAGCAAAAGTGCGGCGGCTTCGGCGCTGAAAATACGCGCGGCGATGGAGACGATCGATTGCAATAATTCATCCCCGGTACTGGTCAGCACGGCTTTGCCGCTGAGTTCGATTGCCTGAATCAGCCGGGCGATCTGTTCGGCCGCGCTATCGGGATTCGGCTGGTTTGTCTGACTAGACGACTCCATGACGATTTCTCCTCCAAGCAACGTTAGCCTGATTTTCCTGGCGGAGCAAGTAGTTACGAAGCAAAAAGCTCATGGGCTTTCGGGTCCCATGAGCTTTTATATTTTGATTGATCGATTTCCCTTCCGAACGCCTGCCGGCGCCGTCTATGAGAGGGAATCAATTCAATTCGTAGACTTCTTTTTCGTTATTGTACGTTACGTGGAGTGTGACATTATCTAGTAAGAGTAAGTTATGGGCAAGGGCTTCGTCCTCGTCGGTCGCCTTGGCCGTCGCTTTGGCGGCCGTTTGGGCGGCGGTCAGGCCGTGGGCCAGAGACTCGTCCTCATCCGTTGCCTTGGCCGTTGCTTTGGCGGCCGTTTGGGCGGCAGTCAGGCCATGGGCCAGAGACTCGTCCTCGTCTGTCGCCTTGGCCGTTGCTTTGG
The DNA here is from genome assembly GCA_046485205.1 of Chloroflexota bacterium. Lineage (GTDB taxonomy): Bacteria > Chloroflexota > Anaerolineae > Promineifilales > Promineifilaceae > Promineifilum. The sequence continues at coordinate 5,874 of JAWOHK010000044.1, read as the reverse complement.
CAGCCGTTTGGGCGGCGGTCAGGCCGTGGGCGGACACTTCGTGCTCGCCGATCAGAAGTGCGTCCAGCAAAGTTTGTTCTTCATCGGTCAATGTGGCCCGCAGGGCTGACATTTTCTTGAATAGATTTTTTTCTACTTGCTTCTGGTCCATTTCGTCTGTCTCCTAATATTTTCTGGTCGACCCCATCTCTGAAATCGTTATTCCGTTTAATGTGGCTAGACCATACCATCTCCAACGTACTTTCGTCTGTCACATATCCGACATAGCGAGAAAATATCTGTGGTTTTTGCCGATCCGGCCGATTTCACCGGATGGGACGAGAGGGGCGAACCATCGAGTGGCCGGAATGGCGCTTCCCGGCGCTCAGCCCTGGCTTCGTTCCACGACTTCCTGCAATTGAGCCCGGTTTAAGAGCATGATACGCCCTCGCCCGGTCAACAACCAGCCCGACCGTCGCCAATTCCCCAATTCTCGAGCTACAGTCTGGCGGGTCAGGCCGGTGCGTTGGGCCAGTTCTTCCTGCGACAAGGTGACATAGCCTCGATCCAGCCCTTCCTGATCGTGCTCGTCCATCTCCAGCAGCATGCGAGCGACGCGGCCGGAGGCGTCGAGGAAAGCCAGCGCGCTCTCCCGTATGTGGGCGGCATTTAGGCGCTCGACGGTAACGGCCAGCATCCGCCGGACCAGCAGCGGTTCCCGGTCGAGAACCGACAGAAACGCACTACCCGGCACTTCCAGCAACTCGCTATTCTCGTGGGCCATGGCCCCGGCCGTCCGGACGCCTTGCGAAAGAAGCGAAACCTCGCCGAAGCAATCGCCTGGATGCAGCTCGCTGATAACCAGTTCCCGGCCATCGGGATTCATCAGCAAGATCACGACCATGCCCGAGCACATTAGAAAGATCGAGTCACCGGGTTCGGTCTGGAGGAAAACGTAATCGCCGCGGGGAACTTGATGGAAGCGGCCGCCGCTGGCCATGATTTTCAGGTTTTCGGCTTGCAAGCCCTCAAACAAAGGCAGCGTACAAAGGAAATCGTGGGCTGCCTGCTGCGCGGGCGAGAATCGAACCCGGGCACTCATCAAAGCTCCACCTCCGGTTCATTGGTGCGCAAATCACGCAGGGCTTTCTGGTCCTTCTCGGCCAATCGCGGCGAGGCCGTCGTCGTGGCGAAGTTGAGCCGTGATGTCAGGGTCTCCAGGACGAGTGAACTGAATTTCGGGTTGCTCATCAGGCCGCGCAGACTGGCCGCCGGAATCTGCATCACTGTCATATTTTCTTCGGCAACGACGTCGGCCGTACGCGGCGAGCCGGTCAGAGCGGCGATCTCGCCGAAGAAATCCCCTACCAGTAGCGGATTGAGGACGCGGTAATCACCATCAGGGCCACAGACACCAGCTACCGCTCGCCCGGAAAGAATGAAATAAGCCGTGTCGCCGACCTCCCCTTGGTGCATGATGACGGTTCCGACCGGGACGTCGATGACCACGGCGTGAGAGGCCAGCTTATCGCGTTCGGAGCGAGTCAAATCTTCCAGCGCCGGGATGAGGCTAACCAGTAGATCGGCGTCAGATGCCAGCGCCGCCCGCCCGCTGCCGAGGCCCGGCGCGGCCGGCGCACCTCTCAACAGAGTTATCGACCGGCGCCAGGCGATCGCGTCCTGGCGAAGGCCTGGCAGGAGTAGCACCAGTGCTCCGCCGAACAGGATCATGAGCGAGGTGATGAGGTACATGATGCGAATATCGATGAAGTCGGCCAATCCGACGGCTGCCATGCCGATGAGGAACAGGATATCACGCGAAACGAAAAAGGCGCTGTTGACCCGGCCGCGCATCTCGCGCGGCGTATTGCGTTGCAAAATGAGCCGGCCGCCGATAGCCGGTGGGGCGTTCATGAAACCGGAGATGGTCACTAGCAAGATGGCCCACGGGATAGAGGTCATTTGCGAGTAGATGACGCCCAGCAACCCCATCGACATCCAGCCCAGGGCGATCCATTGACCTTCGCGCATGCGGTCAAAAATGCGGGCCATCAACAGGCTGCCGACGACGAAGCCGATGGAGGTCAGCGCTTCCTGAATGCCGTACTCGAACTCGGTCGCCTGCAAGGCCCGGTCGGCGAAGGGCAGCAATAGCGAATTGGAGAGGCCGAAGGCGATGAGCACGGGGATGTAGGCCAGGAAGAGGGAACGCAAGATGGGCGTATCGGACAGGAAGCGCAGGCCGACCTGCAAATTGCGGACGATGAGCGCCGCGCCGCCACTTTCCTCGGGCACTTCCAGCGGTTTGATCCGCACCAGTGAGATGGCCAATGCCGAGAATAAGAAGGTGGCCGAGTTGATGTAAAAAGCCATGTCGACGTCGGCGGCTGAGGCGATGAGGCCGGAGGCGGCGAAGCCGATGGCTGTGGCCCCGAAGGAACTGATGGCCATGAGTGAATTAGCCGAGGCCAGCTCGTCCTCGGGAGCGATCTCCGGCAGGACGCTCTCGTGGGCCGGGTCGTAGAACTGGCTGATGGCGCTGAGCAGGGCGACGATGACGTAGAGCCAGACGATGCTGAAGGGTACGAGTATGGGAATGAAGACCACCAGCACGGCGCGCATCAACTCGGTGATGACCATAATTCGTTTGCGGTCATAGCGGTCGACGACGACCCCGGCGAATAGGCCGACGAAGAGGCTGGGCGCGGCCGTGGCCATCATCATCAGGCCGACGCTGAGCGCGGAGCCTGTCAGCCGGTAAACCAGTATCGAGGCGGCCAATGAAGTGAGCGCTGTGCCGGCCGTCTGCACCAGCTGGCCGATCCACATGAGCCGAAAATCCCGCCGTCGAAAAACGCGATAAGGTGACGGCGGTCTGGCATTGAATGTGGCGTCGGCACTCATAAAGTTTCTCTCCAGCACCCTGTCTTCAGGAATCGCTGGTTGCTCAGCATAGTTATAACGCGAACCGGCGCGATCACGCTATTAAATGGCCCCTACCACTTCCCGTCCAGAATCTCCTGTACAACGGTATCGAAATCCAGCGCTCCGCCGGCGGCCAGCCCTGCTTCGATCCGTTCCGGGGGGAGGTTTATCTGCGCCAGTTCTTCTTCGAATTCAATCCGGGCATTAGGCGGCACTAACGGATGCTCGCGAATCAAACCGATTAGCCCTAAGCTCCGCTCTACTTGTCCCTCGGCGGCAAGGATTCGAGCTGATATGAGAATGATTAGGACCAATAAAGGCGGTGCCTCAGTTGAACGAGCCAGCTTCAACATATCCGATGTGCTTGTCGATGCGGCCGCCGTGGTCGGTGATGGCGGCATCCACCAGCGCCCAGAGGTCGTTCATGATCCCGGCCACGACCTCAGCGTCCATCGTCTCCGAGAGGGCCGTGAAGCCGGAGACGTCGGCGAAGAGGACGGTGGCCAGCTTGCGTTGCTGGACGGTTGGAGCTTGGGATTCGATAGCCGCCAGTTTGTCGCGAATCGGGCTCATGGCGGCATCAACGACCGCATCCCCCAGAGTGGGTCGCTGGGATTCGAGCGCCGCGATTGCTGCTTGTAATTGCTGGGCTTCGTTTTCCGGCATTATCCTTGATGAGCAGTTCAGGCGAGTCTTTCCAATTCATCGACCATGCCGCGCAGGTAATCATACCCTCCCTGCCAGAAGGCTGGCGATGTGATATCGAAGCCCGCTTCGGCCAGGACGGCCGCCGGTTCGGCCGAGCCGCCGACCGACAACAGCTTGCGGTAGCGGGGGATGAAGGATTCACCTTCGGCGCGGTATTGCTGGTAGAGGGCCAACACCAGGAGCTGGCCGAAACTATAGGCGTAGGTGTAAAACGGCGAATTGTAGATGTGGGGAATGGAGATCCATTCCCAGCGGAATTCATCACTGATCGAAAGGGCATCACCGAATTGATCTCCGAGATTTTCCAGGTAACGACTGCACAGGCTGCTGACCGATTCGCCGTCGACGATTCGCCGGTGGGCTTCCCGCTCGAAAATGGTGATGTAGGCCTGGCGCTGCACAGTCGCGTAGGCGTCATCGAGGGCGTAAGCCAGCAAATCCTTGCGCACGGCCGGGTCGGGCTCCTGTTGCAGCAGGCGGTCGGTCAGCAGCATTTCGGCGAAAACGGAAGCGGTCTCAGCCAGGGGCAGAGGCGAATGGAAGGTGAGATGGGAGTGCCCGGCGGCCAGCATGCTGTGGATGGCATGGCCCAACTCGTGGGCCAGCGTGGCCATGTCGCGGGCGCGGCCGTTATAATTGATCAAAATCCACGGCGTCACTTCCGGCACGACGCTGTAGCAGAACGCCCCGCCGCGCTTGCCGGGACGAATTTCCGAATCAATGTGATTGGCGTCGAATACCCGAGCGGCCAGAGTCGCGATCTCAGGCGAAAAGTCGTTGAAGCTCTCCATGATCAGCGCGTAAGCGTCACGGTATTCATAGCGCTTATCGGCCGGGGTCAGTGGCGCGTAGATGTCGTAGCGCCGTAGCTGGTCCATCCCCAGCCACCCGGCTTTCAGCCGGAAATAGCGCTGGAACAGATCGTTGTTGTTGGCGCACACCTCGAGTAAGGTATCCACAGCTTCATCGGGAATATCATTGCCCAAATTGCGAGCGGCAATCGGTGAGGCATATTGGCGCAGGGTGATGGCTTCGGCATACCAGTCGCGGACCCGGTGATTGTAGATTTGGGCCAGGATCGGGCTGTTGGCTTCATACACGCGGTACAGTTCCTGATAGGTCGCCGCGCGAACATCAGGGGATGGATGCCGATAAAGGGTGGCAAGCTGATCACGGGTCAACGTTTTCTTTTCCCCCTCCACTTCCACAGTGAAAGTGTAGGCGCTTGTCATCATGTCATACAGGCTCATCATGGCGTCGATACCATTGGTGTCCTTGATATTGATGATCTGTTCTTCGGCTTCGCTGAGCGTGTAGGGCTTAAGCTTGAGTAAAGTCTGGACAAAGTGGCGATAATCGCCGGCTTCAGGGGTCAGACGCGCGGCGGTCTCATCCGACCAGCCCTTCATCCACAGGGTGAAGAAGAGGATGCGATTGTCGATATCGGTCAGGACCTGATCGACCCGATCACGCAGGTTTAACGCGTCTGAATTGGCCGTGTCGGCGTAGAATGATAATTGAGCATATGCGTTTACCTGGTGAGCCAGACGAAGGATACTCTCGAATCGGCCGAGGATGATCAGGAAATCTTTTTGTTGGAGAGTGTCGTTCAGATTTCCGCGCTCATTTTCGAACGCAGCGGTCAGCTCTTCCAGCTCGGCCAAGGCATTTTCCAATGATGTTTCAACCGGTTCCGGCAAGAGATCAGTCAGGCTCCAGCGCGTCTGTGCCAACGTTTTTTCCATGCCCAGTGTCCTTTTATTGAATTGAATATGGATAGTACGAGGCTATTGTACACGCGAGGAAAAAAAAGAAAAATGGACCGCCACATGAGGATGGGGGAGACACTCACATCCTATACCCATCATTATCGCGGCCTTCGTCATGCAATTGTCATGTGACTACTGTGATATGAATCAATTCCCAACAGCATCGACTTCAGTAGCGCCCCAGGTGGCGGCGATGAGTGATCCCGTATTCATTGCGGCCAGGCCACCCTGCCGTAACACCTCACCCGAAGCGGCACCTCGATCTGTTTGGCGAGATCAGTTTTTGGCGATGTGGAGGCCGGTGCAAAACACACCACCGCCCGGCCGGGTGGCACCGAAGGGGATACCTGCTGTCATCCATGATATTGCTGGCGAATTCACTTTAGGGATTTTCGTCCAGGAAAAGCATACAATCGGCGGCTAAAAACGGAGAAGCTGATGTCCCTACAACCCAGGCCAATCCCCACCGTGCCGGAAGAAACTGCCAGAATTG
>JAWOHK010000011.1:0-24649 GCA_046485205.1 Chloroflexota bacterium | reverse complement strand
GGTACATACCTTGCGTTGGCTTGGCCAACCAACACACGCTCCGGTGGCCCGCCTTTCGCTGTCCAACCTGAGGTATTGCTCTCCCTATTTGAGGAACGTGGTTTTACGCTCCTTCATCGCGAGATTCCGTTTGATTCGGTCCCTGAACGGCAGGGCCAGGAAGAATTGATCCTGATGCAGCGCGACAACTCCAGCAGCCTATGATTCCCCGCCTACCTCAACTTCGGTGAATTCGGTTCCATTGGTTGACAGGCGCTGCCCATTTTCCGGATCGTATAGGCCGATTCTGAGGCGCAATGGCCCGTCCGGTAACAAATCCGGCACATTTAAAGTGTGGTTATCGAGGATGTATTCGCCCGGCAGCCAGCCGGTTGTCGGCCGGGCCCAGTTGCCCGGGATGGCGTCTGATTGGGCGATCAGGTCACCCGATTCGTTGACCAGATGGACAAATACATGGTAGCTGACCGGCGATTCCGCTTCTGCCCGCCAGACCAAGGGTAGAGAGCAAAGCTGGCCGGGCTGAAAATCGGTTGTTGAAGTGCAAACAGGCAGGGAAGATGTACCGGCCGACAATCCGGCTAAGGTGGCTATCGGCTCACCATCGTCTGTTGTAAACAGGGCATTCGCTTCCGTGATGAGCGACGGTGGGCTCAACTGTCGCTCCGGCGCGGTAACGACGATCTCGCCGAGCGGGAACCACTCCATTTCAAAGTGGTAGCGGCCGCTGGACAGGCCGGCCGGCAGACGAAGCAGGTGTTGCCCGCGCAGCAGGCCGTGGTCGGGCCAGGATTCCTTTGCAAAACCCTCACGGATAAGCGGCAAGTCCCATTCTTCGATCACCACTCCCTGCTCGTCTCGCAAGGTCAGATTGAACTGCTCGCAATCGCCCCCATCCTCACACTCCCAGAAAAAGGTCAACAAAACAGACTCGCCGGGGGCGGCCTCTAAGCGATCCTGGTTGAAACCAATCAGCCATACGCCCGGCTCATAGTCGGCGTGAGTCAGATAGTGGGGGGTGAATTCGGGCGAGGTGGCGGGATTGGTGACCTCGATTCGACCGATAACGGCCGTCGGCCCCGCCACCTGCCCGGTGGCCGGTTTGGTCAGCGTCACCGGGGCCAGCGTGTCCCTATCGAACAAGGTCATGACGATATTGTAAAGGCCCGGTGGAGTACCGGTAAGGGTTCGTACTTCGCGGCTGTCCCAACCCCATTCACCGGCGGTCCACAGACGCGTCGGCGCGGCGGTTTCATAAACTCGAGGACGTTCTGTACCTTTCTCGCTCCAGATCAATCCGTCCGGCCCTTCCAGCCAGACTTCGCTTTGGTAATCGACCAATGGTGCGTCGACGGCCGTCCAACCCATATGAATGTCGAAAGCCTCTCCGGCCGTCACTGTTTCCCGGCTCAGATTAAAACCATCCAATCGCATTTCGCCGCCTTGAAAATCAGTCATAATACCTAACGGCGGGCTTCCAATCCCGCGCAGCGGCGTCTCCAGGCGATCGTTGACCAATTTCAGGCCCAACAATGCTACTCCCACCAGGATTAACACCCCAAGTTCGCGGTAATTAGCTCTCACAGGTTGCTCGCGGTCCGTGTCCTGCGGATGTTTTCCGGCCCAAACAATCACCGCCGCGACTCCGATGGCGGACAGCAGGCTTAAAGCCACCAGCACCAGCCGCAATGGCGTCGCCCCCCAATCGACGGTTACCTCGTGGCTACCTGCAGGGATTCTGAAAGTAATGAGTCCGGATGGATCTTCCGGAATAATCCTCACGGCCTCACCGTTGACGCGAGCCGTCCAGCCAGGGAAAGCAAAGCTAAGGTAACGAGCTGTAAAAGGTTGCGGAGTGTCAATCATCAGGTTGACTCCCAATCCATCGTAATCAACCTGGCTGGCTGTCGCCCCGTCGGGCAGGGCCGACAGGTCAAAGCGTTGCGGCGTTGTGCCAGCGGCATAGCCGGCTTCCAACGGCGATTCGGAAGGTCGCTCTCTGACCGTTCGCGGGAAGTAACTACCCTCCGGATCGACACCGACCAGGCCGGTGCCCCGCTCGTAGGCATGGACAGTGAGGATTGTCGGAAATGGTTCTTCGGGACAATAGCGCGGATAGAGATTGGGCAAGGTTTCGAGAATGAGCAAGCTGATGGCCGCTGCCGTCAAGACCACCGGCCACCAACCATCAAACCTCCGCTGATATGTGCGATCAACAGTTTGCCGCCCGCGGTCAAACCAGACAAAAGGCACCCCCGCTAGAAAAGCCATCGGCAAAGCCGCCCGGCCGACGAAACGCCACGGAAACTGGACGAAGTCAATGAGGGGCAGCGCTTCCCACACAAATCGCGATACCGGTAAGGCCATGAACAGGTAGAGCAGTGCGCCGATGGCCATCAAACCGATATGAAGGCGTTGTTCGCGCGAACGAACGTCCTGCCCCTTGATCCACCATAGGCCGGTCAATCCCCCCAACGCCAGCGCCAGCGGCACCCAGCCCAGGCGGAACAGCAACGGCGGGTTCACGAGGGCGGCGTCTTCCGGCGCGACCGGGCCCAGAATCTCTCCCAGGCTGGCGAAGTTGAACCGCCAGTCGTTGTTGCGGGTAGTTGTGGACATCTCCAGTGTCACCTGGTTCATCTCCAACAGCGCGCCGCCGGTGTAAAAGAAAGCCAGACCCAAACCGAGACCAACCAGGAGCACCACGCGCAGAAGAGCCAAGGCGCGGGGCTGCCGCCTCGGTGCAAGGGTGAGCTGGTCCTCGTCCATGTTATTTGGCGCCCTCAAGCTCCGGCCTGCCGCAATCGGTCTCAGCCAAACCAAAGCCAGCAAATACACAAGCAAAGTCGGCGCGAAAATAAAGGTCGAGATGTTATGGCTGAGCGAGAGCAAGGCCAAACCCAGTACCCCACTGACAAAGGACCAGACTGATCCGAACAACACCCACCGCCGCCCAGCCCACAGAATGAGGGGCAACAACGGCAACGCCAGCGACTCAGGTGAATTGCCGCGCACCAGAGCGTCTACCAGCACATAGGGAGCCGCCATATAGGCCACGGATGAGACGAGCGCCGGTCGCTCGCCAAGCACATCGCGGGCCCACAAAAACATGAATACCCCCGCGGCGATGATGGTCAGGGCGTAGAACAAGTTGGAGGCCGCGGGAAGGGGCATGCCCAAGAGGTGGGGCAGGAAGGGAATGTAGAGTGGTGGAGCTTCCCGGTAGACAAAAAACGGATAGCCGTAGCCAAAAGCCAGATCCGGCAGCCAGCGGGTAAAGAAAGTACCGTTTTCCCAGGCATAGCGCAAGGCGGCGATGCGATGGTAGTGCAAGTGGCCATCGTGGGTGCAGGGCACAGCCGACCAGCGTAACAACGGGCTGATAAGGGGCAGGCTGAGAAGAACAACCAGCAGTAACCAGTAAGCAGTATTCAGACGACCGGAGAAGGAGCCGGACTTAGATGATTCAGAGGCCACGATTGGGAAGTATGGCGTATGGAGCCGCCTGAGGCAATCGTCACTAACCCACTGTTAGTTCTGATTGGCTGCCTTTTCCAGGTTTTCCAACGGGATACGGGCCATCATGACATCGCTGGGCATGATCAGTCCCAAGGCCCAGGCGTAATCGCGTTCGGGGTTGCTGGTATAGTAGCTGACGTATACGTCGCCTTCGTGAAGCACAGTCCCTGCATAGGAGGTGTCACCTGCGCTGGGCAGATCGGACAGGTGGATCAACTCGTCGGCGGTCACCTTGTAGATGGCCGTTCGCTTGCGGCCGAGAAGACTCGACCCGCCGTACCACTGTTCGTGACCTTCCGGGTCGAAACGGCCCGCAGCGTAGATCTGGCCGTTGTGTTCGAACAACGCCGGACCGTCGAGCCGGGCTGTCAAGCTGCGAGTTGTTTCCCACTCGGTATAAGGAGGCTCGGAGACAGCGATCAAGGTGGTGGCGTTTTTGCTGCCCTGATGCCAGGCGCGATCGTCGCCTTCCAGCCGGGCTGTCACCAGCATCCGGCCATCGGGTAAGAATTCATTGGCCGTCTCGTCGTTGCGGTCGCCCTCGTGGATATCAGAGACGTGCTCCCAATTCAATCCGTCGCCTGACTTAAACAGGGCTGATTGGCCGTGTTCGTGCCAATAGGCGGTCGCATACCACGTGTCGCCGTCCATTGTTTTTGGCTCCCAAAGCAACCAGCCCTGCGGTTCCACCCGTTCGAAGGGCGACCAGGTCTGCCCGTCGTCGCTAACGGACACAACCGTGCCATACGGTTCCGGTTCAAACCCGGTGTTGGGTAGTGCATAAAGGAAAAGGCGATTATCGATGACGGCGAATTTAGGGTCACGAATATCTTCACCGGGCAATCCGGATAGGACGGCCGCTTCTTCCCACGTTCGGCCATCAGCTGACCGTAGAATGACCAGCCGCGTGTGTTCGTTACCCATGTGAAAGCGCGCACGGGCGTAGACCAGGTAAAAATAATCGTTCCAGCGGATCAGGTGTGTATTGGCGTTATGTAAACCGTCTTGAACAACCGGCCATATTTCCGCTTCCAGCGATGGATTAATCTTCGAGCGGTTGGGTCTTACTAACCAGATCCCGATGATTACCAGGGCGAATATCAGCAGAATGGCCAGCAACGAACCCAGCCCAATTACCATTTTCTTCACGGCCACTCCTGATTCATGATAGGTCTCATCTGGATTCCAAATTGTTCTTACGACCAGTCATCATTTTCGAAGGAATCGGCATCATCTTGTTCGAATTCGTCGAAACGCTCTGCCCGGTCTGAACCGGCCCCGATTACCCGGTCATCTTCATCATAAGCCCAATCAAGCCGCACTGGATTTACTCCAATGACCTCAATACTGGTCTCGCATTCCGGGCAAACCAATAGCTGGCCTAAGTCAGGCGGTCGATCGAAATTCAGTCGGGAGTCACATTCCGGGCATCGCGCGGTTAGAGGGCGAGGTTGCGTAGTCATTTCTGTTTCTCCATCGATGAACGAATGGTCAAGCATATCAGGCCGGCGTTGAAGCCTTCAGGTCGTAACGATTTATGGCTTCGTCCAATATCCGATTAACCAGCTTTTCAAAAGTCCAGCCGTCCGCACGGGCTTCCAACGGCAGATCGGAGTAGTCGGGATTCAGTCCTGGAAGGGGATTAATCTCCAGAATGTAGGGTTTGTTACCGTCGTGGCTGTCCAGACGAAAATCTACCCGGCCGACATCGCGGCAATCGGTGACGCGGAATGTGGCCGCTGTCAGCCAGTTCAATTCAACCAATAACTCTTTCGATACCGGAGCCGGGCAAATATAGTGAAATTCGTGAACCAGCTCGGTCTTGATCCGGTTGGTGTAGATACCCGCTTCCTCGGAGGAGTAGCGAGTCATATCCACTTCCAGGGGTGGAAAGAAATGGAGGCCGCGTGATATCCGCGGCGCATCCGGGTCGTCGGGCAGCCGGCGCGCCACCGGGCCGGTCAGGTTCCCGACCACACCGACGGTCAACTCACGACCTTCAATGAAATGTTCGACCAGAACGGGTTGGTCATATTTGTCCAACAATCGTTTGAGCTGGGTCCGTAACTGGGCTTCATCTCGCACGATGGATTCGGCCGACACACCCATACCGGTGCCTTCGCGGCTGGGCTTGGCGAACAGGGGGAAGGTCATTTCCGGGTCAAGCGGTTCGTGGTCTCGTTCAAACACCTGGAATTGAGGGGTGGGTAGGCCATGGTAACTCAGCACGCGCTTGGTCATCGGTTTGTCCAGCGCCAGGGCCAGTGTCATCAAACCTGCAGCGGTATAGGGCAGCTGCAGCATTTCCAGGATTGCCGGCACCTGGGCTTCGCGCGAGTCGCCCCAATGACCTTCGCAGATATTAAAGCAGATTTCGGGTTTCAGCTTGGGGAGGGTTTCAAGCAGCGTCAGGTCACCTTCCAAGAAAGTGGCCTGGTGGCCGTTAGCCTCAAGCGCGACCAGGATGGCGTTAATCGTCTCTTCAGAATCCAGATCATCCCACCGATCGGCGGGCATTCCCGGCCAGATAGGCGCATTTTTGATCAGATTAGCCAACAGAGCGACACGCATCGAATGTGATTTGTCCTTGCCTGCTAGACTCGCTAGACGATGCCACATTGCATCGCCGAAGACGATATTTTACTTGAGTTAACGTAAATAGCACGTTGAAAAGTATTAATTCCATCAGGTTACGACCGCAACCCGTCAAAAAACCGTGGCTTCCCGGCCAGATAGCGATTGACGATCTCGACCGCCACTTCCACGCCGTTCTCGCGCTTGATGCGCCTGCCGACCGCGGCTGCCCGTTCATACATGATCTGATCAGACATAACCGAATTCAACGCCGTTGCCAGCCGGTCGGCCGTCAGTTCCTCCTGCGGGATAGGTCGTGGACCCGCGCCGAGCAGATGAACGCGGTCAGCCCAGAAAGGCTGGTCGGCGAAAAACGGTACGATGACGTTGGGCACGCCCGCCTGCAGGCCGGTGTGGGTCGTGCCCACGCCGCCATGATGAATAAGGGCGGCCATGCGCGGAAAGAGCCAGTCGTGAGGAACGCTGTCGAGCCGGAGCACGGAGTCAGGCAGATCTGCGTCAGCCAGTCCGCCCCAGCCGCTCATCAACACCCCGCGCAGGCCGGTACGTTCCAAAGTTTCCAGCGTGATGGCCGTCAGCCTTTCGGGGTTGTTGCCGATCATGCTGCCAAATCCGATATACACCGGTGGCTTGCCTTCCGCCAGAAAATCGGCCAGCGCGGCCGGCGGCACCCATTCCTCCCTAGCCATGAACCAGAAGCCGGTAACAAACATAGCCTCGTTCCAATCCCGGGGTTTGGGCAAGAGTGTCGGGCTGTAGCCGTTGATGACCGGCAAGCGGCGGCGCTGCATGCTGAGAAATGGTCCCAACAGGGAAAGCGGTCTCAGCCCCAACATCTCGCTGCGGATGTCGTTGAGCAGCGGCCGGGCCATTTGCCAGAACATCTGCCCGCCGATCACATGAGTGCCGTAGTTGATTAGGGCACCGCCTTGGCGCTTGGTTGGAAATACGACGCTTGGAAACGCGCGCGTCGGATTAATGGGCTGGAGGTAGGCTTGAACGAAAGGCAAATCGAGTTTTTCGGCCACGCTGAAGGCGGAATAAAAGGCGATACCGGAGAAAAGGATGAGATCCGTGTCCTCGCAAGCGGTCAAAACATCGGCCGTCGCCTGATGCAAAATTGGATCCATAAATTCGCGGAAACCGCGCAAAAAACCCCGGCCACGCCGCCCGGTTTCCATCCATTCCCGGCCGGCCTGACCCTGGGCCATCGCCATCGGGTCGCCTTCAACAGGGCTGAATTCCAGGCCAACTGAGCGAATCCAGTCCTCGAAGATGGCATGGGTGGCCAGTCGAGCCGTGTGGCCGTTCGCTTGTAATCCCAATCCGAGGGCCATATAGGGCTGGATATCGCCGCGCGAGCCGGCGGTGATGAGGGTGACATGGGCCATAGACGTTTAGCGAGTCATTGGTTGATTCTGTGCTAGAATTTGCAGCGATCAGCTTTCGCTAACGGAAACCGACCGATACTACAGGGCGCGGGCTGTCAGGTCAAGCATCAGGATGAGTGATGAATTTTAAAGATAACGTCGTTGTATTAACCGGCGCATCGACCGGGATCGGCGAAGCGCTGGCACATGAACTGGCGAACCAGGGGGCCTGGCTTGTATTGGCGGCACGCAATGCTGAAAACCTGGAAACGGTCGCCGCTGATTGCCGGGCACAGGGCGGCCGGGCGCTGGTCGTGCCGACCGATGTGACCGATCAAACACAATGCCAGGCACTTGTCGAGCGGTCGGTAGTCGAATACGGCCGGATCGATATGTTGATCAACAATGCCGGGCTCAGCATGTGGATGAAACTGCAAGATGTCGAAAACCTGTCTTCCCTGGAATACATCATGCGCGTCAACTATTTCGGCAGCCTGTACTGTACGTATTACGCTCTGCCGTTCCTGAAGCAATCCAAAGGCCGTATCGTCGCTATCGCCAGCGTCGCCGCCCGCACCGGCATCCCCACCCGCACCGGCTATGCGGCCAGCAAACACGCGATGGTTGGCTTTTTTGAATCTTTACGCATCGAAGTTGAAGATGACGGGATCAGTGTGACTATCTCCTTTCCTGATTTTGTCGCTTCAGGCATGCACACCCGCTCTCTAGGCGCGGACGGCAAGCCGCTGGGCCACAATCCGCTGCAAGTCGATAAGATCATGACCAGCCAGGAGTGCGCCCGGCTAACATTGGATGGTGCCTCGCGCCGCAAACGCCAGGTGATTATGTCAAATCGATCGCGCTTTGGGCAATGGCTCAAATTGATCGCCCCGGAAAGGGTAGACCGGATCGCCAAGAAGGCGATTGAGAAGGGGCGGTGATAAGCGCCGAGGAGCCAAGAGGATGGGAGAGCTAGGGGAAGAGAAGGCCGGGAAGGAAGCCTGTCGGCCCCTCATCCCGGCCCCTAAACTGCTTCAATGCCTGGTTATGAGGCGTTGGCCGTAAAGTCAATATACAACTCGACCTCTTCTTCCACATTGGCTACGTTGGGCACGCTGGGGATGCGCAGGCCGAAATCTTCGCGGTTGATAACGGTGACAGCCGAACCAACTAGCTGATCATCAGAGACGGCCGTCGCCTGGATCGTGAACGCGGCCGGGAGCGTAATATTCCGGATGGTCAGATCGCCGCTGATAGTGAAGGTCACCGGCTCGCCGATGGCCACGCTGGCCGGCAAGCCGTCGATAGCCGTCGGGACGAAGGTGATGAATTCCCACTGGCCGGTACTCAAAATCTCATTTTGAATCGCCCGGTTGCGGAAGTTATTGTCTGTCAACAAGGTTCGGGCATTGATCTGAATAATCCCTACCTGGGTCTGTGACAAGTCAGCCAGATCGAGCGACAGCTGCCCGGCCACCTGGTCGGTAAGGCCAATGACTGTCAAACGCTCCCCGCGCAGATCCTCATCCAGTTCAAAACGCACCTGGGACTCGGACTGATCGATGGTGTAGACACGCGTCCCCGCCACGGCTTCTGCGGCCGGTTCGACTTCTTCAGCCGGTTCATCAATCGGCGCAATTACCGTGGGAGTTACTTCGGTCCCCGGAGCTTCTGTGGCCGGGACTTCGGTTGCCGGAATTGTGGTGGCGTCTACACCGGTAGAAAGTGTCTCCAATGGGATTGCCTCAATCGGCGCGCTGGGGGTCTCCGGATCTTGCAATACGCCGCAGGCGGTCAGCACTGACAAGCTAAGGATGAAAACGAAAATCAAAACGGTAAAACTCTTCTTCATATTTCCCTCACTTAGAATTGGTTGCAGTCTATCGGGGGCCCCGGTAAGACAGATTTAGAATATGACATGTTAAAATGAGACGAAGCTGAGACATATATGGTTACAGCATTAATGTTTTGGTCCTGGTGGAATCCAGGCGGTAGCGGTGACTGGCAAGTGAATCGTGAACTGGGAGCCATGCCCCGGTTCGCTGGCAACCGCTATGTACCCGCCATGGGCTTCCACGAGGGATCGAGCAATGGCCAGTCCCAGACCGGATGAACCGTCAACGGCCCGCGACTTGTCGCCGCGATAGAAGCGATCGAAAACATGAGGTAAATCTTCCAGAGCGATTCCGGATCCGGCGTCCTGAACGATCAATAATACTTCATCCCCTGTTGATTTGGCCTCCAGGTAAACCGTGCTGCCATCCGGAGAGTGGCGTAAGGCATTGCTGACCAGATTGCCCAGCACCTGAAGCAACCGATCCTGATCAACTCCTATCGCCGGGCCGTTTTCGCCCCGTACCTCGAGTCGCACATCGCGGCTTTCGGCCTGGGGCATATAGGCCAAAGCCGTATGCTCCAAGAGAACCAGTGGGTGAACCGGCTGTCGTCGCAAGGTGAGCTGCCCCGCATCGGCTAAGGAGAGGGTTCGCAGATCATCGATCAGGCGGTTGAGATGCTGCGCCTGCAGGTGCATGGCGCCGTAGGTCTCCGCGTTCCCGGGCAATTTGCCGTCATGCAAGGCTTCCGTATAACCCAGAATGACGCTGAGTGGCGTTCGCAAGTCGTGGGCAATATCGGCCGTCATCTGGCGTCGAAGCTGGTTTGAAAGGGCTAAATCGGCGCTCATCCGGTTAAACGACCGGGCCAGTTCGCCAACTTCATCTTTCGTTCGCACCGGTACCTGGTGGCCCAGATCGCCCGCAGAAACCGCCCGCGTTCCCGCGGTCAATTCGCGCAGCGGCCGCGAGATCGTCCGGGCCAGGGCCAAGCCCAGCAGAAGAGCTAACAGGCCGGCGGCCAAGGCACTTAACAGCGCGGCCTGGTTCACTCTCTCCAGGAACTGGACTTCTGGTGATTGCGGAATCGCAAGGATGCGATGCGGGCTGTTAAACTGGACATAACCCGCCACTTGTCCTTCAATCTCGACTGGAATCGCTTGGCTTACATCTAGTCGCGCATTCACACGCTGCAGATTTGGCGGACGACTGTCAATAAGCACGTTGCCGTTGGCATCGAACAAAACGAGTTGAGAACGATTGGGATCATATCGTCCCTGGCCGCGCCCCCGGATTCTTTGCAGGTAACTGTCCAGACCATCCCAAGATCCGTTGGTTTCATAGTACTCGGCCAGGGAAGCGACTGTTTCCAATTGAAACCGATTGACAACGAACTGGTCAAACTCCCGGCGGGTCAGCCCACCAACCAGGACGGCTACCAGAATTGCCCCGGTCAGGCCCACGAGCAGAAAGGCCAGAGTTAGTTTAAAGGAGAGCGATCGCATGGCATCAGGCGGACACGGGAGCAGCGTCCAACCGATATCCCATGCCGTACACCGTGACTACATAGCGCGGGTGGCGCGGCTCCGGCTCGATCTTGGTGCGCAGATTACGGACATGGACGTCAATCGTGCGTTCATAGCCTTCATAAGCATCACCTTGCAGCCGGTCGAGCAGCTCAAGGCGGGAATACACGCGGCCGGGAGACGCCATTAAGATCGCCAACAGATCGAATTCCGAGGGCGTCAGATCGACCGCAGTGGAGCCAACCACGACGGTGCGGCTGTTTTGATCAAGGGTCAGTTCACCAACGCGTAACACCGGTTTGTTATCGGTTGAATTACTTTTTTCGCTCCGGCGCAGGACGGCACGAATTCGAGCCGTTAATTCCCGCAAGCTGAAAGGTTTGGTCAGGTAATCATCCGCGCCTAGTTCGAGTCCGAGCACTTTGTCACTTTCCTCGATTTTTGCGGTGAGGATGATGACCGGCGCTCCGCCTTCGCGAGCATAAGCCGAGATAAAATCATAGCCGCCCAATTCAGGCATCATCAGATCCAGGATAATGAGGTCCGGGCTTTCCTGCCGGGCGATAAAGAGCGCTTCGCGCCCATTGGCTGCGGTTATAGTCCGAAATCCCTCCTGGGTGAGGTAAGTCTTCAACATGATCCGCAGGCTTTCGGCATCATCTACGACCAGAATTGTCTTAGTCATTTCTCCGTTCTTGCTCGCCTTCGGCTCTCATTGTAGCCGAAAATGGGGGTGCAGCGATACTGCACCCCCACACGCACAAACCCGCCGTTAACTAACCCGATGTGCAAGTAACACGGGGTGAGAAAATGGAGGAGACTCCGTACACTTGAGTAACGACGAAGAAACCAAGTGGAACGGAGGTCTCCGAAATGGATCTTAACACATTTATTGTAGTCATTTATTGTCTCATCGATGATTGGTTGGCCGAGCAACCGCGCTATCGCCGACGCGGTCCACAACCAACCCTGAGCGATGCTGAAGTCTTAACAATCGAAGTGGTTGGTATCTGGTTAAACATGGCCACGGATAAAGCCATCTTTCTGTACTTCCAGCGCCATTATGGTGATTGGTTTCCCGGCCTGCGTGCTATTCATCGGACGACCTTCGTGCGACAATCAGCTAACCTGTGGGCGGTGAAAGTGCAACTCTGGCGCCAGCTGTTGAGTTGGGTCGACCATGACCCCACCGACAATATCATGGACAGCATGCCCTTGCCGGTTTGTCGCTTTGCGCGGGCCAATCGCTGTCGACGACTGCGAGAAGTATCGGCTTATGGTTATGACGAAGTCGCCCGACAAAAATGCTTCGGCTTGAGGGTTCATGCCCGCATCGCCTGGCCGGGTGTGATCCGCGACCTGGAGTTGTTGCCGGCCAATGTCCATGACACCATCGCGGCTGAGGAGATGCTTTTCGGTGTTCAGGGGCAGGTGCTGGCTGACCGCAACTATTGGAAGCCGGTCTTGAGAGACCGTCTGCGCGAGCAAGAACTCGTCCTTCTGGCCCCATTCAGCACGGCCAAGCATGAAAAGACACCCTGGCCGCGCCGGTTGACTCGCAAACGTTATCGCATCGAGACGGTTTTCGGACAACTCGTGCAACGATTTCAAGCTCGCCAAGTCTGGGCGCGCGACGCTTGGCATCTTTGCTCTCGTTGGCTGCGAATTATCCTGGCTCATTGCTTTGGCGTGTTCCTTTGTCAGCAGACTGGTTTGTCACCACTTCGATTTTCTGAACTTGTTAATGTATAAACCTGCACACCGGGTTAATTAGTCAAATAGTTATCAGATTAGAAACCGGCGGGAGAATCGTGTGCCCGGCCGGTTTCTTTGTTAGTATCCGAGACAGTTGGTTGGCTTACCTACCTCTTGCTTCCGGCTGTTGTAGAAAAGGCAGCGGTTATCAAAATAATTAAATAAGTTATGTTAAGTACGCTATTCAAACGAAATAACGGATTCAGTAAATTCCTGCCACAGATTGAGCGCACGTCCGCGCTCATACCTGCGACTGTACCGGCTTGGGAAAATTCTCACTTGATCGATATTCGAGGGGTCAACAAGGCATACCAGACGCCGGCAGGGGAGTTCATCGCCCTGGAGAATGTTGATCTTAAAGTTGACCAAGGCGAGTTCGTATCTGTAGTTGGCAAATCAGGCAGCGGAAAATCCACCCTGATCAACATGATCACCGGCATCGATCGTCCCTCTACGGGCCGGATCGTGGTCGATGGTATGCCGGTCAATGATTTGAAAGAAGGGCCAATGGCTGAGTGGCGCGGCCGCTCTATAGGTATTATCTTCCAGTTTTTCCAGTTGCTACCCATGCTGACCTGCATGGAAAATATTATTCTGCCCATGGATTTCTGCAATATGTATTCCGGTCGCGAGCGTCGGGATCGTGCGATGCATCTGTTGGAACAGGTCGAGATGGCCGATCATGCCCATAAACTGCCCTCCGAGGTTTCCGGCGGGCAACAACAACGGGTGGCGATCGCCCGCGCTCTGGCCAACGATCCGCCCATCCTGGCCGCTGATGAACCGACCGGTAATCTAGACTCCCAGACAGCTGAGGCCGTATTTCAACTGTTCGAGGAACTGGTCAGTCGTGGCAAGACGATTTTGATGGTGACCCACGATGCCGATCTGGCAAGACGGGTTACCCGGACCATCACCCTGGCCGACGGCCGTATCGTGGGCGAGATTAACCACTCCTAATAACCATCCGCTCCCCGTCTTACCTAAATCGCTAATTTCCGCCCATTTCAGCAGCATGATTATTCAACCTCGCTGGCGCAAAGTCATTATGGACCTTTGGGGTAATAAGGTTCGAACCGCCCTGGTCGTCTTGTCCATCGCGATCGGTGTCTTTGCTATCGGGATGATCCTCGGTACCGATGTCATGTTGCGCCAGGACCTGACTCGCGGTTATCTGGAAACGACACCGGCCGATGCGATCCTCGCTGTCAGCCCCTTCGATGAAGAATTGGTTGCCATTGCCCGGAGCGTGTCCGGTGTAAGCGAGGCCGAGGGCCGCCGTCGACTCTCATTGAGGGCCGAGATAGCGCCGGGCCAGTGGAAGACGATTGATATCAGGGCCATTCCCGATTTTGAAGATATGCGAATCAGCAAGGTATGGCCGGAAGAGGGTGAGTGGCCGCCCGTGGCCAACACCCTGATGATTGAACGGGCTTCCTTGCCACTCATAAATTCCCAACTCGGCGATGTCCTTACCATTCAATTATCCGACGGCCGCACGCGCGAGATGCCGATTCAGGGATCGGTCCATGATGTCAGCCGTCCACCGGCCCAATTCACCGGCAACCCTGCAGCCTATATTACGATGCCCACGCTGGAATGGCTGGGAACCGATCGCACCTATAGCGAATTGCATTTACTTGTTGAAGGCGCGGCCGGCCAGAGTGAAATCGAGGCGATCGTCGAAGAAGTGAAGCACAAGGCCGAACGAGCAGGCTACACTGTCTTCCGCACCCGGGTGCCGACATCGGGCGAACACCCCGTGCAGGAAATTCTCGATCCCATTCTGCTGATACTCGGGGCATTAGGGGCGCTGTCGCTCTTTGCCAGTTCATTCCTGGTAATCAATATCATGAACGGCTTACTCAGCCAGCAAACCCAGCAGATTGGGATCATGAAGATGGTCGGGGCCCGGCGAGGACAAATCGTTTATATGTACCTGGTGGCTATCATCATTCTGGGTTTAATCGCATTGCTGATAGCGATTCCGGCCGGTGGTATGGCTGCCTATCTCTTCACGCGGTTTATCGCCGGGTTACTCAATTTTGATCTGGCTGGTTTTCGGATCCCGCTGCGTGCGATGACGGTGATGGTGGCCATCGGGTTGTTGGTGCCCCTTCTGGCCGGTTTAGTACCGGTCTTGAACGGTTCCCGGATCACAGTCCGCGAAGCGCTGAGCAGTTTTGGTCTCGGTAAGGGCAGTTTTGGCTCCAATGGGGTGGATCGGCTGCTATCCTGGGCGACCGGCATCATGAATTTATCCCGCCCGATTCAAATATCGCTGCGTAACTCGATTCGCCGCAAAGCGCGTCTGCTATTAACGCTGATCACGCTCACCCTGGGCGGTTCGATCTTCATCGGTATCCTGAGTGTCCATTCCTCTTTGCTCCGCACACTTGATGAGGCACTGGGTTATTTCGCCTACGATATCGATGTCAATTTTGACCGCACGTATCGATTGAGTGAATTACAACGGATCGCGAAGGAAGTGCCCGGCATTACCGCTGTGGAAGGGTGGATCGGCACATCGGCCACGCCGGAATGGCCGGACGGCCGTGAGGGAGACGGATTCCCGCTCCTGGGCACGAACGCCGACACGCAATTTATCAATCCAAAGATACTGGCCGGGCGCTGGCTTCTCCCGGACGACACAAACGCGATAGTCGTCAATAGTGATGTATTCAAAGATGACCCTGAAGTCAGGATTGGCGACATCATCTCCTTGACTATTGACGGCCGGCAGCGTTCTTGGGAAGTAGTAGGTCAGGTACAAGGCGTCCTGACCGGTCCGATGGCCTATGCCAACCGGCCGTTTTTGGAACGTGAGTTACGCCGCTTTGAGCAGACCGATTCTCTTCAGGTCATGATTGGCGATCCTTACTCTACCACCCAGCTCGAGAAAGCCCTCGAATTGCGGAGCCATTTCGAAGATAATGGAATTCGCGTGGCCACTGTCGGGACTATCGGTGAAGTGCGGGAGCGCATTGAGTATCAATTTAACCTGCTCATTGTCTTCCTGGCCGTCATGGCTGTACTCATCGCCGCGGTAGGTGGGCTGGGACTAATGGGCACGATGAGCATCAATGTATTGGAGCGAACGCGGGAGATCGGGGTTTTGCGGGCGGTCGGCGCTTCCGATGGGGCCGTCCTTCGGATCGTTTTGGTGGAAGGAATTTTTATCGGCCTCATCAGCTGGATATTGGCCGCGATCTTCGGCTATCCAATTGGCCGCATTCTGGCCACGATGGTGGGCAATTCCTTGCTAGACAATCCTCTGTCTTACCAATACGCTTATTTTGGAGCGTTGATCTGGTTGGTTGCCATTTTATTGATTGCGGCATTCGCCAGCATTTTCCCTGCCCTGCGGGCTGCTCGGCTCAGTGTTCGCCAGACGTTGGCATATGAATGATAAAAATGGCGGACGGCTCAGTGAACTACTCGAGAGGGAAGCATCCGGCCGCAGATCACAGGAGTTTATGGTATGAATTGGCGGCGTTTATTACTCGGCGTGAGTGTGGTGGTTTTGTTGGTGGCCGGGGGGATATTCACCTATTTCCTTTTTTTCGCCCAGCAGCCGACTGAAATGCCGGCCGAAGGCGTGGCCTCAGCGGAAACGACTGGGCGGGTGAATACCGTGGCCGGTAATTTGGTCGTTGACACGGTATCAGCTGAAGGCCAGGTTGTACCGTTGCGCCAGGCCCGGCTGGCATTCACCACGACCGGCGTCGTGACCGAAATCCTGGCCCCACCAGGCACCACCGTCGCAGACGGCGACCCTATATTGCGTCTGGACACAGCCGATCAAGCAGCAGCATTGGCCCAGGCGGAATCCCTGTTAGCCCTGGCCGAGGCCAACGTACTGGCTGGCCAGGCCGCTTTAATGGCTGCTCAAACGGGCGTGGAAGCGGCCGAGTGGGGCGTCCGCACGGCTGAGGTCGAACTGGATATGGCGACAGCCAAACCGACCGTGGAAGAAATCGCCCTGCGCGAAAGCCAAGTTGCGCTAGCAAACAGGCGGATCGATCAGGCGACCGCCGCCCAGCAACTGGTGTTGGATGGTGTGGCTGATTCACGGATTCGCGAAGCGGAAGCCGAATTGCGTGCGGCTGAAGCCCAGGTCGTCCCGGCTGGTCTTCGCCTCGATCAGTTGCGCAGGCTGGACGATCCGGACTCGGATGCTCTGTCTCAAGCCCAACGTGAATACAGTGCCGCAGTTGCTGCCGTAGAGGCGGCCACCGAGGCTCTGGAAGAATTACAGGCTGGAGCGACCGGTGCCCAGCGACAGGCAGTCGGTAGCGGTGTGTCTGCCGCTACTGCCCAGCGTGACGCAGCCCAAGCCGAGCTGGATCTGCTCTTGGCGGGCAGCAGTGGGGAACAGATCGCCATTGCCGAAGCCGGTCTGGCCCAGGCTGAAGGAGCTTTGGCTGAAGCTCAGGCCAGGACAACTCAAGCCGAAGCGAGTCTCGCCCAAACAGAGGCCGATGTTCAGCGCGCACAGGCGGCCATGGTGGCTGCCAAGACGGCTTTGGACGATCGCACTTTGGTGGCCCCCTTCGACGGTACGGTGGCCGATATAGTGGTGGAGGCCGGGGAGGTAATCAATGCCGGTGTTCCGACCGTGATCCTGGCCGATTTGTCGCGCTGGTTGGTCGAGACGACCGATCTGACCGAAAAAGATGTCGTCGATGTGTCTTCCGGCGACTGGGTTCGGATTCGCGTTGATGCTCTACCCGATGTCGCGTTGACGGGCACTATCGGGAACGAGAGCACAGACGGTATAGCCGAGGTTTCGCAGGAATTACGCGGGGATGTGGTTTATAAAGTGACTATCCAACTTGATGAGGAACCTGATATTCCGCTGCGGTGGGGAATGACGGTCTTTGTAACGATCGATACCGGTCGGTAGTCGCCATCAAAAAGTGTGATATGAAAAGATTGCAATCATTATTCCCCCGGTTTCTGCTGGCTGCTTTGTTACTGGTTATCGTTGCCTGTCGCTCGGAACCACCTGTGGCGGAGATTGATCCGACGGATTCGGCCACCCCCTTCATCCCGGCATCGCGGGTAGATCAGTCCGGCATTGTAACGGCCGAAGGACAACTGGTTCCCATACAATCGGTTTCACTCGCCTTTCTGATCGGTGGAACAGTCGCCGAGGTATTGGTCGTCGAAGGACAGAGCGTCGAAGGTGGACAACCAATCGCTCGCCTAGACACCCGGATTGGGGAAAGCGCGGTTCAGCAGGTACAGGCCGGGTTGTTAGCCGCCGAGGCCGGGTTGAGCGCGGCTCGGGCCCAACTGGATCTGGCCGAAACCCAACGACAAACAGCCGAGGCGGCACTTCTTGCCGCGGAAGCCCAACTGGCCTTGTTGCAGGCCGGTCCGCGACCGGAAGAGATCGCCGCCGCTGAGCGCGGCCTAGCCGCGGCCGAAGCCAGTGTAGCTCAGGCCGCCGCTCAACGGGATGAATCCTTAAATGTCAGCGATGCCCAGGTACGAGGCGCCGAAGCGCAACTGGCGGCCGCGCTATCCCAATTTACAGCGCTGCGCGATACCTATGATACGCTGATTACTACATGCATCGATTTGCCCGATGGCGGCGAGGTATGTCCTGGCCTGGGCGCGCCCGAGGAGAATTTGCGCGCACAGGTGGAGGCGGCCGAAGCTGCTTACAATGCCGCTCAAACGGCTGTAACCGAGACCCGAGCCGGCGCTACCGACGCTGAGCAACGTGCCGCTGGCGCGGCTGTGGCAGTCGCCGCGGCCCAGCGGGACGTCGCGGCGGCACAACTGGCGCTACTGGAAGCCGGGGCTCGCGATCTGCAGATCAGGCGTGTCGAAATTGGTGTTGAACAGGCCCGGCTAGGGTTGACCCAGGCCAATGTGTCCGCCCGGCAGGCAGATGCCGCCGTGCGGCAGGCCGAAGCCGGCGCCCAGAATGCTCAGGCAGCTTTAGACGTGGCGAGGACTGCCCTCGAACGAATGACGCTGATGGCCCCATTCACCGGTACTATCAGCGAATTCACAATTGAGCCGGGCGAATTGGTGATTCCGGGCAATCCGGTCGGCAGTTTGGCGGATACCGGTCAATGGCAGGTGGAAACGACTGACTTGGTAGAGTTGGATATCGCTTATGTGAATGTAGGTCAGGAAGTCGAAATGACCTTGGATGCATTGCCTGGTGAGGTGTTGGAAGGAACAGTGATTGATGTGGGGCTTGTTCCGGTATTAACGAGAGGGGATGTTACCTACCGGGTTCGCATAAACCTGAACGACTATCCCGACTTACCGTTGCGGTGGGGGATGAAAACAATTGTAAATGTTGACACGCGTTAAACAGCTTCACTTTTCTGTAGTCTGTCATAGCTGGTTTGGCCATGCATCGGTATTATGTATTTTCCCCATTCGGTTTTTTGTCAGGTAACATCCTGATCTGTTGGCACTTTGGAGTTCGTTGAGTTAAACCTTTTGGACGAGCTTTTTTTGACCTCGCTAAACAGACCTCAACAGACGTTTCCGGGAGACTTCCACGCCTTTAAAATAATCCGGACCGACCTTTTTCCGAAAACGTTCTGAAACGGGAAACCGAAATTTGTAACCTTCTTGATACCTGGATGTTACTATTTCGCGCTATCGGAGCTCCTGTCTAACCCTCTATAATAATTAAAAGCGGAATTCTTAGCTATGTGGCCTGTCGCTATTAGATGACAAGCAATAGCCCTAAGCCTGTCTCTTACGGATTTGTTCAACAGAACAAGACCGGGAGGGTAATCAAATGTACATGGAAGTCGTGAGGAAGGACCAATACACGCTACTTTGTGTTCATCGGCCACCCGTTTCCGATGAATGGGTGGCTTATACCAGCTATATCGGTAATTTGTTGGATAGCCGTCCAATTCATCAAGGTTTTCTAGAGCCATTCAGTGCGTATCAAAGCTCAACCACTGTCACTGAATTGAGCGGTGAAAATAGCCCGCAATCGATCTGGCTCACTGAGAAGGACCAGGAAGACTATGGTGACGATATGACCATTGTTCACCCTTCTGAATGCGATCTTGTTGTCATTATGGATAAACAACCATTAGGGTGGCAACGACTCCTCAAGCGAATTCTGGCATGCCATATTCTGAAGAAAATACCCGGTTCCATCCTGTTTGCCCACAAACCTCGCTGGCCGTTGCACCACATTCTGATCGTGGTTCGGGCTCACGAGACTGATGAGCTAGCCCTTAAGTGGGTGGAGCGATTGGCGGTCCCAAGCGAGGCGAAAATCACTCTTATGCCGATTGTGCCGCCATACCCTCGTTTGCACCAGAATGACGTTAAGATAAATGAGGGAATAGATGCTCTCATGGCTCCCAACACCTACTGCGGGGAGGCCCTCCATCGCTATGTCAGGCGTTTGGATCAATTAAACCTTCAAGGCACGGTCTGCTGGAAACAAGGCAACCCGGAACATCAAATTCGCCGAGAAGTACGCGATACGAACCATGACTTGATCGTCATCGCTGGCGAGCCATTTGGTCGTTTTTCCCGATGGTTCTTGGGAGAACTGGTAGGGCCACTGTTGGGAAAATCCGATCGCCCTGTCCTGATTGCCCGATAGGTCCAGCATTATTTTGCCAACCAGCCACAATATTCTAGGCCGGTAGATAAAACAATAGCTTGCCCCGCCCCGAACGAGCCGGTTACAGAATGGTAACAAAATGGCTCGATCGACATTGACAGTGAGCGCCATGAAAACACTTTGGCTAGAATATCCAGGTCGTTCGTAGAATTTCTCCTTATTACTCGAACGCATTAAAAGAAAATGAAGCCTTCTAGATTATGTGTTTTAACTTGATTAATTGGCGATTACTGGCCCGACGAGCAGTTTACATCGTCCTTTTCGGCGCGCTGGTATTCTATATGACCTGGCCCTGGTTGGTTCGCGCCAGAGGTGCCACGCCACGAACAATTGTAGTCTATGGTTTCAGCATCCTGGGTGAAATGATGAACGAGGCTGTCTTTCCGGCTTTCTCGGCTGAATGGGAAGCCCGGACCGGAGAGCCGGTCGAGTTCATCGCCGCCTTCGCCGGGTCAGGGACAATTACCAACCAAGCCATCCTTGGTGTCCCTGCCGAAGTCATGATTCTCTCGCTGGAACTCGACGCCTGGCGACTGGTCGAAAAAGGTGTTCTGGCCGGCCCAACTTGGCTCGATTTGCCCTATGAAGGCGTATTAAATCGGACACCTTTTATCATCCTGGTGCGGCCGGGCAATCCCAAAGATATCACCGACTTCACCGACCTGACTAACCCAGGGGTCGACGTTGTGCATCCCGACCCCCTGACCTCCGGCGGAGCGCAGTGGGCGCTTCTGGCTGAATACGGCTCAGTTACTCTTACCGGTGGTACAGAGCAAGAAGCTTATGACCAGCTGCGTGGAATCTGGCGAAATGTTGTGGCCCAGGCTGCCTCTGCCCGTGCCGTTCGTACCCAGTTTGAAAGCGGCTTTGGCGACGCCTTGATCACCTATGAACAGGAGGCCATCATTGACCGCCTTCAGGGACGACTCAATGCAGACATCGTTTACCCCGCTAGTACGATCTCTAGCGAGCATACTGTTGTGGTTATCGATAAAAATATCGATCCCGAACAGCGCGAGCTGGTCGATGCTTTCGTTGAGTTCTTATGGAGCAAAACCGCCCAACAAATTTGTGTCGATTACGGTTTTCGAAGCGTAGACGAGGAGCTGAATGAAGGTGTGACCTACTTCGGCGAGATTGAAACGCCATTTACAGTGACTGACTTAGGCGGCTGGCTGGAAGCTAAAAGAGTCATCGTAGACGGGATCTGGAAAGATCGGGTCTTGGAGGAGTTAGGCCAATGACGACCATTTCGGTCAAACCACCACGGAAAAGTATAGGGAGTAGCAGGATTCTGCCTGTCGGATTGCTGCTGCTTGTGCTCGCACCGCTCATCCTGATGCCGCTGGCGGCGATATTTGTGTTCGCCGGACGGGGGGGATTACCGGCCTTTATCGAAGCCCTTTCTCGACCTGATGCGCAATTCGCGTTGCGCTTTTCACTAATAATCGCCACCGCGACGGCAGCCATCAATGCCGTGTTGGGGACGTATACCGCCTATGTGCTCTCCAAGTATGAATTCCGGGGCCGCGAGGCGCTTACCGTGTTCGTCAACCTGCCGGTTGCCATCCCTACCGTCGTGGTCGGCACATCCTTGCTGTTGCTCTGGGGGCCAATTGGTTTGCTTGGCCGCTATCTGGACCCGCTAGGTATTCAACCTATGTTCGCGCCGGCCGGTGTGCTGCTGGCGCATTTGTTTGTGACCTTCCCTTATATGCTGGGTAGCGTAAAGCCGGTTCTCGATGAACTGGAGGTGACTTATGAAGAGGCCGCTTACACCATCGGGGCTAATCGCTGGCAATCTTTCCGCTTTGTTATCCTACCGGCCCTGCGTGGGGGGCTGTTCAGCGGCACCTTGTTGACTTTCTCCCACTCTTTGGGCGAATTCGGCGCCACAATCATGGTGAGCGGTAATCTGCGCCTGCGAACCCAAACGGCCCCACTTTACATCTTTGCCCAGTTCGAAGCCGGGAATATCGAATCCGCTAATGCCGTCGCGGCGGTTCTGGCCGTCCTGTCGTTTATTCTCTTCTTTATGTTGCAACGAATCACCCAGCCGCGCTCCAGGAAGACGATCTGATGTCCATCGTATTGACCGATCTGTCCAAACGGTTTGGCCAAAACCTGATTGTCAATCGCGTTTCCCTGGAAATCAATGACGGGGAGTTGTTCGTATTGCTGGGCGGCAGCGGCAGTGGCAAGAGCACGATTCTTCGGATGATTGCCGGCCTGTTGGTCCCGGACTCAGGAATAATTGAACTAAACGGCCGTGACGTGACCTATCTGCCACCGCAGGCGCGAGGAACAGGGTTCGTGTTTCAAAATTATTCCATCTTTCGGCACATGACCGTGGCGGATAATGTAGAGTTCGGCCTGCGGATCCGCGGTAGACCGAAAGCTGAACGACGTCAACGGAGCGAGGAACTGCTCGATCTGGTCGGGTTAGCTGGTTTGGGGAGTCGCTTCCCCGATCAATTATCAGGCGGCCAGCAGCAGCGCGTGGCCCTAGCACGAGCCCTTGCCTACCAGCCGGAAGTCTTGCTGCTCGACGAGCCCTTTGGCGCGCTGGATGTGAAGATTCGCGCCCAATTACGTGAAAGTTTGAAGGAAATTCAACGCACGCTGAACGTAACGACTATCCTGGTGACTCATGACCAGGAAGAAGCGTTCGAACTGGCCGACCGGATCGGTGTCATTGAACGCGGCTACCTTATCGAGGTCGGCAGTCCGGAAACGCTGTATCACCGGCCGCAAAGTGAGTTTGTGGCTACCTTTGTGGGCAAAGGCAATGTTCTGGTCGGCCGGGCCGAGGAAAATCACATCCAACTGGGGATGGTTAGCCTGCCCTTTCCGAAAGGGGCACCCGCCCACGACTCCGGCGCGCCGGCGCGGATTTTGTTCCGCCCGGAGGCCGTTGCCGTGTCGGTTGAAAAAATTGAGCCACTGAGTAATGTGCGTCTGCTAGGCCAGGGTCGGGTGATCGGGCAGGTATTTACCGGTGCCATTCAACGAATCCGGCTGGAAATGGGGAGCTTGCAAGGTGTGCGGCCAGTGGTTTCATTGCAACCTTATGGAGTGCGAACGGCGATCATCGAGGCCCAGGTTCAAAGCCAGGCGGACGTCAATGAATCGATCATGCCGGGTCAGGAGTTATGGGTTTGGTTACAGGATTATCACGTCTTGGCTCCATCAGGCCTGAAGATATTAATTTGCATGGATGGCTCTCCAACCGGCGCGGTCGCGGCAGATTTGGGGCTGAAACTGGCGCAGGCAACCAACGGGCCGACGACGTTGCTGGGGGTAGCCTCCACCTCATCAGATTTGGCCGGCATGCGCGAAGAGCTGGAATCCCTGCACCGGAGTCATCCAGGCGGAATTAACCCGCGCCTGATCACCCATGTGCGCCAGGGGTCGAGCGCTGAAGAGATTCTTATGGAAGCCCAGGAAGGTGATTACGAGGTTGTCGCCATGGGACGGGGTGACAATCGGGAAGAGCTCGGTTCAACCGCTCGCCAGGTGCTCGAACAGGCACAATTGCCTGTGTTATTGGTTCAAGATACCCGGGAGCGACTGGGAAAAATCCTGATCTGTACCGCTGGGGGCCAGCCGGGCAAGAGTGACGTACGATTTGGTGGCCGGTTGGCGCGTCGGATGGCGGCTCGGGTTACTGTTTTTCACGTCCGTTACTCGCAAGCTACGCCCGGGGACATCAAACGGGTTTGGGTTCATATGATGCGGGCGCAACGGACGCTAGAGGCATTAGGTGTATCAACCGAGACCAAGATAACGAGTGGCAACGCGTTAGAACAAATACTCTCCGAGGCCGAGACGGGTGATTATGATTTGATCGTAATTGGTGCGCCGGCGCCTCACTTGCGCAGCCAACCCATTTGGAATGACCTGGCCACTCAAATTGTCGGCGGTACGACACGGCCGGTGGTGGTGGTTCCTATGCAAGAATAGTCGAGGAAACACACCGTTGTCACAGAACAATTGCATTGGCTATCGACTTAGGAGAGACACCGACGAATGCCTCCCCTAGATGGCAGCACGGCCATTCCTCAACTTCCTGTCTCGGTGCTAAATTGGGCACCTCCAAGATTGATGCTAAGAATTGAATGATGAGATTTTTTAATACCATTTAACAGAAGGCTTCTATTGTTCGTAGTTGCGACTTCAGTTGCGGTCTTTAGAGACGGCGCTGAAGCGCCTACTCAGTACAGATTGTATTTATTTGTGTATCAGTGTATTAAATACATTGTAACCTAAATAATCGGCACTTCCATGAACTTGGAATTAGCTTCGTTAACAATCGAATATCGCGAATTCAGCTTTTGACAGCACACCTCGATCGAGAACTGCCAGTTGATCTTGATGCGCTTCTCCGTTCGTTCGGCGATGATAGCCAACAGTTCCGATTCTAAC
>JAWOHK010000379.1:0-2712 GCA_046485205.1 Chloroflexota bacterium | reverse complement strand
GATGGCGCTTTGGGCAAACCGGCAATCATGGCCAGGTCGGCCAGCGCCAGCTCATCGATCGAACGGCCGTAATACACCTGGGCCGCTGCCTCTATGCCGTAAGCCCGGTTGCCGAGATAGATCTTGTTGACGTAAAGCTCAAAAATCTCGCGCTTGTTCAGACTCCGCTCGATTTGCAGGGCCAGCAGTATCTCGTTGAGTTTGCGTGAAAAAACCCGGTCACTGGTGAGGAAATAATTTTTCGCGACCTGCATGGTAATGGTGCTGCCGCCGGTCTGGATGCTGCCGGTTTTAACCAGCTCGCTGACCGCGCGCATCAGGCTCTTTGGGTCTACGCCGTGGTGGTTGAGGAAGTTGTCGTCCTCGGCCGCCAGGATGGCATTGATAAAGTCTTCCGGGACTTGGCCGTAACTAATAGGTATGCGGCGCATTTCGCCGAATTGCGCTATCAATTTGTTATCTGTGCTATATATCCGCAATGGGGTCTGCAATTGCACGTTGCGCAGAGTTTCGACGTCGGGCAAGCCGGGGCTCAAATACAGCGCAATGGCCGTAAGGCCCATGATCGGGGCGCTTATCAGAGCGAGAAGGGACCACAATAGGATTTTTAGAAAGCGCATAAGGGACAGGCAAATTCCCTGACAAATGAGTTGGTTAGCGGTGCGGCACAATGAGAACAGGTTAACAGTATGCATTATAAACGCATTTATTTTGTTTTAGCTATTTGCGCTTGTACAAGGACTGTTATTTAATGTAGGAAAACATAAACCGGCCGTAAGTGTCGGATGCTGATAGGAAATTGGCCGTGCTAGGGCTCATAAAGAAAAAAGCGAACACGCTGCTGGGCATTGATATCAGCTCCACTACGGTGAAGTTGCTCGAGCTCAGTCGCTCAGGTAACCGTTATAAGGTCGAGGCCTATGCGGTCGAACCTCTCCCACCTAGTGCGGTGGTAGAAAAAAATATCGTCGAGCTTGAAGGTGTCGGCCAGGCCTTGGAGAAAGTCCTGGCCCGGTCGCGTTCCTCTCTCAAGCAAGCGGCCGTTGCCGTTGCCGGTTCCGCGGTGATTACCAAAATCATCGAAATGGACGCGGATCTCGATCCAGAGGAAATGGAAGAGCAGATCAAGCTTGAGGCTGATCAGTACATTCCGTATCCACTGGATGAGGTCGCCATCGACTTCGAAGTCCAGGGACCTTCTGCGCGCAATCCGGGCAGAGCCGAAGTGCTGCTCGCTGCTTGTCGACGTGAGAACGTCGATATTCGCGAGGCTGCGCTGGCGCTTGCCGGTTTGGCTGCGCGGGTGGTCGAGGTCGAGGCTTACGCCATGGAACGGGCCTGTGATCTGGTCATCGACCAGCTGGATGGTGACCGCGACGAAATGACCGTTGCCGTCATCGATATCGGCGCGACCATGATGACCCTCAGCGTGCTGAGCAAAGGCCGCATCATCTACACCCGCGAACAACTGTTTGGCGGCAAGCAGCTGACCGATGAGATCCAGCGGCGCTACGGCTTGTCGCAGGAGGAAGCGGGTCTGGCCAAGAAGCAGGGCGGCTTGCCGGATGACTACGAAAGCGAAGTGCTGGGGCCGTTCAAGGATGCTGTGGTGCAGCAGGTGTCACGTTCGCTACAGTTCTTCTTCGCGGGCGGCCAGTATAACGATGTGGATTATATTCTCCTCGCTGGCGGCACGTCTTCGATTCCGGGTCTCGACTACCTGATTCAGCAAAAGATCGGCACCACCACGTTGGTCGCCAACCCCTTTGCAAACATGACCCTGTCAAACAAGGTCAACGCGGTGGCGCTCAGCAATGATGCTCCCGCGCTGATGATTGCTTGTGGTCTGGCAATGAGGAGTTTCGACTAATGGCTCGGATCAACCTGTTACCCTGGCGCGAACAGCTCAGGGAAGAGCGCAAGAAAGAGTTTCTTACTGTTCTGGCGTTGATCGTCGTACTGGCCGGTGCGCTGGTGTTTATGGGCGATCGCTTCTATGCCGGCAAAATCGATCATCAGACTGCGCGCAACAAGTTCCTGCAGGATGAAATCACCTTGCTGGAAACGCGCATCAAAGAGATCGAGCAGTTGCAGGCGCGCCGGACCCAATTGCTCGATCGGATGAAGATCATTCAGGACCTGCAGGGTAACCGTCCGATTATTGTCCGCGTGTTTGACGAAACCGCGCGTACCTTGCCTGACGGCGTTTACTTTACCTCGGTCGATATGCGCGGTCCCATCGTCAACATCAAAGGTGGCGCCGAGTCCAACAGTCGCGTATCGAATTTGATGCGGCAGATGGATGCGTCTGAATGGATGACGTCACCCAACCTCACGGCAGTCAGAGCGGTGACGTCGGGCGGCGTGGATCAGGCTAACGTTTTCGAGCTTTCAGTGCGTCAAACTGAGCCGAAGGCATCTGCTGAGGGAGCGCAGCAGCAATGAGTATGTCTCAAATCAAGGCCAGTTTTCGCAAGATCGATATCAATAATATCGACTTCAACAACGTTGGCGCGTGGCCTGGGGCGTTGAAATTCATCGCCGGGCTGCTGCTGTTCATTGTGTTGTTGGTCGCCGGCTATCACTTTCACTTGAAGGATATGAGGGGCAGTCTGGAGCAAACCCAAGCCAGAGAGATGGCTTTGCGCAATGACTTCACCGATAAATCCTTCCGGGCGGCCAATCTGGAAGCCTACAAGGCGCAGTTGGTCG
>JAWOHK010000319.1:0-6746 GCA_046485205.1 Chloroflexota bacterium | reverse complement strand
ATACCACCGGGCCTGCATTCGGTTCCTCCCCAGAAGCTTGCGCGCAATGCGAGCCGGCACTATAATTCCGATACACGTTGCGGCATTGGTGAAGTGGTATCACAGCAGCTTCCCAAGCTGTTATCACGGGTTCGAATCCCGTATGCCCCTCTTTCACGGCCTGCTTCTATCCTGAGGGGTCCTCCAACTTTAGCTGTATATTGCCAATTGTCAGAATATCCCCTGGTGAGATCACAACAGCCTCGTTGATCGGTGTGTCATTCAGGAGAGTGCCGTTACGACTATTCTGGTCCTCTAGCCACCATTGGGCGTCGCGCCAGACCAACAAGGCATGCTCCCCAGAAACATAGCTATCATCCAATACAATCGTATTACGAGCATTACGGCCGATTGTAGTGACGGGTGATAACTCAAATACGGAATCGATACCAGTTTGGGGGTTCGCATTGGAAATAACCCTCAGTTGACCATATCGGGTTAACTGCCCGCCTGTGGGCTTCAGCATCGATTTCACATCCTGATACAGATACCAGAGTATTAATCCCAGGAACCCCAAAAGGATAAACGCGCTACCTAATCTGATGGCAAGGAGAATCAGGTCTGGATTCATTCCTCCGGCCTCAGAAGCGTAGAAGCCGCCTCCTCATCTTCAGGCCATATTTCCGAAGCAAAATTCTCGTCACGTCCCTCTCCATAAACGAGCAATACCTCGCTCAAGGCAATAACATCCCCTGGACGCAAGATATGTTCTTTAGTGACCATTCCATTCACAATGGTTCTCCCGTGTCCGCTTGCGTCATAAAGAACAAAGAAACGTTGGCGCCATCGTATCTGCGCATGATATCGACTGATCGACGGAGTATCGAGGATCAAGTCGTTATCCATGCGGCGGCCGATTCGTGTTATCGGCCGATCAAGAGGTATGTGACGGCGCCCTTGAATAATTAAAAATGCATCCACTGCCTTCAGTGCTTCCAATACGAAATCATTGGCGAATTGGTTGGAAAAGACTTCGGTATCGCCGCTGGCTTGTTTTTCCACTAAGGATGCCGTTATTTCAGCCTTTTGTTGTTCGATCTCTTGATCTGCTTCGACCGAAATCAGTACAGGATCGGCAGGTACGCTATCATAGCGTTCCGTTAGCAATCCCACATAATCGACAACCTGCGACTCAAAGGCAGTGACCTCGTCCCCCAAGTTTGACAGATCCCTGGGATTGATATGAATAACAAACCGGTTGGGGCGCTTAGTCTTTGCAGCCGGCACGATATAGTGGATCACGAGATGCCTAGCCAGTTGAAACGGGTCAAGCGCCCCACCGGCAAACCAGCTAAACGGTTCTTCAACCATTCTTCGGATGATATTTTCTGCACGATTGAGTTTTTTGTACTTCATCTACTAGCCAATTATAGGAGTGGGCCAATTTAGGGGCAAAGCAAATTGCCTAATCACCGGTAAACAGTATACTTTTCGTGGTTCCGGGGAAATGGCTCCCGGTGTCCAGAACAATCCATCTAAATTCAACAGCACGTTGCCTATGAATGACAAATCAATCAGGTTGACCTCTCTGGCTTCCTGCGCAGGTTGAGCGTCAAAGCTAGCTCCGGCGGAGCTTGAACAGATACTTGAGCCCATTCGGGCTACTTTTCAGGCCGTTGATTTCCCCAATCTCCTGGTAGGCTTGGCTATGGCCGATGATGCCGCCGTCTATCAATTGAATGATAAACAGGCTATTGTCGCCACAACCGATTTTTTTCCACCAATTGTGGACGACCCATATGATTTTGGAGCAATTTCGGCTGCAAATGCCCTCTCGGATATTTACGCGATGGGCGGAGATGTTCTCTTTGCGATCAACTTGGTTGCCTTTCCGGATAATCTAGATAAAGAGATCTTGAAAGAAATCTTGAAGGGCGGCGCAGAGAAGGTGGCCGAGGCCGGCGGTGTGGTTGTCGGAGGTCATAGTGTGAATGATCACGAACCTAAATATGGACTCGCGGTCATTGGATTGATTGATCCTCAACTTGTCAAGCGAAAAGGGGGTGCAAAACCGGGCGATATCCTAGTTTTGACCAAACCTCTGGGCGTTGGTGTCATAACCACCGCTCTGAAACAGGAAACGGCATCGGCCGAGCATGTGGCCACGGCGACTGTGAGCATGAAAAAATTGAATCGCGTCGCAGCCCGAGCGGGACTAGCCGCGCAGGCCCATGCCATGACCGACATCACCGGTTATGGTCTTTTGGGCCACGCTCAGGAAATGGTTCGGCAAAGTTCCGTCAATCTTCGATTTAAATTAAGTGCGTTACCCTGGCTTCCAGGCACATTAGCTTACGCTGAGGCAGGCGCTTTTCCAGGGGGCATGGGTAACAATTCACGCCATTTTAGTCCTTGGGTACAATTCCACGAGGCGATCAGTTTTCTTTTTCGTGACCTTCTCTTTACGCCTGAAACTTCCGGCGGGCTGTTGGTTTCCTTAGACCTCGATAATTTAGATAAGTTTTTAGCGATCCACTCCGATGCTACTATAGTTGGTGATGTATTGTCCGGAGATGGTTATATTTTGGTGGAACCCTGAGTTATGCTTGAAAGAATAATACAATTTCGCGAACTTCTCGAAAACTGGAATGTTGAAGGGGTGCTTATTACGAGTTCCACCAATCGTCGATGGTTGAGTGGATTTAACGGGTCAGCTGGGTCGTTACTGATTACCCCTAATAAGGCGATTCTCTCAACCGATTCCCGTTATTGGGAAATGGTTAAACGACAAGCACCGTCTTTCACTCTTTTTCAGCATCGAAACGAGAAGGACGATACGCTCAACTTTCTCCGATCCGCAGAAGTGGCCACTATCGGTATCGAAGCCAAGTATGTTTCGATAGCGGAGTGGGAGAATTTCAATAAGCTGGATGGGTTTGAATGGAAACCCCTGGATACGACTGTTGAGGAACTACGCATTGTAAAGAGCAATGATGAAATTAAAACAATTCACGCCGCTGCCAAAATAACCGATCGTACAATTGATTACTTTTCGCGTATTGTGCACCCCGGTATGTCTGAACGTGAGTTGGTCTGGGAATTGGAAAAATTCATGCGGGAGGAAGGTGCTGACCGGCCGGGGTTCGATATTATTGTGGCTTCTGGTCCAAACGGCGCCCTACCCCACCATCAATCAGGAGAACGCGAGCTTGAAGAAGGCGATGTGATTATCGTTGATCTGGGTGCTGAAGTTCGTGGATACAAAAGCGATCTGACTCGGACTTTTTATTTGGGCAACTCAGCCGATAGCCGCTTTTGGGAAGTCTATAACGTTGTCAGGAAAGCCCAAGAAGCGGCGATATCCGGTCTCCAGCCGCAAATGACCGGCAAGGAAGGTGACGCGTTGGCGAGAGATGTCATCGTCGCTGCCGGCTTTGGCGACAGTTTTGGTCATGGCACCGGTCACGGTGTTGGGCTGGATATCCACGAAGCACCCCGGTTATTTCGACAGGGTAACAAGGATACATTACCTGCCGGCGCAGTCGTGACGATAGAACCCGGAATCTATATCCCGGGATGGGGTGGGGTTCGACTGGAGGATCTCGTTCATCTTACCCACAATGGCGCCCAACTTCTGAGTCAAGCGCCGAAATCTCCATTGATTCCGGTTGATTGAATGTAGGTAACAGGTCAGTTTTCCCGTTACCGCAAATCAATCAGTTCTTCATATAACTCGGCAACCAGAGAGATCGTGCTGCGCCAGTCGTAGGCTTGGACAAACGCTTGTGCGTTATTGCTGAGTTGTTCCCCTAAAGTCGGGTTTTCCAGGAGGCTGATAATCGCCTTAGCCATTTCCGAAGCGCTATCGGCCAGCAATAATTCGCGACCATTTAGGACGGGAAATCCTTCCGCGCCCAACGTGGTTGACACGATAGCTTTGCCGGCA
This sequence comes from Chloroflexota bacterium, assembly GCA_046485205.1. Classification (GTDB taxonomy): domain Bacteria; phylum Chloroflexota; class Anaerolineae; order Promineifilales; family Promineifilaceae; genus Promineifilum. The sequence continues at coordinate 2,821 of JAWOHK010000319.1, read as the reverse complement.
CTCATCGCTTCGATAAGTTTCAGTCTTGTGCCACTTCCCAATCGTAAAGGCAATATATACACACGTGCACCGGCCAAGTATGGTTGGATTTGATCAACACAACCGGTTAACGTAATCCCGGGTTTGCTTTTTAATCGATCTAGTCTGGCGTGTGGTCTTTGCCCGACAATTCCCCATGTAATGGTTGGGAATCTCTCCCGAATAGTGGGCCAAACCTCATCGGCAAACCAAAGGATTCCATCGACATTCGGCCGATAATCCATTTTGCCGGTGAATAGTAAATCAAATTTCTGTTCCTGGGGAATTGGGCCGGACCACTTATACTCAAAAATATCGACTGTGTTTGGGATGACACGCACGGGAGGAAGAGTGTTCCCGCATAAATCTTTTAAATATTGGCTATCGCTTTCGCTTACAGCAATAACCCGATCGGCCTCCAAACAGGCCTCACACTCGAAATCAGCTAAACGACCAATCTGGAGCCGAGAATAGAGAGCCGCCGGCCAACGTCTTGGATTAGACAAATCGGTTCGAAATGCCCGCTCTTGCAACCGTGTTTCAGCGTTGTGACAGTCAAGGACGATCGGTAAAGCGGAATTTGCAGAACGTACCTGACTCATATATCGAGCAAGTTCAATACCCTCTATTTGTACCGCATCTATTCCAGTAGTCTCCAAGGCTCTTTCCAGTGCTTTTAAATAGTCCTCGCTTTCCAGACGCAGGGCTACATCCGGTAAGGGCGATACAAATATCTGGCCAAGACGTTTTGCTCCTGAACGAGTTGGCACTTCGACGGCCGGCAACAGCTCAGAAATACGTCTCAGCCCATCCGCGTGAGATAAACTGGTCGATTCAGAAAAACTCAATAACGTAACATCATGAACTTCGGCCAATGCCCGTAACATATGCCAGTTTCGTAAACTTGTCCCTTGCATTGGCGGATAGGGCGGTTGGGGGGTGAGCATCAGTATGCGAGCCATATACTTGCCGCCTCATCCGTTCCGGTACAATGATAATGTTGCTTTGGCGGTCTTGAGCCACGAAAACTGCCCGGCTTGCTGGCGGCCAGCCTTAGCCAATTCGGCGGCCAAAGAAGAATCAGTCAAGATAGATTCCAAAGCCTCAATCCAGCTGTTGACATCATCAGGGTCAAGTAGCAGCCCGGCATTGCCGACAACCTCTACGAGCGAGCCGCGCTGGCTAGCGACGATCGGGCAACCGGCATGCATGGCTTCCAGAGCCGGCAGTCCAAAACCCTCATAAAAGGATGGAAACGCCAGGACACCGGCGGCACGGTAAAGATGCGCTAACTCTATATCGGAGACGCTTTCAAGGTGGCGAACGCTCTCACTGAGCCCCAGACTGTTAATTTCCTGAAATATATCATTATAGATCCAGCCTTTGGAGCCAACTAATACAAGGAGCGGATCGATCCGTTTATCCTCGCGTATTCGATGGTAAGCTCTCAATAACGTGGGAATGTTTTTCCGCGGTTCCAGTGTACCGACGTTTAGAATAAACCCCCGCGACAAGCCATATTTACTTAGTGACTGGTCAATCGCGTCGGGAAGATAATCAACTGTGTGGACAGGCTCGGCCGCTAGGTGGATAGTTGTCACCTTCGCTGCCGGGACATCCAATAAGTCAATAAGGTCTTTGCGTGTTGCTTCGCTATCGGCGGCTATATGGTCGGCCGCTGTGACAGCCCATCGAATTTGATCACTGTAATATCTACGACTATCCGGAGTCAGGAATTCAGGATAGTGAAGAAAAGTTAGGTCGTGAACGGTTATAATTCGTCTAAATGTCCCATTTGCCGGTGGTATGAAATCTGGACTATGGAATACGTCGATCTTATGGGGAAGAAGTTCAGCCGCCAATGCCCATTTCTCAAGACGGTGATGGCTGGGTGTCCATAATTTTTTCGCGGTGAATCGATTTTCTTCGGGAGCGATATAATTTGCTGAATCTTTCCGGCTCCTAAAAACAGTGTAATTTTCGTCGCCTGGTACTTGAGCTAAAGCCTGGATAAGCTGTAATGCGTACCGGCTTATTCCACCCATGCGATAGTAGGGCAGCCGACAATCGATTCCAACGTGCATAAATCTGATTGTAAAGTGGATGAGCGAAATCAGGCAAGTTGGCTAAGGCGACTGGCCATTAGTATAATGCGAATGCAAAAGCTCCCTACCACACGACTGGCAATTTATTGGCAGGAGAACTAGATGACCCAGAACACAAAATCTAAAACAACTACCGTTACCCAGGATCAAGACCTGGGAGAATTACGAAAGCGCGTCGAATGGCTGGATGAAGAACGGCGGAAGGTCACCCGAAAGATGGCGGAACTGGAACAGCGGGCGGTATTGTATGAGCGCGAACTAGTCACACGTGACCGTCGCATACTGGATCTAGAGAAACAACTTTCTCAGGTTAACAACCAGCTCGCGCGTATCCCGGTGGTTGATACCCAATTATCCCAATTCCGCGACGACATCGTCAAAATGATTGAACAATATGATAAACGCCGAATAGAAGCTGATCGGGAGCTTGACCGATTGCGACGAGTCGAGCATGAAGCGACCGCGCGCGAGCTTGGCGAAGTTCGCAAAGAGTTACAGTCCATCAATCGCATAGAGGAAGATTTGCCTCTCCGCAAGGCTGAAGAAGTGCGGCTGGCCGCACTGATTGCCGTACAGCAAAACACCTTAACCCAGTTGCGCAGCCAAGTGGATGGTGTGGAACGCGCCCAGGCTTTTCTGGAGGAGAAAGAGAAACAAGATAATCGGGGTATTGCTGAGGTTCAGGCTACCCTCTTGGA
>JAWOHK010000301.1:0-2504 GCA_046485205.1 Chloroflexota bacterium | reverse complement strand
ATTTGTAACACCGATTCGTCTACGTTTGACATTCCGCATTGCGTTTGACTTTGGATAAAATGGATGTAATACTGGCATTGGCACACACGCTAGACTGTGCTTTAGACTGTGAACATATATTCCCCTTGATAACGTGGGAGGGATGATGCAAGTTTTCGTAGAGTTTATGGGGATCGCTAGAGTGGTCAGTGGTGTGAAGCAAGTGACGCTCGACCTAGAGGAAGGGACAACTTTCCGCCAGATTGTGCGCTTGCTAGGCCAACAGTACCCCACATTGCTCGGTGAGGTTATTCAACCTGATGGTGAAACTTTTCAGCCATCCAATATGCTCAATCTCAATGGGCGGCGGATGATCCAACCTGCACAGATGGACGACGCCCCCAACAATGGAGATCGCTTGATCCTCATGTCGATCTTAGCCGGTGGTTAGCAAATCACGAATCACGAATCTCCGCTTGTTAGTCCAGTGTTCGCCATTCGCCATTTGCCATTTTTGATTTCCAGGAGGTAGCTTATGTACGGTTATAGCGGCAAGGTTTTGCACATCGATCTGACGACGCGAAAGACCTGGGTCGAGACCAAACCCGAAGCATGGTACAAGGTCTACATCGGCGGTGTATCGATGGCGGCACGGTTATTGTGGGAGAACATCAAACCGGGCTGCGATCCGCTCTCGCCGGATAATCCCATCTGCATCGCCAACGGTATCTTCGCCGGAACGCCGGTGCCGGTTGGTGGGAAGTATGGTCTGGCTTCCAAGTCACCGTTGACCGGCTTCATGGGCGATAGCCTTTCCGGCAGTTGGTTCCCCGTCGCGCTCAAGCGTACGGGCTGGGATGCCATGGTCATCCACGGGGCCAGCGCGGAGTGGGTCAACCTCTTCATCGACGACGGGCGGGTGATGTTCCGCGATGCGCGCAAACTGCTCGGCAAGGGCACGTTCGAGACTGAGGAGGCCATCCGCGAGGAATTGCTCGATGACCAGGTGCGCTCTGCGACAATTGGCCCGGCCGGCGAGAATCTGGTGCGTTATGCCAACGTCACCAACGACGGGCGGCAAGCCGGACGCACGGGCCATGGTGCGGTGTGGGGATCGAAGAAGCTCAAAGCCGTCTCCGTGCGCGGCACCAAGGGCGTCGTTGTCGCCGACCCGGATACGTTGATGAAGATGTCCTTCGACATTACGGAGCAGGCACAAGGGCCGTACACGGTCAAATACCGCATGTTGGGTACGGCGACCAACGTCCTCAATATGAACAAGTTGGGCCTGCTGCCGACGCGCAACTACCAGCAGGGCACTTTCGAGATGGCCGAGCAGGTCAGCGGCGAGTACCTCGAAGAGCACTTTAAGGTCAAGAAGATTGCGTGCGCGCAATGCCCCATCGCCTGCGAGCAGGTGTCGGCAGCCAAGCCGGGGCTGTATGCAGGCGCCATGACGGGCATTGAGTACGAATGTCTCTACGCCAACGGCCCGAATCTAGGCATCGGCGACTTAAACGCCGTCATCAAGCTGATCGACGTCGCCGACCGGGGCGGCACAGACGCAATGAGCCAGGGCGTGACGATCTCCTGGGCGATGGAATCCTTCGAGCGTGGCGTGTTTACGAAAGAGGACTTCAAGTCTGCGAAGTATCCCGACGGCTTCGAGCCGAATTTTGGCAACGGCGAAGCCGCCGTCGCGTTGGCCGAAATGATCCGCGACCGCGAGGGCATCGGCGATCTGCTGGCCGAAGGCACGCGCGTTGCCAGCCAGCGGGTGGATGCGGATCGCGGGACAGAATCCTACAAGTGGGCCATGCATATTAAGGGCCTGGAGAATCCCGGCTATGATGCGCGCGGTCTCAAGACCTTCTCGGTGGGATTGGCGACCGGGACGCGCGGCGGGTGTCACAACCGGTCCGCCGCCTACGACCCCGATATCCAGGGAGAGGTGGACCGCTTCAGCATCGACGAAACGCGCGGGCGACTGGCCGCAGAGAACGAGGAATACGCCGCCGTCTATGATACGTTGCCGCTGTGCAAATTCATTCGCCGTTGCTTCACCGGCAAGGCAGACCGCGCGGGCGCGTGGCCGGCGATTGCGGCGCTCATCAACGCGACCACCGGCTGGGATTTCGACTATGACGCCGTGGACCTCATCGGCGTGCGCGCGCACACGATCAAAAAGGCGTTCAACATCCGCGAAGGCTGGACCCGCGCCGACGATCATCTGCCCTACCGCTGGCACCACGATCCGATGAAGGAGGGCGCCTCCGCCGGGCACGTCGTCACCGAGGAGGAGCTGGAATACCTTAAAGACCTTTACTATGAGGCTAAAGGTTGGACAAAAGAGGGCCTGATCCCCAAAGCGAAGTTGATCGAGTTGGGGATGGAAGATGTGGCGGAGGCAATCGGCGTGTAAACTAAAAATCATGAATCATGAATCATGAGCTATTCATCATGATTCATTGATTCATGATTCATTGATTCATGATTCTCTTGGAGAGTGAACTATGGTAACTTCA
>JAWOHK010000241.1:0-46200 GCA_046485205.1 Chloroflexota bacterium | reverse complement strand
ATCGTGCAGCAAGCGGTGATGGCTCTGACCTTTTTAGCCGCCCTGTTCATCCCGCTGCAATACGCCGTGTTGCTGGGCGTGGCTCTGGCCGTGGTGCTCTACGTCTTTCAGCAATCCAACAAAGTCACCGTCAAAGCCTGGGAGATCGGCCCGGGGCAATACCCGGTGGAGAAAGACCCGCCCGCCGTCGTACCGCCCGGCCAGGTGACCATCCTCATGCCCTACGGCAGCCTGTTCTACGCCGCCGCGCCGGTGTTCAGCGCCCAACTGCCAGAGGTCACCGACGCCACGCGCCACGCGGCCGTCATCCTGACCTTGCGCGGCCAAAAGGAGGTCGGCAGCACCTTCCTGAATGTGCTGACACGTTATGCTGAACAGTTGAGCGGACAGGAAAGCAAATTGATGCTGGCTGGCGTCGATTTAAGCGTCCTGACCCAGATGGAGCGAACCGGTATTCTACACACTATCGGCCGGGTGAACATCTTCCCGGCGTCAGAAGGCATCGGCGAAGCGCTGCTGCAAGCCGTCGATGCGGCCGAGGCGTGGATCGCCGCGCAAGGAGTTGGCGGCGCGAATTAAAATTTCCCCTGAACATAATTTCTGCCCTGCGATGGAGACTTAAAGATGGACGTTCTTTCCAGTATCTTTCGTGATAACCGTTTTCGGCCTGATGATGTGCCTAAATTTGAAGCCAAACTGTTTTATGAAGGGGACAGGCGACGGCCGTATCTGGAGCGTTTCTTTGTTTTGCTGATATTGGCTTCGATCATAGCCACGGCCGGCATTATCGGTGACTCCGCCGCCACCGTCATCGGTGCGATGATCGTCGCTCCGCTGATGACACCCATTATGGCGACGGCCGCCGCGTTGATAATGGGCAACATGAGCCGCGCGTTCGACCGATTAACTCTGGTTCTCATCGGCGTACTCACCGTCATTTTTCTCTCGTGGTTGTTTGGGGTCCTCTCCCCGAGTTATTTGAACTTTTACGCGAATTCGCAAATTGTGGCCCGCATCTCCCCCCGTCTGATCGATCTGGTCGCCGCGCTGGCCTCTAGGGCGGCGGGCGCATTCGCCCTCAGCCGTGATGATATTGCCGATTCGTTGCCGGGGGTGGCTATTTCCATCTCCCTGGTGCCGCCCTTGTGCGTGGTAGGCCTTTCCCTTTCGGCCGGCGAGATAGATGCGGCCATGGGAGCGCTGCTGCTTTTCGTGACGAACTTCCTGGCGATCATCCTGGCGGGTGGGGCTGTGTTGGGGGTATTGGGCTTGAACGCCGCCGCCCGGATCGAGATTAGGGGGACGGCGCGACGCAAAGCGTTTGCTCTGGTGATCGTGGCCGTTTTCCTGGTGGCCATTCCGCTGGTGATCACCGGGCGTCAGGCAACCCGGAACGCCTATACGGAGCTTCGAACGCAAGAGGCCTCCCAGGAGTGGGTAACCGGCACCAATTACCGGGTACGTCAGGTGCGGGCCGCGGGCGACTCCGTTTACATTGTTGCCATCGGGAGTGACGAGCCGCCGCCTTTTGAAGAATTGGTGGCGGCTGTCGAGGAATCCGTTGGCCGCTCGCTGGCCGTCGATTTGGAACTACTGCCCTCGCGGATCTTCTCCAGTTTAATACCGTGAGGCGAGCGCCGCAGCGCGTTCTTGATAAGCAGAGGTGGCTGGGCTTGGCAAGCATAGGAGCGCATCCTTGGATATCGACCAGCTGCTTGTCATACCCCGGTACCACGGGAACCGGTACCATCACCCAAAACCCAACCTGGGCGATTTTTGCAGAACAAAGATACCAAAGCCCAGGTACTGAATTGTTGGGATAGTGCCTTGCATTTAAAGGTGCTGAGTGACCTGCAGGTCGCGATTGAACCATCACCAAAGGCAGCGTGGTCATGGCGCACGGTTCTCGCCCGCTAATCGCGCATTGCCTCCCTTCTTCCCATCCGTTAGACTAACCGCTCATGGAGCAAGTCCCCGATCCATCGACGCCGGAAGGCCTGCCAGCGCCTCTACTGCCCCTGCCAATACCTGAAAGGTTTGAAGACAACCTGTCAGGTGGTACCGGCGAGGATCAACAGGAAGATAGCGGGATCGTCCGCGCGGCGGCCGTTCTGGCGGCGGGCAATGTCGCCAGCCGAATCCTAGGCCTGGCGCGAGAGATCGTCAAGGCCAACCTGTTCGGCACCTCTCCCCTCCTGGCCGCCTTCCAGGCCGCCGCCTATGTCCCCACCAGCCTCTTCGACCTGATCATCGGCGGTATGGTCAACTCGTCCCTCGTGCCGGTCTTCAGCGACTACGCCGAACGCGAGAAGCGCGAGGAGTTGTGGCAGGTCGTCAGCATGGTCCTCAGCGTGGCTACGCTGGTTCTACTCGCCGTCATCGGCATCGTGGAGATCTTTGCCGAGCAGGTCGCCTGGCTGGTGGGCACCCTCAATTTCACCGACGCGGCACTATCAGAATACAGCGTGATGCTGATTCGCATGACGACGCCGGCCGTCTTCTTCCTGGGCATTGCCAGTATCCTCACTGGCGCGCTCTACGCTCTCAAGCGGTTCACCGTCCCGGCTTTTATCGGGGCGGTCTTCAACGGCACCATCGTCGTTGTCGCCCTGCTGACGCAAGAAATACGCGGACTGGTCTGGGGGCTTTTGCTGGGCTCGCTACTCCAGGTGTTGCTCCAGCTACCCGCCCTGCGTGATGCCCGCCTACGCTGGATGCTTGATCTCAAACATCCTGCCATCCGGCGCATCATCCGGCTTTACCTGCCTATCCTGGCCGGACTGATCGTCAACCAGCTGGCCATTATGCTCAGTTATAACCTGGCCATTCGCACCGGCGATGAGAGCCTTAACTACATGAACTATGCCACGACGCTCTACCAGTTCCCGCTGGGACTGGTCGTCACGGCGTTGTCCATCGCCACGCTACCGACGCTGTCACGGCAGGCGTTTGGTGATCTGACCGCGTTCAAAGGCACGTTGGCCGAGGGGTTGCGAATGGTCCTGGCGCTCATTTTGCCGGCCACGGCCGGATTGTTCGCCCTGGCACCGGTCATCATCGGCCTGCTGTTCGAGCACGGTCGCTTCACCGGTGCCGACACAGCTATGACCGCCATGGTCCTGCGGGTCTACCTGATCGGTATGCCCTTCGCCGCGGCCGACCAGATGCTTGTCTTTGCTTCCTACGCCCGCAAGAATACCTGGCACCCGGCGCTGGCCGGCTTTTTCAGCATCTTGATCTACTCGTTTACAGCTATTGCCCTGCTCCAGCCGTTGGGCCTGTTAAGTTTGATGGTGGCCGACGCCGTCAAGCATATTTCCCACACAGCCATGATGCTATGGGTGATACGCCGCCAGATCGGTGGGATGCCTGGGTACCAGATCTTACGCAGCGCCGCGAAATCGCTCATTGCCGCGATATTTACCGGCGCGGCCGCTTTTGCGACTGTGGAATTGCTGATGGGGAGTGGGGTCTTCGCCGGCGGAGTGATGGGTAAATTGGGACTGGTTGCCGCCGGCGGACTGGTTGGACTAGTTACCTACACGCTTGCGGTATTCGCGCTGAACATCACGGAGACCCGGTCGTTGCCGCGCTTGCTCCGGCGGCGTAGATCGGAAAAGCAATAAACTGAATAACACGTACGGTTTTACCGTTCGTAGTAGGCAATTCATCGCCCCTTACTGATCCCAAAACGCCGACTTAAAACAGAAGACCTATGCTTGGTCGTCGTCCGCAAGCTCGCCTTCCAAATAGACGATATCCGGCTCTTTATCGACCGCCTCACCTTCTACGATCTTGATGTTGTCCTGCCCGCTACGCATCTGGTCCATATAGCGCGCCACAACATCCGATGGAGCCATTTCAATGAAGATCTTGGCTCCAATAATGAGGATCGTCAGGTCGTCCAGTTGCCCCAATACAGGAATAACATCGGCGATCAGGTCAATGGGAAACAGCGCATAAAGGATTCCGAAGAAAGGCAGTATCTTCAGATAGAGGGGAACTTCCCGGTCGCGCATCAAATAGAATACCAGCCGGACTTGTTGCCAGAGTTCGCGAAAAAAGCCGGGATCTTTCAATTGTCCACTCGTAGACTTGTTTTTCTTTGCCAATTTTCGCCTCACCTTTCCTACAAATTCAAAACTGTCTTCCTGATCATTATACGCCATGTAGGGCCACAAGTTGTAAAATATGAACCGTAGCTGAACGACCGACAGTTGCCTTGCCAATAGCTGATGCTACAATCCGGTCGCAGATGGCACTGATCATACTGAAGCTCCTCATTGTCCTCTTCTTTTTGATAATGTTCATTCGTCGCCCCAACATTGTGTGGGGAATCGGCTTACTGACAGTATCCACGGCCGTTTTGCTGGACACTTTGTTGGGGACTTTTAACCGGGAAGAGTTGCTGGCCGATTTGGGATTTTTCTTCTACGTTATTAGTGGCACCCTATTTGCTGGAGCTGCAGCCTGGTTCTGGGGACTTATCCGGCCCAAACTGACGGGGACGGCTGAGATCGCCCGGCCGGTCGGGGCAGCTATGCCGATGACTCCACCAAAGCCGGAGAATCCGGTCACGATCCCCGCACCACTACCACCCGGCCATGTAGACGGCTACGCCACATCCGGCATCGACCGGCGCATGCTCTACGAAGAGATTCGCAGTCGCTTCAGCGAGCGCGATTTGCGCGACCTGATGTTCGATCTGGAGATCAATGAACTGGATGTGGTTAGCCCCGGCCAGAGCATGGATGAGTTAATCGTCAGGATCATGGATGCGGCCGATCGTGGCGGAAAAGCCGACACGGTGGGTCTGGCCGTCGAACGGATCCTTACCCCACCCTCGGCCGACCTTCTGCCACGCCTGGATAAACTGACTCCTGACTCTCCTCGAACGGTCATACGCCATTACCTGCTGGCTCATTACAACCTGGCTGAATTGGAACAGATGGCTACGGTGTTGAACATTGACTGGGAGCAATTGGAAGCGGGAGATAAGAAAGACAAGGTTCGGGATATGCTCCTGTATCTTTACCGGCGCAATCGGATCGAAGAATTGTTGCTAGAGATACAAAAAAGCGACAAACAACGGCAATAACCGTCGATTTATGTGTCCAGCTGGGTTAGGCCGGTTGATAATCTCCTTTTCCACTGCCGCCAATCTTTCAAATATCAGCAACCTAATAGCCCTCCCCGATGCCAAACCGGTAATTCAACTCGAGGAAAAGGCCTGATCTGACCTTCCAATTGACCTAACTATTGGCTATGTCCTTTCCCCTGCGTCCGAATTCCCCTAAAAACTAATATCCGGGTCTCCAAATTGTAAAAACATAGGGTATTTATACTTCAACGGAGGTACAATTCCAGGTACTGTGGGATAGTACAACAATTGCATTTTAAGAGTGACCGGGAGATTAAACCTTAAAACATTGAAAATTGTTCTTCCCATAGTGGACTGAATGCGCTATACTTTGGTCAAATGTGGGAAAAAGTGGGTCGAAGTGGGACGGTGCGGCGATCCACAACACTTTTTCCAGACCTAAATGGAGTAATTCGAACAATTGTTCTATTCTCGATGACCTATGTTTCTTGGCGAATACCGGCACACGATTGATGAGAAAGGGCGGCTAACCATACCGGCCAAGTATCGCGGCTTGTTGGCAGCCGGTATGGTGATCACGCGCGGATTCGATCGTAACTTGATGGCCTTTTCGCTAGAGGGTTGGCAAGAACTGGCCGAGAGCATTAAGAATTTGCCGTTAGGTGACCCTAAAACGCGCGAGTTCCGCCGCCGTGTATTTAGCGGCGCAGTCGATCTAGTGCCCGATCGTCAGGGACGGATATTGCTGCCACCCTTCTTGCGCGAGTTCGCCCGCATCGACAGCGAGGTTGTGATCGCCGGTATGTATGGTCATCTGGAAATATGGAACAGCGAAGACTGGCAGACGGTGCGCGAGGCAAGTGAGGGTGACGCCCAGCGCTGGGAAACATTGGGAATCTGACCAACCTAAGTGGCTTGCAAAAAATCGTATGCGAAGTCGATCACTCAAGATAGCCCGATATATATGAAATGGCTGAGCAGGCGGCGAATGAAAATAGCCCATCAAATGAATCCCATACACCGGTCCTTTTCCGGGAGGTTATGGCGCTGCTCCAACCGCGAGCTGGCGGGCGGTACATTGACTGCACAGTCGGAGCCGGTGGGCATAGCGCGGGAATTCTCGATCTTAGCGCTCCAGATGGCCGCTTGCTTGGCATCGACCGTGACCCGGAAGCCATTGTTTTCGCCGGACAGCGCCTGGAGGCATTTGGAGACAGGGTCACTCTGGTCAATGCCAGTTTCGGCCTCCTGGCCACGGTGTCAAGGGAATATGGATTTGAGGTGGTCGACGGGGTCCTGCTCGACTTGGGATTGTCGTCTCGCCAATTGGGTAGCGCCGAACGTGGTTTCTCGTTCTTGAATGAAGGACCTTTGGATATGCGTTTCGACTCCCGACAGGGCGAAACGGCGGCAGATTTAATTAACAACCTGAGTGCGGAAGAACTAGCTGACATCTTTTGGCGATACGGTGAGGAAAAGCAAAGTCGCCGGTTGGCCCGGCTAATTGTCGCGAACCGCCCACTGACTACAACCGGAGAATTGGCCGAATTAGTTGCCGGGCATAAGCGATTCAGCCCTAGAGGCGGACGATATCGCCATCCGGCGACACAAATATTTCAAGCGTTACGGATCGCCGTGAACGATGAGCTGGCGGAAGTTGAAAAGGGCTTGACCGCCGCCGTGCAGTTGCTGAAGCCGGGCGGTCGATTAGCAGTCATCAGCTTTCACTCGCTTGAGGATAGACTGGTCAAACAGTTTTTTCGCCAATTGAGTCGTGATTGCGTATGCCCACCGCAGCAACCAGTGTGTACCTGCGGAGCGAAAGCATCGCTGACACGGGTGACTCGGAAGGCTGTCCAGGCTACGGCGGCCGAGATCGTGACCAATCCTCGCAGCCGGAGCGCCCGGCTACGTGTTGCGGCTCGTTTAGAGAATGATATTTAACGGGTTCAAGATGATGACAATGCCTGAGGAAAAAACTCGTCCTCGACAAACACGGGAATTGGCCCGGCGTCTCGGTCTGCTGACCGAAGCCCAGGCGGCTGCCGGCTGGGGCATTATCATCATTCTGGCGGCTCTATTGGGCGCAATCTACCTAAACCAGGCCAGCAAAATCGCCACCATTGGTCGTCGCATACAGTCGGAACAACAGCTCCTTGATGAATTAAGGCTAAAAAATGCCGACCTAGAGCGGCAAATCGCCGAAGCCCAATCGCTGGAACGTCTGATGGCCGAATCGCAGCGATTAGGTTTTGTCGTATCAACTCCAGCTGATATCGATTACGTCGTCATACCGAACTATCCCAGTGAGCCGGTTTGGGGAACGCCGATCGAGGAAGAACCACCCCCGCGACCGCAACCCCCGGAGACCATGTTGGAAGCGATCACCCTGGCAATTCGAGCGATGGGTATTGGCTTAACGCGAGGTGAGGTCAGTGAGCAGTAACAATCAAATCAGACGCATGTGGGTCATAGCCATTGCCATGTCTTTTGTAGTGATGATCGTCGTCATCCGCTTGTTTTCTTTCCAGGTTCTTAACCGTGAAGAATATACGGCCGGGATTACAGAGGAAGAAATCGTGGTTGAAAAACCCAAGCGCGGCGTGATATATGACCGTAACGGGGCGGTTCTGGCAGTCGATCGGATGGAGTATCGTGTGGGATTATCGCCCAGTTTGCTAACCAATCCCGAAGATCTGGCTAACTCGCTTGCTCCTATTCTGCAAATGCCACGATATGAAATACTCAACCTTATCGAATCAGGCCAACGCTATGTTGTCCTGGCCGGCCGTGTTTCATCTGAGGTAGCGGACGAGATTCGTGAAGTGCAATATGGCAACCAGGTACAGCTTGAAGAAATACCGCGACGGTTTTACCCGCAAGAGGAACTGATGTGCCATGTGCTTGGATTCGTCAACTTTGAAGGGGAAGGAAGCGCCGGCGTTGAGGGGTACTATCAAAATCAACTGGCTGGAGAAGCCGCCAGTACCAGAAGGCCTATTTCACCGCTGCGTGAGCCCAAGATTACCATCACCCGCGAAGGGGCTGACCTTGTCCTAACCATTGACCGGACTGTCCAATACATCGTTGAAAAACATCTTAAAGAAGCGATGGTTGATCATGGGGCGGTAAGCGGATCGATCTTGGTCATGGATCCCCGAACGGGCGCGCTCCTGGCCATGGCGGCCGAACCTTGTTATTCGGCCAACGCATTCTACAGCGTCGATTCAGAGCTTTTCTACAATCCAATAGTGAGTGCGGTTCACGAACCGGGCTCGGTAATGAAACTGATTACTGTGGCCGCCGCCCTCGACTCAGGTGTCGCGAATCCCCAATCCACCTACCAGGATAACGGAGTCGTTTACATTGGCGGGATTCCCCATGTTAACTGGGACCGGGCTGCCCACGGCACAGTCGATATGACAACCTTACTTTCCCGATCATTAAATGTCGGCGCGGCCACCATAGCGACCTGGATGGGCCCCACAGTGTTTTATGATTACCTCCAACGCTTTGGTTTCGGTAAACCGACTAACGTTGATCTATATAGCGAAGAGCCGGGTCTGATGCCTCTGCCGGGAAGTCCTCTCTGGCATGAATCATTCATCGGCACCAATGCTTACGGTCAGGGTCTGGCCATTACCCCGCTGCAGATGATCGCCTCTGTATCCGCTCTGGCTAATAAGGGTTATCTAATGCAGCCCTTCGTGGTTCAGGAAATTCACGACGAAAACGGCGTCCAACGCCATGAACCTTATCCCTACAGCCAGCCGATTAAACCGGAGACGGCTCAGGTTTTGACAGCGATGGCCATCACCGCTGTAAATCAGGAAGTGCCTGAAGCGCGAGTCAATGGCTATACCATAGCGGGCAAGACCGGCACAGCACAGATCGCTGAACCATTTGGCTATCACCCCACGGATGTAATCGGTTCGTTCATCGGCTGGTTGCCGGCCGAGTCGCCGGAAATTATTGTGTTTGTCAAATTGGACCGGCCCAAGAGCGCTCCCTGGGGTTCCATGACCGCCGCACCTGTTTTTGCCAAGTTGGTGAAGGAACTGGTTGTATTACTGGACATCCCGCCGGATGAAATTCGTTTGCAGGCGGATATCGTCGCGGCGCGAAACGGCAACGAATGATCGTTCGAAAATGAACAATAAGACTGGCCTGCACCTAGGCCACATCCTGGAAATGCTGACGGACTATCGGCCGAGCGGAAACGAACCGGCTATTTCGTCTTTCGTGGTCGATAGCCGCGAAGCAACTCCGGGTTGCGTTTTCGTTGCCTTCACTGGAGAAAACGTAGACGGGCATGATTTCATTCCAGACGCATTCCGCCGGGGGGCTATTGCCGCTCTGGCCCAAAAACCGGTATCGATAGATGATGATCGCTTGACGCTTGTAGATGCCCGTGAAGGATACTCTTCAGCGAACGAACTGATAGACGGCCGGATGAGGGTGTATATTCTGGTAGACAATACCCTGTTGGCACTCCAGCAACTGGCCCGAGGCTGGCGAGCACGATTCGATATTCGTATCATCGGAATTACCGGAAGTGTTGGTAAGACATCGACAAAAGAATTAATCCACGCGGTTTTATCCCGGCGATTCCACACCTTGAAGTCAACCGGCAACCAAAACAACGAAATCGGCGTGCCTTTAGCGCTGCTTAATTTGCGACCAGCCCACGAACGCGCCGTCATCGAGATGGGGATGTATGCTCAGGGCGAAATAAGTGTGCTATGTGATATGGCTCAGCCCCATATTGGTGTCGTGACGATGATTGGCCCTGTCCATCTGGAGCGACTGGGATCGATGGAAGCTATTGTCGCCGCCAAGCGCGAGCTGGTCGAAGTCCTTCCTCAAGCCGGCGTGGCCGTTTTGAATCAGGACGATCCGCTTGTCATGGGCATGGCTGAATTTACTCGCGCCCGAATTTTCACTTATGGGTTGGACAGTAAGGCCGATCTATGGGCCGATGATATCGAATCAATGGGGTTGAAGGGTATCCATTTCACTATGCACCATCAGGGAGAATCCTTGTCGGTGAAAGTGCCGTTACTGGGTCGTCACAGTGTGCATACTGCTTTACGCGCTACCGCGGTCGGCCTGATCGAAGGCATGCCCTGGAGCGAGATCGTGTCTGGATTGGGAGCGTTGACCTCGCAACTGCGGCTGGTCGTCATTCCCGGGCCGCATGGAGCTCTCTTGATCGACGACACCTACAACTCGAATCCAGACTCAGCCCTGGCTGCTTTGAATTTGCTCGATGACCTGGAAGGACGGGGGATTGCCGTTTTGGGCGACATGCTTGAGTTAGGCGAAGCCGAAATCCGCGCCCACCGGTTGGTCGGGCGCCGCGCGGCGGATGTAGCTGATTACGTGATTACCGTTGGCGACCGGGCGCGAGTTATCGCTCGTGAAGCAGTAGCGACCGGGTTGCCCAGCGATCGGGTATTTATGTTTGAGGACGCGCCTGAAACTATCCGTTTGTTGGAGGAAATCATCCAGCCGGGTGATGTCGTCTTGATCAAAGGTTCATTGGGAATGCGCATGGATCGCATCGTTACCGCTCTGGGGAGAGGCGACTGATGAGCCTGGGATTGGCTCTCACCCTCACTGCGGCGACGTTTCTGCTAGCTGTCATTTGGGGCAGTCCGCTGATCGAGTTAATGCGCCGCCTTAATATGGGCAAGCAAATACGGATCGATGGCCCGCACACCCATGCCGCCAAAATGGGAACGCCGGCTATGGGTGGAATCTTGATCGTAGGTTGGACGGTTTTAGTCAGTATCGTGGTGAATATTGTTCAGATAGTACAAGCGCTTGAAATTGCTGAAAGCATGGTCATTCCCCTGGGAGTCATGGTAGCCTACTCTATCCTCGGAGGTATCGACGACTACCAGGGGTTCCGCCTTAGACCAGGTGAAGGCATGCGAGCGCGGGTCAAGATCTTGATTCAGCTCGCTATTGCTTTGGTTGCCGCCGTCCTCATCTATGGGATTGTGAACGACCGGAACGGCTGGGTGGCCGTTCCGACTGTTCCTTTTCTGGTCGATATCGGGATTTTATACATCCCCGCAGCTGTCATTTTGATCACAGGGTCCGCCAACGCTGTGAATTTAACTGACGGCCTGGATGGGCTGGCTGGATTAATTTCGGCCACAGCATTCGTTGCCCTGGGGATAATTGCCTTCATGCAAGATCAGCAATTCTTAGTCGTTTTCAGTTTCATCGTCATCGGCGCAACGTTTGGTTTTCTGTGGTACAACGCCAAGCCGGCGCAGATGTTCATGGGCGACGTCGGCGCACAAGCATTGGGCGGTGCGCTGGCGACTGTCGCGTTGATGACCAATCAGTGGTTAATATTCCCCATCATCATCACCATCCCGGTGGCCACGGAACTATCTTCGACGCTCCAGGTCTTATACTTCAAGGCAACTGGCGGGAAACGCCTCTTTAAGATGGCTCCGCTCCATCACCATTTTGAGTTGATAGGCTGGAGCGAAACACAAATCGTCCAGCGCTGGTGGCTTATTGCGTTGCTTACGGCAATGATTGGCATTGCCCTTGCTCTAATTTGAATAATTATGGATGCATTCAACGGTAAGAGATTGGTGATACTAGGTATGGCCCGGCAAGGCACAGCGCTTGCTCGTTTTGCCGTTGAAGCTGGCGCATTTGTCACCTTTTCTGATCTTCGCCCCGAATTTAAACTCCGGGAAAACCTCGATGATTTGGCCGATTTACCCGGCGATCATCTGCATTATGTCCTCGGCGATCACCCGCTGAGTCTGTTAGATCAATGTGATGTATTAGCCTTGAGTGGTGGGGTTGCGTTCGACGCACCGATTGTGCAAGAAGCCCGCCGCCGTGGGGTCCCCTTGACGAATGATTCCCTGGAATTCATGCGGCGCAATCCGGCCATGATGATCGGCATCACTGGTTCAGCGGGCAAGACGACGACAACCGCCCTGGTTGGTTCCATGGGTCAAAAATCCGGCCGCCCAACATGGGTGGGAGGCAACATTGGCCGACCTCTCATAACCGATCTGGTACACATCTCGTCCGATGATCTAGTGGTTCAGGAACTATCCAGTTTCCAGCTCGAAGTTTGGGGTGGCGAACAAGCCTTTGCCGGACTAGCTATAGCCGCGGTATTGAACATCACCCCGAATCATCTGGATCGTCACAAAACTATGGCCCGGTACGCTGAAGCTAAAGGCAATATTCTGCGCTCGCAGGATTCTACCGGGGTTGCCGTCCTTGCGGCAGATGATCCGGGGGCTGAGACGTTGAGACACCTGGCTCGCGGGCGGGTGCGCCTGTTCAGCCGCCAAATGAGGGTAGATGATGGCGCTTTTGTCGAGTCAGACCAAATCTGGCTGGCCGCAAACGGCGAAACACGTCCAGTGTGTGCAGTAGGCGACATTCGATTGCGAGGTGCCCATAACATCGCCAATACCTTGGCCGCGGTTGCTATGGCCGAATCGGCTGGTTTACCTGATGAAGCCATCGTTGAAGGGATTAAAACATTCAGCGGCGTGCCTCACCGGCTAGAGATTGTGCGTAAATTGGACGGGGTTCAATATGTTAACGACTCCATTGCCACCGCGCCCGAGCGAGCCCTCGCGGCTCTCTCGGCGTTTGATGAGCCGGTCATTTTACTGGCCGGAGGTCGAGACAAGGATATGGTCTGGGAAGAATGGACGCGACAGGTTAAGCATAGAGCCAAACATGTCGTTTTGTTTGGGGAATTGTCCGAACCTTTAGCCGAAAGATTGATGAGGAATCAGGAAGAGAATGATTCTCTTCCCATTACCCGGGTTGAGACAATGGCGGAGGCTGTTTATGTGGCCTATGAAACTGCCCGATCTGGGGATGTGGTCTTGTTATCACCGGGTGGCACCAGTTTTGACGATTACAATGATTTTGTCGAGCGCGGTGAACATTTCAGATTGTTGGTGCAAGACCTGGAATAAGCAAGGAGTTTATCAAAAATGGCCTCGATCAATGTCGTCAAAAAACGCGGGAACCCGATTCTGATTCGGTCCAACAAACTCGCATTTGATTACTGGTTGCTTCTGGCGATCGGTGCTTTGCTCGTATTTGGTTTCCTCATGGTTTTTAGCACCACGTTTGATCTAGGTTATCGGTTCAAAGACAACTCGATGTATTACATCACCCGGCAAATGGGAGCCATGACATTAGGCATTATGCTGGTAATCATTATCATGCAATTTGATTATCATGCCTTCCGGCGTCTTTCATTGTTCATCATGGTGCCTACGGTTGCCTTGTTACTTTTCCTGTTGCTATTTGGGCGAGCCGATTACGGCGCGGTGCGTTCGCTATCAGACGGGTCATACCAACCCGCAGAGCTGGCCAAACTGGCGACGATTCTCTACATAGCCGATTGGCTGGACTCCAAAGGTGACCGGATCAAACAATTGAACTACGGATTGATCCCGTTCTCGTTCATTACCGGGTTCATGTTTGCATTAATTGTCTTGCAACCGGCGTTAAGCACGGCGGTTCTTGTGGGGCTGATCAGTTTTACCCTCTTCTTTGTCGCCGGAGCGGAATTACGCCAGGTTGTGCTGGTCGGTATCGTGGCCGCCGCCGTCGTAGCATTTATGATGGTGACCTTGCCCCACGCCGCAGCCCGACTGGAGGATTACATGGCCGCCTTGCGCGATCCGCAAGAAGCCGGGTACCAGGTGAAACAAGCTTTGGCCGCTCTGGCTAATGGCGGGGTGTTTGGCGTAGGTTTGGGTGTCAGCAATCAAAAATTCGGTCCCCTTCCCTTAGCACACACGGACGGGGTTTTCGCAATTGTCGGCGAGGAATTAGGCCTGATCGGCACATTGACGCTCATCGCGTTACTGGTCTTCACGGCCTGGCGTGGATTCCGCGTGGCAGCTCGGGCGCGTGACACCTATGGTTTTCTGTTGGCTGTCGGGGTTACCGTCTGGATATCATACCAGGCATTGATCAATATCGCGGTGATCACAGCGGTTATTCCTTTTACGGGAATGCCGTTGCCTTTTTTGAGTTACGGTGGTTCATCCATGTTAATCACTTTAGTCGGCGTAGGCATTTTGCTCAATGTGTCACGCGATACAGCCATGAGCCGGCCGCCGCTGAGGCAACAACCGGATTAATCATGCGGGTATTGGTGTGCGCCGGGGGAACGGGTGGCGGAATTTACCCGGCCCTGGCCGCAGTAACTGAGTTACAGGCGTCCGGCTTAAAAACGGACGACATTTTGTGGATTGGTACGAAAGGTGAGATGGAAGAAAACTTGGTTCCCCCTACGGGGATAAGGCTAGACACTATAGCCGGCGGGCCGATTGTCGGCGTACCGGTGGCGGCACGCATGCGCAATGCCGCGCGCCTGACCTATAGTGTGAGTACCGCCTCAGGCATCATCCGGCGCTTCCGGCCGCAGGTCATGTTCATGACCGGCGGGTACGTCGCTGCCCCGGTAGCCATAGCCGCGCGTCGCCATCAAGTGCCCATCGTCATCTTTTTGCCTGATGTCGAACCCGGCAGCAGCATCCGACTGGCCATCCCGTTGGCTAAAGCAATCGCCTGCACAACCGAAGGCTCTCGACAATTTGTGCCCCCACAAAAAATGGTTGTTACCGGCTACCCGGTCCGGCCGGAGATTCGCGCGGCCCTCAATTTGTCCCGCGAGGAGGCACTGGCACGATTTGATTTGAAGCCCGGACGACCGACCCTGTTCGTCTTCGGCGGCAGTCGCGGTGCCCGCAATATTAATCAGGCGTTGATGAACATTCTGCCCGCGTTACTGTCTGAAACCCAAGTCATTCATGTAAGTGGCAATTTAACCTGGCCGGAAGTGGAGAGCAATGCAGCTTTGTTATCGGCCGAGCAACGTGAATACTACCGGCCCTATCCTTATCTTTATGAGAATATGGGTGCAGCTTTCCGCTCATCCGATTTGGTTGTCGCCCGCGCCGGGGCCAGCATGTTGGGTGAAGGACCGGCGTTTAGCCTCCCTGCAATTTTGGTACCACTTACTTTCGCCTGGCGCTACCAGAAAGTGAATGCCGACTATTTGACAGATCGCGGCGCGGCAGTGCAATTAACCGACGAGACACTGGCTGGCGAGCTACTCACGACGATCCGCAGCCTCTTGTTACAACCTGATCTGTTGGCTGCTATGCGTGAAGCTGCATCCGCCTTGGACAATCCTGAGGCCACCAGCGATCTTGCCCGATTGATCACCATCGTTGGTTCAGACGACAGTCGAAAAAATATCGGTTTTGTTGAAGAGTAAATATCATGTTAAATCTCACCACTTTTTTTTGGATAATGGTTTTACTATTTGCTCTGGTAGGCATGATGCGGGGATGGACGAAGGAGATTGTTGTCACATCTGCGCTTATCTTGGCATTATTCACAATCAACCAGTTTATAAGTACGCTATTTGGATTTCTCGGGTGGGACAACAATATCACCCAGCCGCCTGAAATTAGGCGATGGGAGTTTTTTATCATGGGCGGAGTGTTGTTGTTGATCGCCTTTTTTGGTTACCAGGGACCGACATTTGCTCGAAGCCGGGTAGGAGACCGGCTGACGAGGCGTGATAATCTCCAGGATCGAATCCTGGGCTTTTTGGTTGGTGGTACAAATGGTTGGCTTGTCGTGGGGTCACTATGGGCTTTCCTTGAATATAAAATCATCGCCGCCAGTAATTGGGTTCGTTACACGCCTGATATTCCCTATCCTTTTGATCCCACTAAGATTCAACGTCCGGCACCGGAGCTCGCACCCATCATCGACAACCTTCCCATCCCGGTGCTTACATCTTCGCCTTATTTGCTCCCGATACTTTTGGTTCTGGTATTTTTATTCATCCTGATCGTTTTGGTATAGGGTTTTTAGATAGATGTCCGTGAAATCGAACAAGAGCGCCCAGACGTGGCCACAGATGTGGCCGGGAATGCATATTCACCTTGTGGGAATCGGTGGGGCCGGAATGTCGGCCATCGCTCGGGTTCTGCTGGGACGAGGCTATCGTGTTTCCGGATCAGACATGGACAGTAACGAGCAGACCGAAAGCTTGACGGCATCGGGCGCGACGATATTCAAAGGTCATGATTCCGCTTATATTAAAGGCGCCGATCTCTTGGTGGTGTCCTCCGCCATACCACCCACCAACCCTGAGTGGGCGGCTGCGCGCGGGCAAGATATTCCGGTGATGAAACGAGCCGACCTGATTGGTAATCTCATGACAGGCAATGTGGGCATTGCCATCGCCGGCACCCACGGAAAAACAACCACAACCGGTATGGTAGCGCACCTCCTGATTGAAACCGGCTTCGACCCAACAGTCATTTTGGGGGGAACGCTGCCGGAATTGGGCGGCAATGGTCGCTTCGGTCGCGGGCCTCATTTTGTGGTTGAGGCGGATGAATATGACTATATGTTCCTGGGTCTGCGGCCAGAGATCGCCGTCATCACTAATGTAGAGCACGATCATCCCGATCTCTTCCCTACCCTGACAACCTATCAGGACGCATTTCGCCAATTTGTAGATCAGATGGCGGACCAATCTCGATTGTTTGTTTGCGCTGACGATCCTGGAATCCTTGATTTACTGGACGATCCGCCCCTAACGCGAGCCGGATTAAAAACTTACGGTCTGGATGTGTCCGGAATAAAAGGCCGCGCCCTCGACTTTTGCGCCCTCGATCTCCGGCCGAACCAGATGGGCGGCACCGACTTCGTCGTGGCCATTGGCGGGCATTCGATCGGACTGGCTCGGATTCGGGTTCCAGGAAATCATAACGTGCGCAACGCCCTGGCGGCCATTGCCCTGGGTCGCGAACTGGGTATAGATTTCGCTCAAATATGCCGCGCTCTGGCGAGTTTTGGTGGCGTTCGCCGCCGCTTTCAGATGATGGGCGAGGTAGCCGATATCATGGTTATTGATGACTATGCGCATCATCCAACGGAGATCAAGGTCACCTTAGCCGCGGCCCGGCAACGGTTTCCCGGTCGCCGCTTATGGGCCGTCTGGCAGCCACACACATTCAGCCGGACTCGCCTGTTGATGGATGAGTTTGCTGAAAGCTTCAGAGAAGCCGATCGAGTGATTGCCCTTGACATCTATCGCAGTCGCGAATCAAATGACACCGGCATCAGCACCACTGACGTGGTATCCAGAATGGCTCATCCTAATGTCGTGTATATCCCCGGCCGTGAAGAGGCGGCCGCTTATTTACTAGAACGGGTCAATCCCGGTGATGTCATCCTGACTCTGGGCGCGGGTGACGGCAATCTTGTCGGCGAATGGGTCCTCAACGGACTCAAACAACAGCGAGGGGTAAATAATTAATCGACACATGAAACTCATGACCACCATCCAAACGGTTGAGCGGCTGCGAAATATCTTTGGCGAACAATTGCAAGTCAATGTTCAGTTGTCTCGCCACACGACCGCCCGCGTCGGCGGTCCGGCCGAGTTACTGCTGACCGTCACGTCAGCTACAGAGCTTCAGACGGCCGTTGAGGTCGCTTACGCGGCCGGGCTACCCTTTTTTATACTGGGTGGTGGTTCGAACATCTTAGTCGCTGATGGTGGGATTAGTGGGTTGGTCATCCTGAATAAAGCCCGCAAGGTGAGTTTTCGTCACAGCGGGGCCGGGGTTGTCTGCACCGTGGAATCCGGGGCCAATCTTTCAGCTTTAGCCCGACAATGCATCTCCAAGGGGTTGGGCGGGCTGGAATGGGCGGTCGGCGTGCCCGGCACAGTCGGTGGCGCGGTCGTCGGCAATGCCGGTGCACATGGTTCAGACATCGATCATAACTTCCTGGCCGCCAGGGTCTGGGAACCTGGTGAGGGTACCAGAGTCTACAATCGCGAAGATATGGAATATGCTTACCGAGATAGCGCGCTCAAACGGGATCATCAATTAGGCCGAGCGCGGCGTGTTGTGGTGACGGTTGAATTACGTCTGACTCCTGAACCCGCAGAGGTTCTAACAGCCCGGGCGGAAGGCTTTTCGGCCTATCGAAAGGAACACCAACCAGGTGGTGCCAGCACCGGCTCCATGTTCAAGAATCCGGAGAACTTCTACGCGGGCTATTTAATTGAGAATGCTGGCCTGAAGGGTTTTCACGTTGGCGATGCAGCAATTTCAGAGAAGCATGCCAACTTCTTTATCAACGAAGGTGAAGCGACAGCCGAAGACATCCGGTTGTTGATTGCCGAAGCCTGGAATAGTGTGCGCGAACAATTTGGCATCGAGATGGAATTAGAAGTAGAGCTTGTCGGCGATTGGCGGTTTGATTGAATGAATATGACTAGCGGGCAATCAGGCAAAATTCGCGTCGGCGTATTATTCGGCGGTCGCTCCGGCGAGCATGAAGTCTCGCTTCGTTCGGCGCGGTCAGTGATGGATGCCCTTGACCCGGCCCGTTATGAAATCGTTCCCATCGGGATCACGAAAGATGGCCGTTGGATTGCCGGTGATGTTATGGAAGCCTTGAGCGGCGCCGAAGCTGATGTTCACCCGGCGACCTTGCTTCCCGAACCCACGGAAGCGGCGTTAATGAGTATTGATCGGACTGAAGGCACTATCAAAGCCAGCGAGAACGCACGGCCGCCCGGCCTTTCGGTGATGGCCCGGTTAGACGTCATTTTTCCGGTCTTGCATGGACCGTACGGAGAAGACGGGACCGTTCAAGGTTTGCTCGAGTTGGCCGGCTTACCGTATGTCGGCGCGGGCGTTGTCGGCTCGGCCGTTGGCATGGATAAAGCGATTTTTAAGCATGTCATGGTAGCCAACGGCTTGCCGGTGCTTCCTTGGCTGCTTTTTACTCGCCAACAGTGGCTGGACAATGCCGAAAGCATTCTCTATGACGTTGAGCAAATGATGGTTTTTCCGGTGTTTACCAAACCAGTCAATTTGGGGTCGAGTGTGGGTATCAGTAAATGCTATGACCGCACGGGATTGCGCAAAGGATTCAACGAGGCCGCGCGATATGACCGGCGGCTGCTTGTCGAGCAAGGGATTCATCAAGCACGGGAATTAGAGGTGGCGGTCCTCGGCAATGACGATCCAATCGCCAGCGTCGTCGGCGAGGTTCGGCCGCGGCGGGATTTTTATGACTATATTGCCAAATACATGGCCGAGCCGGGATCGGAAGATGAGTCTGATCTGATTATTCCCGCTGAACTTGACCCGGAAACGGCTGAAAATGTTCGGGAAATGGCTGTGCAAGCCTATCGAGCGATTGATTGCGCCGGTTTAGGGCGGGTCGACCTGCTCCTTGACGACCGTAGCGGTGCTGTCTTCGTCAACGAAATCAACACCATTCCTGGATTTACCAGTATTTCAATGTATCCAAAGCTCTGGGAAGCGACCGGAATCGGCTATGCGGAATTGATTGACAGGTTGATCAATCTGGCTATGGCGCGTTATGAAGAGCGTTCGAGCTTGGAGACCACAATCGAAATTGAAAAAATGGAAGCCCGCGAGGGCGAAGCATCATGAGCATACGCAAGAAACAGTCTGAAAAACAACGCTTGCGAAAGCAACCGCCTATGCGCCGGGTCTATTCCGGCAGCGCGGCAACGATGCCTCACCTGGTCATGCCTAAAGCGGCCAAAAAGCGCAAGCAGCGCAACAGTCGCCAACGCATCAGCCAGCCATTGAACGGCTTGAAGGACATTATCCTGAGCACGCGATGGATTAGCCTTGCGATGGTCGGGTTGTGTCTATATACGCTCTACTTGATTGGGAACGATGATCGTTTCTATCTAAATTACATCCCTGTCGAAGGGGCAAATACCATTCAGGCGACGACAATTGTCGAAGCCAGCGAATTGGCCGGGCATCATATATTTGCCGCCGATCCGCAACAGGCGGCCGAACAAATTAACACTGTCCAAGGGGTCATTACTACAACCGTTACCCTCCACTGGCCCAATGAGGTCATGATCCAAATTCGCGAGCAACCTCCACTGGCTACCTGGCAAGAAGGCGAAGAATCTTACTGGATTAATGAGAAGGGCGGATTAACGCCGGCCCGGGCAGAGACCATCGGTCTATTGACTATCGTATCGGAGATTCCGGCTCAAAATTCCTTACGAAGTTCGGGTACTGGATCCGAACAAGCCGACCGGTCGTCGTCGGCCAGCACTAGCACGCAAGAGGAAACAAACGAAAGGGATGAGGAACCGACTGATACCAACGAAACAGGCGCGCAGGCGGCATTTGTCCCCGCGCCGGTGCTAAAAGGCGCGCTTCAATTGCGCCAATTAAGGCCTAATATTGAAAGGCTCTACTACCGGCCACCCGGGGGACTGAGCTATCAAGACGGCCGGGGCTGGCGCGCCTATTTCGGCACGGGCGAAGACATGCATCAAAAACTGGTTGTTTACGAAACACTGGTCGAAGATTTATTAAGTAAAGGGTTGCGTCCGGAATATATCAGCGTCAGCAACCAGTACAAGCCATATTATCAATTGGCGCCATAAATAGGGGAAATGGCGTATGGAAGACATTATATTTGGCATCGACATCGGAACCACAAAGATCTGCGCCGTGGTTGGGGCGGTTCGTAACCGCGAACTACAGATCATCGGATTGGGTATGCAACCGTCGAACGGCATGCGAAAGGGTATGGTCGTCGACGTGCCGTCGGCCTCGATCGCCCTGGCTAGCGCTGTTGAAGCCGCCGAGCAGACTTCCGGCTATCAACTTTCCCAAGGACTGGTTAGTATTGCCGGGGAGCATATCGGATCGACCAACAACCGCGGATTGGTGGCTATCGGTCGCAATGACACCGGCGTGACACCTCAGGACATCGATCGCGCCTTGGAAACGGCCCAGGCGATTGCCATTCCCAATAACCGCCAGATCATCCATCTGATACCGCGCCACTACACCATCGATGATCATGAAGGCGTGCGCCAGCCACTCGGCATGCATGGCTACCGCCTGGAGATCGAAGCCCACATCGTGACGGCTGCTGTCTCGGCCGTTCAAAACCTCCAACAATGTTGCGAGAATGTCGGGATCCGGGTGGAGGATATGGTAATGAATGCTCTGGCGTCGGCCGAGGCCGTGCTGGAACCGGCCGAAAAAGAGATGGGGGTTTTGCTGGCCGACATCGGTGGTGGAACGACCGACTTGGCTCTTTATAAACAGGGCACTGTCTGGCACACAAAGGTGATACCCATCGGCGGCTATCACATCACCAACGATATCGCCATCGGCCTGCGCGCGCCGTACGACGTGGCCGAAAAAGCCAAGATTCAATACGGCGATTGCCGCCCTGCAGAAATCGATCCCGATTTCGTCTTCACCGTCGAGCCGTTTGGCGGAGAGAAAATCCAGGTCGGCCGGCAAGACCTGGCCCAGGTTGTGGAAGCTCGGGTCGAAGAAATTTTTCACATGATATTGAAGGATATCCAGCAGTCCGGCTATGACGAGTTATTGCCGGCGGGTATCGTGCTGACCGGCGGAACCGCCCTCTTGCGAGGTATCACGACTGTGGCCGAGCGCGTCCTGAATGTGCCAGCCCGGGTGGCCACTCCCAAGAATTTAGTCGGGCTCGTCGATTCTTTACACAGTCCGGCCTACGCCACAAGCGTCGGCCTGCTGCGGTGGGCTTCATCAGACCACCATCGTTATCAGGGGCGCACCCAGACCCCCAGCCTGTGGGGCAAGCGGGTGAGCAGTTTTTTCAGGACCTTACTGCCGGGGTAAATCTCCGCAGAATTGTCGACATCTTATCGGAATTTCAAGTCAGAGGGGTTATGAGACATGAACGTGGACTATAGAGGAAGAGATGCGCAGAGAATGCCGGCTACAGAAGGGTCGGCCCTTATTCGAGTTGTCGGTGTAGGCGGAGGCGGCAGCAATGCCGTGAACCGGATGATCAGCGAAAATATCGCTGGTGTCGAGTTCATCGCCATCAACACCGACCAGCAAGCCCTGCTGGGCAGCCAGGCACCTATCCGTATCGCCATCGGCGAGCGGACGACCCGCGGCCTCGGGTCGGGCGGAGATCCTGATACGGGCGCTCGCGCGGCCGAGGAATCTATCGAGGAGCTTAGGCAAACGTTGCAAGGGTCAGATATGGTCTTTGTGACAGCAGGCATGGGTGGTGGCACGGGAACCGGGGCTACGCCGACGGTAGCTCAGGCCGCGCGGGATGCCGGCGCGCTGACGATCGGCGTTGTCACGCGCCCCTTCAGCTTTGAAGGGGCTCAACGCTCACGCTCGGCCGAAACGGGAATTGAGCAGCTAAAGGAACATGTCGACACCTTGATCGTCATTCCCAACGATCGTTTGTTGGAAACAGCCGACAAGCGCGTGTCCCTGCTCGACTCGTTCCGAATGGCTGACGACATCTTGCGCCAGGGAATTCAGGGTATCAGCGAATTGATCACCGTTCCCGGACTGATTAATCTGGACTTTGCCGACGTCAAAACGATCATGTCCATGGGTGGCGCGGCGTTGATGGCGGTTGGAGAAGGCTCAGGCGATGAACGAGCGCGGGAGGCTGCCATGCAGGCGCTGTCCAGCCGCTTGCTCGATGTGACGATTGACGGAGCACGCGGCATTCTCTTCAATGTCACCGGAGGCCCGGACCTGACGCTGTATGAAATCAATGAAGCCGCGGCCATCATTCGCGAGACAGCGCACCCGGATGTCAACCTGATCTTTGGCGCGGTCATCGACGAGAAGATGAGCGACAAGATCCGCATCACGGTTATCGCCACCGGTTTTGAGCATACGATGCCGATGCGCCAGATGGCCGGACCGTCGTCGGCGCAAACGGCGCGAGCGATGTCACAGCGGCCACCAGCCCGTGAATCGGCACCAGTGAGCGCGCAAGGCAACAGCCAGGCCACACGGCCCGGTCAGCAAAGCCGTCCATCGGGTCAAGATGCCTATCGCTTCAATGATCTGGAAGTGCCGGCGTTTCTGCGGAAGAGACAGTAAGCAGGCGATCAATGGTCGTTTTTCGGTTGTTGACAAATGCCTCCGTGGTAAAATGATGGGCAGGGCGGCATATATTGGGGTCCTTGATGGCTGATTAACCCGATATATGCCGGTGTGGTCCGAAACCCCTGCAATCTATTCACCACGGAGGCCGGGACAATGCGCTGTCCTAATTGTCATTACGAAAAAACACATGTCATTGATACCAGTCACGATCGGCGCGGTGGCACGCGCCGCCGGCGCGTGTGTGAATCATGCGAGCAACGATTTACATCCTATGAGCGGCCGATTCTGGCCACGCCACTGCTGATCAAGAAGGATGGCTCACGGGAAGAATTTTCCCGTGACAAGTTGCTTGATGGTATCCGGGTGGCCTGTGCCAAACGACCGATCTCCGCGGCCGACATTGAGCGAGTCGCCGGTGAAATAGAATCTGAGTTACAACGAATGGGACAGGAAGAAGTCAGAAGTCGCGTCGTTGGCGATATGGTCATCCGCAAGCTGAAGGAGCTTGATCTGGTGGCCTACATTCGCTACGCCATCGTCTATTTGCGCCTGGATGATTTGTCGTCGATTCGCGGGGAGATCGATCGGTTGCTGACGGAACAATGATCTATTCCGACCATAATCGGAACGATATTCAGATTCGCTTAAAATTTCCGAGTCCCCCTCATTCTCGCCCCAAAAGCCCCGTATTGGCGGGGCTTTACGCTCACGGCAACCGGCCGGGGCTGGGAAAGGGCGAAGTGCTGAAATCATCCGGGCAATTGTCAGTATCCACCCAATAAGGCGATCGAAAAAGGCTGCGGTCCGGCGGGAGCAGTAATGGGCAACTTACTACGGAAGGATGGCTACCGCCGCCATAAGCAACTACATCCACCAACTCGCTTCCTCGCCATAGCATGACTTCATCGCCACTATTTCCCAGTTGCAACAGGGCTTTCGGATCGCCCCAGGTGGGATCATCGAGCATATTCGGTACGTCGGAGTCGGTATCGACGATTTCAAGGTCAGGGTTCACACCGAATTCCGCTCGAAACGCCACAGCACTTAAGGTAATCACGAGGGTCTGGCCGGGCATGAGAATAGTCCCCGGTGGAAAAAGTCGCCGGTCCTCGAAATCAGTCAGATAGACGGCATCACCGAGGGTGTATCCGTCCAAGTTCACCGGCACTCCGGTTGGATTGACCAGTTCGATGTATTCGGCTTCATCCGGCCCGGGAGTGTCATAAACGATCTCGCTGATAAGCAGGTGATCAGCAGCTCCCTGAAAATTGGCAATGGCTACCGGCATATACGTTATGGGGCCAAGATCGCCCTCAAACATACGTGCAAGATAGGCAAACGCTTCGTCGGATTGAACCTGAAGGGCTATTTCGCGATTGCCTTTGCTCGATAACTCTGTGCCATTGAGACTTCCAATATGAACATACCCCCGACTACCCACCCAGCCCAAGACCATCTTGTTGTGGATGCCCAGGCCAGACGGGTTTCCCAAGCTGCAGCGCATGGCTAGCGCTTGATGGTAGGCAATGGTATTCACGTAGAGACATGTTGCGGCGTTGCTGACCTTGCTCGCCGGATCATCGAAAAAGCTGTCTAATTGGAGCCGGACATTGGCTCCTCGTCTGGCCGCTGCTATCAGGGCTTCAAGCCGGGGATTGGGATCATCCGTAGGGTTGCTGGTTGTGGGGCCCCAATAGGGCCGTTCGGCCAATTGTTGTACCAACAGCCGATCACCTGCCCCAGCCCGATTGATGAGGCCCAACAACCCGCTATGTTCCCGCAAAGCATTCTCCGGCGCTTGGACCCACTCAAACGCGAATGTGCCCTTAAATACGATCGGTTCGGGATATCGCACCGTGTAGGTCAGGCCACCGGAATCCAACAGCGGCATATATCCCGCAGGCGGCGCGCCGTAAATCAGGTCCTTGGCTGACCAGCGGAAAATATCGGCATGGCCAATGTTCAGATCATCGGCGAAGATCGTTGCCAGATGGTCCACGACTTCCTGCGCATCCGTCAATAACACCACTCCTCGCCTTCCCCAAGTGCCGTCCGTTTTATCATCGAAGGGCATGCTGTTCGGACTGAAGTTCTCGCTGCTGATAGCAGCCGTATCTCCATCAATAATCATGTATTTGGCATGCATGTAGCTATACCGGTCATAGATTCGCCGTGCCGCATCGTTGATCATAAACCAGCAGGCGCCACCGGCAGATTCAAGCTGACGGCATACATACCGCTCTTGATCGGACAAGCCGCCGGGCGGGCCGCCTTCCAGTAACACATTGACCTCTACCCCACGCCGGGCAGCGGCAGCCAGCGCTTCACCTATACGAATATTCTCCAGGGTTAGTGCCGCTACATCGATAGATACTTTGGCGCTGGAGATGACCTCCCGGAGCGTTTCGTAGGCATTGTCCGGCGCAACGGCGATGATGAGCGTTGATGTAGCTGTGATCGAGGGCGGTAAGTAATATTTGTCAAGCTGCCAGCCAGGATAACGAACCTTGCGTCCGTTGATCGCGTCGGCCGTCATCTGCGCCCAGTCGGCCGCGCTGTCTGTATCCGCAACCGGCATCCCAGTCGCCGGATCACGTCTCCGGTAGAGGAGTTGGCCTTCGGCCGCAAACACGCCGGCTACCTTGTATGGCGACACCGCCGAACCCGACCAGCCAGGCGAGCTCACATCACCGCCCAGATAGACGAGCACATCGATGAATTGGCCGGCCGCATCGATCAGAAGAACCTCATCACCCTCATTGGCAAAGCCCGGCCAGCGGTCCGGCTGGTAATTTGCTTCCTCGCCAAATGATGCGCGAAACGACGCCATGTCTCGCGTTAACCAGACCCCCTGCCCCGGAGCAAGCGTCAGGTCATCTTTTATCACAGCCACGGTTGTGCTTCCGTCACTCAATGACCAATCTTTAAGGGGGACCGGAGCGATACCGACATTCAAAAGTCGCACGGCCTCATCCATGTCGTTGAGCGCGTAGCCATCAAATAACACACTTTCAATCAATATTTGATGGCCGGAAGTGGCGTGCAGGGCCGCTGTTGGACTGGTCACCAAGCCAATCACAAGCATGAGTCCAACCAGGGCTGCAACCGAAGTCCCCATCAAAATGAACAGGCGCCAGGTTCTCACGGCGATCTCCTTATTTGGCCGGTTCGATTGACTATTCGCCCACGCAGGACTCCAGGAAAAAAATTAACGGCAATATGATCCCCATCCAATTGATAGGGTTCGGTTAACTGTCTCTGATCTTCGTAACTACCGGCGTGGTTGAGCCAGAAAGTGGTGCCGGCCACAGCAATAGAATAGGTTTGCTCCCAATCAGCCGTCCCGCGCATGAAATTGTAAGCCTGTCGTGCCGGCCACCCTGTTGAAAGGGAAAAATCTTTCGTTCTCGGGTAGCCGAAGTAAGTGCCACCATCCGGTTGTGACCACCGCCGGATGATGTCTCGCGACAGGTCAAAGAGTATCCCCCGCAAAAGATCAAAACCGGAGAGGGCCAGCAGGCGGTCGGCTTCCGGGCCGCTAACACCCTCCGGCAGATCGACTCTTGTCTGGGCCACCACATCGCCGGTGTCTAATACTTCATCCAGGTAATGGACGGTCACGCCGGTAGCTGCACCATCACGCAATTGCCAGAAGCGCGGCACTGGCCCGCGATAGGCGGGCAATAGCGACGGGTGAATGTTTAAGAAACCAAATCTCGGTAATAGTAAAGTTGAGAGGGGGATACGATGGGTGAAGCAAGCGACACACGCTACGTCAATCTCCAGCGCTTCAATCAGGGGTTGCGATTCCAAATGATTGAATTCAGCGACCGCCCAAACCGGCAAACCAGCAGACCAGGCGATGGCCAGGGTATTCGATTCTTCGAGGGCGTTGCCGGTGAGCACGGGCAACGATAGATGGGGCTCCAATAAACTGACCGATTGGTTTTTTCCAACCAATAGATGAGGTACACAAGAAGCCGGAACCAAAACCCCGACGATGTCAAACGCCTCGTCGAGTAATTTGCGGAGTGTTAACGCCGAGATACCAGCAGGCAGCCCGAGGAATAATAGGCGCAACGGGACACGAGAGCGATCGAAGGCGCTCATAGCCCAATTATAGCCATACCCGGCCAAGATAGGCATCGAACTATGAAAACCTGTTTATATGTTCACCCGCCTTTTGCGAATGAACGGAAGAAGTCTTATCATTAACTATATCGATAGACTTTGCGAGCAGGGATTTCTTTCCCGGAGAACATTATGGCTAGAGAAACCAAGACCATCACCATTGTGCAATGCGCCAAGTTGGGCGAAGAGCTTCCGGCGCTCGATCGGCCTCCCTTCCCCGGCCCGCTGGGCCAGCGCATCTACGACAACATTTCCAAACTTGCCTACAATCAATGGCAAGACCAGGCTCGATTGATTATCAATCACTACGGCCTCAATATGGCAGACCCGCGCGCCCAGGAATTCTTATTTGAGCAGATGGAAGCCTTCCTGTTCAACGAAGGGCCTGAAGCCGGCGTTGCCGGTGCGCCTGTTGCCGGTGGCAAAGGCGGACCAGCGCGCAAATAGACTATGGCCCAATCCGATATTTTGTTGCTGGCCTGTTACGAAATGGGTCACCAGCCCCTAAGTTTGGCCTGGCCGGCGGCGGCTTTGCGGCAGGCGGGGCACGATTTAACCGCGGTCGACCTGGCTGTTGAGCCTTTGCCGCGCGAAGCAGCCGTCAAGGCTCGTTTTGTCGGCATTTCCGTGCCAATGCACACGGCCTTACGCTTGGGCACTAAAGTCGCCGCGCAAATCCGCGAGTTAAATCCAACCGCTCACATTTGTTTTTTCGGTCTTTATGCCTGGCTGAATGCCGATTACCTGCTGAACGGCATCGGCGATTCGGTCATCGCCGGTGAAGTAGAAGTGCCGCTGGTAGATTTGGTCGATTATTTGTTGGTGGATGATCTGGATGAATCCGAAAAGCGCAAAATTGCCATTCCCGGCGTAAGCACGGCAACTCATCGAAGCCGCCCTCATCTCACCCGGCTGACATTGCCCGAGCCGGATCGCACCGGTTTGCCGGATTTATCTGTATACGCTCATTATCAAGCCAACGGTCACAGCCATCGGGCCGGGTATGTCGAAGCGAGTCGCGGCTGCCTCCACACTTGTCGTCACTGTCCCGTTGTGCCGGTTTATGGCGGTCGTTTCTTCGTCGTGGCCCAGGAAACCGTCATGGCGGATATTCGCAATCAGGTAGCCGCAAGGGCCGATCATATCACGTTCGGTGATCCCGATTTCCTAAATGGGCCGGGACATGTCATGAAAATCGCCCGCGCCTTACACGCCGAATTCCCGCGGGTGACTTTCGATTTCACAACCAAGGTCGAGCATATCCTTCAACACCAAGAACTTTTCCTGGAATTGCGTTCACTGGGAGCAGGGTTTGTCGTTTCTGCCTTCGAACACGTTAGTGATGATATTCTGGTGCGGTTGAATAAAGGCCATAGCCGCGCCGACATGGATAAGGCCCTGACCATACTGCGCCAAGCTGAGCTTCCCGTTCAACCGACCTGGTTACCGTTCACTCCCTGGACAACGCTGGAGAATTATATTGAATTGCTGGACTGGATCCGTGAGCGCGATCTGATCCAAAACGTACCGGCCGTCCAATTATCAATCCGTCTCCTAGTACCGCCCAATAGCGATTTGTTGAACACATCTGATTCGGTTAATTGGCGAGGCCAGTTGAACCCGGCCCAATTCAGTTATGAATGGCGCAGTCAAGATCCTTGTGTCGATGAATTACAGCAGCACGTGGCACTGCTGGCCGAACAGGCCAGGAGTGATCCGTATGAAACTTTTACCGAAATTGAGCGGCTAGCCTACGGCATGGCTGGACGCAGACCTCCTGCCCGCCCGGCGCTGCGCCTCATCAAACCAGCCCCACCACGCCTGACGGAAGATTGGTTTTGTTGAGCGGAACCAACCGTCGATCAGTTTGATCGGCTTTAGGGAAAATAAAAACCCGGCTTTTCGGTCTATTGTCCCATGCTTTACAATGAATAAATCAGCCAACAGATTCTTTCTGGTCAGCACTTACCTGTTGTTGTTCATCTCCGCCAGAGCCTATGGTGCCAATAACGTGCCCGTCAAAATTGACCCGAGGTTAGCGGCCGATCTGAGCCTCAAATCCGAGGTCGAATTCCTGGTAGTCCTCAATGAACAAGCTGATCTGAGTGCAGCATCGGCCATAGTTGATAAGGATGAGCGTGGCCGGTTTGTCTACCAGACGCTGACAACCGTTGCCGAACAATCCCAAGCTCCCCTACTCGCCTTGCTGAACGCCCGTGGTATTGAATACAAACCTTACTGGGTGAGTAATCTAATCCGGGTTCACGGCGATGGTGATTTGGCCCGCTTGCTGGCCCAACGAGAGGACGTTGCCCGACTCCACAGTAATTCCTGGCAGCAGATCCAACTGCCGACACCCGATTCCTTAAACAAGGATGGACGCCGGAATGAGGCAATCGAATGGAACATCGCTTTAATCGGTGCACCAGAGGTCTGGGCCTCTGGCATTACTGGTCAGGGCGCGGTAATCGGCGGTCAGGATACCGGTTACGATTGGACGCATCCGGCTCTGGTCAACAAGTATCGCGGTTGGGACGGCCAATCGGCCGACCACAACTTTAATTGGCATGACGCGATTCATGAGAACAACCCGGCAACCTTGCCGGGCAATCCTTGTGGATTCGATTCACCAGTTCCCTGCGATGATGGGCATCACGGGACTCACACGATGGGAACGATGGTCGGCGACGAGGGTGAGGCCAATCAAATCGGCGTGGCTCCCGGCGCAAGCTGGATCGGTTGCCGCAACATGGAAGAGGGCTGGGGTACGCCCGCAACCTACACCGAATGCTATGAATGGTTCATCGCCCCTTACCCGTTCGGCGGCAATTCCTTCACCGATGGCGATCCCACCCAAGCGCCGCATATCGTAAATAACTCGTGGTCGTGCCCGCCATCCGAGGGCTGTATCGCGGCCGATGTTCTACGCCAGGTGGTCGAAAATGTCCGCGCGGCGGGTATCCTGACGGTTCACTCAGCCGGCAACAACGGCGGGTCCGGATGCGGGTCCATCAATCAACCGGCCGCCATCTATGATGCATCGTTCACCGTCGGGGCGACAGACATGTTGAACCAAATCGCCTTTTTCAGCAGCCTGGGACCGGTTACGGTAGACGGCATTAATCATCTGAAGCCTGACATTGTGGCGCCTGGCGTCAATGTTCGTTCCAGTATTCCGGGCAATGGCTATATCTCGCTCAGTGGCACGAGCATGTCCGCGCCGCATGTGGCTGGATTGGCTGCATTGCTGGTTTCGGCTAACCCGGCGGTGGCGGGTAATGTCGACCTGCTGGAGCAGGCGATCACTCAAACTGCATTACCTCTAGTATCAAACAGGGGATGCAGCGGCGATAGTAACACTGCCGTGCCGAACCATGTCTTCGGCTGGGGTCGCATTGACGCCCAGACCGCCTTGCAATATG
Organism: Chloroflexota bacterium; assembly: GCA_046485205.1. Classification (GTDB taxonomy): domain Bacteria; phylum Chloroflexota; class Anaerolineae; order Promineifilales; family Promineifilaceae; genus Promineifilum. Next base: position 15,547 of record JAWOHK010000241.1, on the reverse strand, counting down.
TCGTTCCTGTAGAAAATTTGTATAAATGGGAATGGTACCTGCCCGTTCAGACCAATCTGGAGTAGCGTTTAGCCAGCTTTCAGTTAACGGACTACACTTTTCTGATCAAGCCAATACCGCTAAAATTTTTAAAACGTACGGATTGAGGTCAAACCTGTTATGCATTGTTTGATTCTGGCCGGGGGTGAAGTTAGCCCGGAGGACCCACTATATCTTTACACCAATGGCCGGTCGAAAGCCCTGATCGATATGGGCGGCCGCACGATGCTGGAGCGAATAGTAGAGGCATTGCAATCCTCAAAGGAGGTTGAAGATATTCTGGTCGTCGGGATCGATCCCGAAATAGCATCTCAACAAAACTTTCTGTTCAACCGGCCGGTCTATTTCGTGGCTGATCAGGGGAGTATGTTCGCCAATATGCTGGCCGGAATAGCCTGGTTTCGCCACCACCAGCCGCAGATGGAGGTTGTGCTCGGTTGCTCAGCCGATATTCCAGCCATCACCGCGGCAGTCGTGGATCGGTTTATCGATTTCTGCCGGCCTTGGGATAAGGCTGTTTACTACAGTTTTATCGGGCGCGAAACACTTGAATCTCGCTTTCCCCTTTCAAAGCGAACATATTCCCGTATCAGTGGGCGGGAGGTCGCCGGAGGAGATATGGCTATCGCTCGAATGGAGGTTGTCGAACAGAACCAGGAATTAATTGAATCGTTAACCGGGGCGAGAAAAAAGCCGTGGCAAGTTGCCAGGGTCGTGGGCCTAGGAATGCTGATTAAATTTCTCTTCCGGCGGGTTACGTTCGAGGATATCGAAGAGACAGCCGGTCGAATTCTGGGAATGCCAACCAGCGCTGTCCTATTTGATCGGGCCGAGATAGCTATGGATGCGGACAAACCTCATCAGGTAGAATTACTTCGTGCAGAATTCAGCCAAGTTTGAACCAATTATATTTGATCCTATGAACCACAAATTTATTGCTATCGAGGGTGTCATTGGCGTGGGCAAAACGACACTGGCTCGTTTGCTCCAACCCCATTATGAAGCCGAGATATTACTGGAAGTAGTCGAAGATAACCCGTTCCTACCCCGGTTTTACCAGGACCGCGAACGGTATGCTTTTCAGACCCAGATCTTCTTCTTACTCAGCCGTTATCAGCAACAATATCAAGCTGTGCCCAAGGCGTTGCGCCAGGGAGTGTTGATCTCCGACTATACCTTCGCTAAAGACGAGTTATTTGCCTGGCTGAATCTAAAGGATGACGAGTTGGCCATGTATGGCCGCGTTCATGCCGCTTTGGGTGAGAAGATTCCCCGCCCGGACTTGATCATCTATCTACGCGCCGACCACGACGTGCTCATGCGTCGCATTGCCCTGCGCGACCGGCCGTTCGAGCGCGATATCGATCCGGACTACATTCGGGAAGTCGCCTCCGCCTATGATGCCTGGCTGTCCCGGTTGAATGACACTCCCGTGTTGACTATCAACACCAACGAACTGGACTTCCTCTCCCGCCCGGTGGACTTGGAATACATTCGGAATCTTATCGTCCAGGAACTGGAGCACACACCGGCCCTTAATGGCGCTAATATCCAATTTCAAGACCTGCAACAAGGCCGGGTCGCAGCATTCCAGCAATTTCATCGCGATTTGAATTCCTCCAACGGCATTGAGTCGGACCTCTTTTTCAACTATATGTTGCTGATAGAGGAAATCGGTGAATTATCCACCGAACTTTTGAAGATTTGGACGGTCAGTCGACGGGAGGTCGCGCTTGGCCATACCGCCGGGGCGACCTTTGAAGCAGCAATCGAGAAGAATCGAGCCGTCCTGCGAGAAGAACTGGCTGACCTGCTGGCCCACCTGCTAAATCTGGCGAATTATACCGGCATCGATCTGGAGCAAGCTTACCTGGACAAGGTGAGACTGAATATGTCCTGATCAAGATAAACAGTGTGCTGCCGGCATATATCGAGCGATCCAATTGAATTGCCATTCGCACGATGAAAATCTGGATTGCACTATTATGAATGTGAGTGAATTCGACTACGAACTGCCGGAATCCCTCATCGCCCAGCATCCGGCGACACCGCGCGACGCCGGCCGTCTTCTGGTGATCGATCGGGCGACCGGCGACATCGAGCATCATCAATTTCGCGATCTGCCTCGATTTTTGCGGTCCGGCGATATCCTTGTCGCCAACGATACCCGCGTTATTCCGGCACGCCTCTATGCCTCGAAACCCACCGGTGGCCGGGTAGAAATACTCTTGTTGGAGAAAACGGGGGAACATATCTGGTCAGCTCTGGTGGGCGGACGTCATATAAACCCTGGCTTGTCGTTGGTCGTTCTGGATCATCAAGGAACCACAACTTCGATCACCGCCGGAGTGACAGGGGCGGGCGACGGAGGAGAACGGGAACTGACCTTTAATCGGCCGGTAGAAGACTGGATCGAAAACCTGGGGTATACGCCTTTACCTCCCTACATTCACGAACGGCTCGATGACCCGGAACGTTACCAGACTATTTATGCTCGCCCGGCAGGCTCGGCTGCGGCTCCTACGGCCGGCTTGCATTTTACTCCGGATTTGTTATTCCAACTCCGCGAGCAGGGAGTGTTATTCGAGTTGTGCACCTTGCACGTTGGACTGGATACGTTCAAGCCTGTCGCCGCCGAGCTGGTTGCTGACCACGTCATTCATAGCGAGTGGGCTAAGCTCTTGCCGGAAGCGGCGCGGCGAATCAACGAGGCCAAACTGGCCGGAGGACGGATCGTTGCCGTAGGCACGACGACCGCCCGCGTTTTGGAATCCGCCGCTTTACGCTCAGCCGGGCTGACAGGTAGCTACCAAGACATTAGCCAGCGCGATGCGTCGGGCGAAACAACCAACATTTGCCCCTGGAAACCGGTCGCCGCATTTGAAGGCTATACCGATCTTTTCATCCATCCCGGCTATCGATTTCGAGCGATAGACGGCCTGATCACCAATTTCCATCTTCCCCGCTCCAGCTTACTGATGCTGGTGTCCGCTTTCGCCGGGCGAGAAGAGATACTGGCAGCTTATCGACAAGCGGTTCAAGCCGAATATCGATTCTACTCTTTCGGCGATGCCACCCTGATTGTATAGAGGGTTGTAAGCTTCTCGTAAGCAATAATCGGCTAAACTTAAAAGATATGACGGAATTTGTACAACGCCCGGCTACGGCCGGCGATATTCTCATCGTCGATGATGAAGCCTCAGTCGTCGAAGTGGTCAGCCTATATCTGCAACGTGAAGGCTTTCGGGTGCGTTCGGCGGCCAACGGAACGGAGGCGCTGGTGGCCTTACAAGCCGAGCGACCTAGTCTGGTCATCCTCGACATTATGCTCCCGCATATTGACGGCACAACTCTTATTCGCCGGATGCGCGAGAACCCGGCCCTTGATGTGCCGGTCATCATGCTTAGCGCCCGAAGCCAGGAGACGGATCGCATCTATGGCCTGGATTTGGGCGCTGATGACTACGTTACTAAACCATTTTCTCCGACCGAGCTTGTTTCGCGGGTGAAGGCCGTCCTGAGACGTAGCTACGGCAAGAACATCTCCGGCGAGACCGAGTCACCCATTGATTTCGGCGATCTACGCATCGATCCAGTAACGCGCGACGTAATCTTGCAGGGACGAGAGATAGAACTAACCGCCACTGAATTCAACCTCCTCTGGTTCATGGCTACTCATCCCCGCCAGGTGTTTCGCCGCCACCAACTGTTACAGAATGTTTGGGGATTCTCTGATTATCTTGATCCCAGTACGGTCACCGTACACATCCGGCGCTTGCGCGAGAAAATCGAATCAGACCCCGCCAACCCCGTTTATCTACAGACGGTGTGGGGCGTTGGTTATAAATTTGAGCCGGGAGGAAGCCAATGAACGAATCGGCGTCGTTGAGTGGTGCGGATCGTATCGCCACCTGGTTTAGCGACAAGCCATGGCGGATATTAGTAGCCGGCGTCATCCTAGCGTTAATCGCCGCATCGATTCTGATGTACGAATTGATGGGTTTGCCGTTCAGCGAACTGGCTCAACTGGTCATCGTGTTGACCCTGTCGTGTATCGTGTCGGTCGGTCTGGGGTATCTGATCTATAGTCAGGGATGGACCCGATCCTCATCACTCACCCTGACCTTGATGCTCACCTATGTGTGGGCGGCTGTGGTAACGTTGTTCAATGTGTGGCTGTTGCAACGCCAGATGTTTTTCAGCGATCACGATCTGATTCTTAGCGGCGTATTGCTTTTATTTGCCGCCATTATTGCCACAACCTATGGTCTGTACATATCAACCAGCGTTACCGACGGGTTGAAGCAACTGGCCAATGCTGCTGACCGGCTGGCCGAGGGAGACCTGAACGCCCGCGTGCCAGTCACAGGACGCGATGAAGTCGCCCGAGTCAGCGTCTCCTTTAATGAGATGGCCGGGCAATTGCAAGCGACGGCCGACCGCCAGCGAGAATTGGAAATCCTTCGACGTAATCTGATCGCCTGGACGTCCCACGACTTGCGCACGCCACTGACCAGTATTCGGGCGCGGGTGGAAGCACTCCATGACGGACTGGTGAACGACCCGGAAATGACGCAGCGCTACTATCAGGGCATCCGGGCTGATGTTGTTGCCTTGAATGGATTGATCGATGATCTTTTCGAACTGGCCCAGCTTGATGCTGGGGGCGTGACCCTGGAGATCATACCCGACTCCCTGAGCGATCTGGTTTCCGATTGCCTGGAGAGCTTCCAGGCACTGGCGATGAAGCGGCGGATCGTCCTGAACGGATCGGTTGAGCCCGGCATTGATCCTGTCTGGATGAACGCTAGCAAGATCAGCAGGGTGGTGGGCAATTTGACCGCTAACGCCATCCGGTATACTCCCGACGGTGGATTAGTCAACATCAAGGCTACACGGGCCGACGGAGGAGTCATCGTTACCGTTCGCGACAGCGGGCCGGGCTTTAACGAAGCTGACTTACCTTTCATATTTGAGCAATTCTATCGCGGTGAACAAGCCCGGAGCCGGGCAACAGGAGGCGCCGGGTTAGGGCTGGCCATCGCCCGCAGCCTCATCCAGGCGCATAATGGCCGTATCTGGGCGGAAAACCCTGCTGAAGGCGGTGGCAAGGTCAGTTTCTTTCTGCCGGACAGAACTGAGCCGTCCCATCAGACAACATGATAGCGATTGCGGGGTTAACGGTTACATCCGCTACGCTAATCCAAAACTAAAACGCGTGAGATAAGATTAGACTCGGTTTGTCATCCGGGTTAGTAACCTATACAATCACGAATTGGTTATCTGTACCATAGGCAGCTTTTTGCTACCGAGGTGTTTAGCGAATGCCACTGTATACTTATCGATGTAACGAGTGTGATCATGAATTCCAGGTTCGCCAGCGCATGGTGGACGATCCGCTCACGGAGTGTCCGGTGTGCACCGGAGGTGTGCGCCGTATTGTCAGTTCGGTCGGAGTTGTGTTCAAAGGTAGCGGTTTTTATGTGACTGACAACCGCGCCAGCACCGTTAACGGCAAAGCATCCAAGCCCAAATCAAAAGAGACTTCGGAAAGCACTGACTCGACTAGTTCAAAGGCTTCGTCTTCAAGCACGTCATCCGGCAGTGATGCCGCTTCAGCTACTTAGATCTGAAATCCTCTCGTGGCTGGAATCACCTTCAGACTGAAATTTATAACAAATTCATTTAGCTTATCGGTTAAATCCGACCATTCTTCCATGCGGATGATACGGAGCATGTCTTCTGTTGAAGACATGATCCCTTCGGCCATTTTCTGTTCGCATTCGCCAAACGCCGTGTACCACACTTGAATATCCGTAATTCCAAGGTTATTCATTGCCGGGATCAACTCGTGAACCAGGAATTCGAAGTATTCGGACTCTAATTCTTGCCGGACATCCCACCGCATGATCAGTTTTGCAGTCATATTGATTTTCCGTCTCGCCGCGAGCGCCAGATGAACATTCGGCTGTCGTGCCTAGTTCTTGTAGGACAGAACCACCACTTCTGTCTCTTCCGGCAACGTATCTGACCCGGTGGCCTTAAAACTGGATTCCTCTTTGACCTCGGTTACACCCATTTCCTTGAGGAACTTATCCAGCGGGTCGAGTTTGAGGCTAAGGTTTGTCAACTGATAATGCATAGGAATGACGACATTCGGCTCAATCATGGACACAAGTTCGGCCGCGTGAGAGGCACTCAGGCTGGACCCCCCGCCTACCGGGACAAGGAGAATATTCACCAGTTCGAGGTCTTCGATCTGTTTTTGCGAAGGAACATTGCCGATATCGCCTAAATGGGCGATCGTCAACCCGTTATAATTCAATACATAGACGACATTATTAAAGGCGTCATTGCGGCTAGGTGTAGCGATGCCGGTAATGAAAACGCCCCCTATTTCATACTCTCCCGGTCCCCTTAGAACATGTTCATAGCCACTGACAACAGGCAAGTAATTATGACCCTGGGCGTCATGACTGATAGTGACAACGTCACTTTTGAGCTTGACTTCACCCAGACCCAAAGTGGGTGCAAACGGATCGGTGACAATCGTGGCTAGCTTGCGTTCCGTTATCCGGAAACAACTCATGCCGTACCAAATAATTTCCATGAATGGTCTGCTCCTGTGCAAAGCCGGTGAAAGGAATTTATTTTGTCTGCCCGTTGCCCACTTTCCAATTAGCGACGGAAAATGATGGGAAACAATATCTGTCACCAACAAAGCTGGTATTATAGCCTATGCAAAAGGGGGTTCAAAGAATGATCCACCAACTCCGAGTACTAGAGGTGAATGGCGGCCAGGTGCTCGATGGCCCGGTAACCCGCTTTCTTCTACCGGCCGGTATCTCCGGATATGCGGATGCCCAAGTTGACGACTACGGTCAATCAGCAAATTTCCGCAACCGGCCAGGTACAATCTTGAATATTCAGGCTCGTTTTTCGCATCCGGCGGACAGCTTGCTCGGCACGGCTGGTTTTGGTTTCTGGAACGCGCCTTATGGCGATCCTTCTTTCAAACGCCTCGCGCTGCCCCAGGCAGTCTGGTTCTTTTTTGCATCGAGGCCGGCTGACTTACCATTCGCACCGGGATCGCCGGGTCGCGGATGGTTCGCCGCAACAATCGATGCGTTCACCAGTCGGGCGCTTATTGCCATAGCCTCAGCCCCATTGATGTTGGTGCTGAACCAAATTACCTCATTGCGCCGGCGACTGTGGCCGGCTTTCCGGCACCAATTAGGTATTGCCTCGGTCCCTTTAGACCTGGATCTGCGATCGTGGCATGAGTATCGACTTGAATGGCAAAAAGATCACTGCCGATTTGAGGTTGATGGCCAAACCGTTCTCCTGACTGAACAAAGCCCGCGTGGCCCGCTCGGATTTGTCTGCTGGCTCGACAACCAATATCTTGTCCTGTCCCCTCGGGGCCGTTTCCGGGCTGGTACGCTAGCCTTGTCGGAAGAACAGTATATGGAGGTGAAGGAACTCAAGCTGGCGACCGGTTAACGGGCTCCATACCTGAGTGCCATCAGAATCTACCATACCCTGGAAAGTGATCATACCGGCCATTGACAAGTCCGACCTTAAAACGATACTATGGAGGGTGCTCAGCGGCCATGAGTTTTGAAAAAGGACTTGCCCGTGTCTGATCCAATCGCAAACAACCCCATCCCGGCAGCTTCAAACCCAATTATTGAGGATGAGGCCGAAGCGGCCGGTTTTTCTCCCAGCGTTGACCTGGATCGGGTAGCGGCGGATGAATCATTTCAGGGTACCTGGATCTTCCGCAATAGTGGCAATACGACCTGGACTGCTGACTATCGCCTGCTCTTTGTTGAGCAGGGCCATCCCGAAACCGCCAGCACCACGAACACCGCTCTCGGGGCGATACCATCTCAAAGCATCACCGACCTTGGCGCGCCGGAAGAGGTACGGCCGGGCGAATCGATGAGTTTGACACTGGAATTCAAAGCGCCGGTGAAAACCGGCACGTACGGCACCAACTGGCAGTTACAAAATCCGGCCGGAAAACAGTTTGGGCCAATACGCTGGATGCGGGCTATCGTCGTCAGCGCGGCCGAGACTCTACGCTATGATGTCCTCGGTTTCCGAAACAGTGCCGGGGATTTCAATAATCTGCAGCCCGGTCGCCAATTTTCTGGTGTATGGACTTTAAAGAACACCGGTACCGCACCTTGGACAAGTGATTTCAGGCTGGTTTATCTGGATGAGCCCACGGCCGATACACAACAGACAGCCAGAGACAAGATGGGCGCTAAGCCGGTCTATTCGTTGAAGCAGATTTCCAACCGCCATCAAGTCGATCCGGGGGAGACGGTCGAGCTCACGCTGGATCTGGTCGCGCCGCTGCAGCCCGGAGCCTATGCCTTTCATTGGCGACTGGAAAACGCCAGTGGCGAACCGTTCGGCGGAACACGCTGGCTGCGGATCGCTGTTATTGGCGGAGCGGCCGAAGATGACGCCACGCCGGATGCTCCATCCGGTCAAACTGTAGAGATCGGCATGAACATTAACCCCGACGCCCACGGGCTGGATGTTGATCGATTGTCCGGAATCAGCTGGGTGCGCTGGGTCTTTTGGGCTTCGCGGCTGCGCCTGAGTCCCGAGGACGCTTACCAGCAACGCTATCGAAAGCTCATTCAGACCTACGCCAACGCCGGGATTAAGTCGCTGATCATTTTGCATCAAGACACCGAGTGGGGTAACGCACCCTGGGAAAATGGTGGCTGGGAACAATATGCTGAAATCTTTGCCCACGCCTGTGGCCGCGTCGCGACTGTTTGCGCCGAATTCGGCGATCATGTTGCTTATCAGATCTTCAATGAGCAAGATAGCGGGCCAGACAACCATTCGGCTATTGGTTTTGCTGCTGAGCATTATGCCTTGGTATTGGATAAAGCTCAGGCCGCCATCCGGCGCGCTCACCCCGCGGGGACGATCATCTTTGGCGGGCTGAACACCGGCCCGGACAACGCCATACGCTATGCCCGGGATGTGCACACCCGATTGGGGGGACGACTGCCGGTGGATGCCCTGGCAATCCATCCTTACGGCCGCTACGTTAAATTAGCACTATTCAATTATGCTTCTATCGGTAAACTATCCGACTCGCTTGATCGTTTCAAAAAAGCGTTTCCTAACCTGCCGGTGTGGATCACCGAAATCGGTGTGGCCAGCGACACACCTATCGGCCCGGAACATTATCAGGATATCGCCACGTACATGGGCGAAATCGTTGACGAGGTTGCGAATCGCTATGCATCGACAGTGCCGGTCCTTATCTGGTTTGCCTGGACAGACTTGATGCGCAACTCCGGTATATTAACCGCCGACAACCAGCCCAAGCCGCACATATTTGACGCCTTCCAAAACATGAAGGCTCAAGGACGGCAAGGACTGACCGAATTGGCTGCGGCCGGGTTGGAGAGTTTGGCCGGGCAATCCAAAGTCGAATTCCTGTCATTCGCCACGACGCTGACCAATACCAACGCTGTTCCAGCCGGTGAAACATTCACCAATCGTTGGCATTTTAGAAACACGGGCACCACGACCTGGGGAGACGGCTACCGGTTGGTTTATGTACCTGAAGATTCCAACAGCAGCCCGATGCTGACCTCGACTACGTTCGAGCTGGCGACTGTCGCCTCACCGGTTCCGGTCGGGCCGGGAAAGGATGTTGAAATCAGCCTGACAATGACCGCGCCGGAACAGTCAGGGCGGCTCTACCGCAGTCGCTGGCAATTGCGCGATCCAGCCGGAGTGGCTTTTGGCCATTTGTTTGTCGAAATCACGGTTGTCCCCCGTCCTACCGGCGGGACCAATACCCGGACGTCGGGTGTGACCTACCTCCGCGACCATACCGTGGCAGACGGAACGCCTTTTGTGGCGGGCACCGATTTTCATAAGCAATGGGCCGTGCGCAATAGCGGTAATCGCCACTGGGGGAGCGGCTTCCGCCTCGTCTTTGCCCAGGGCGACATTCAGATGGCGCGCGGTGTGGCAGCCCACGTCGTGCCGGAGGCCCATCCGGGCGATGAAGTTATTTTGACAATTCCTATGATAACGCCGCCGGCCATCGACGGTCGCGCCACCCGTTACGCCAGTCTGTGGCGCATGCAGGACGATCATGGAGCCTTCTTCGGTGATCCGATGTGGGTCAAGATCGTCGCCACACCTGCTACACCTGTTTCCGGCGACCGGCCGGCCGCGGATCAAGGAACTGCGCTTGGCCGGCTGCTCAATGATCCATCGGCCTGGTACTCACAGCTGGACTCGCGCTGGGCCCGGCGGAATTTAGGCCACGGCACGCAGACCGTCGAGAAATGGGGTTGTTTGATGACCTGTATGGCGATGACATTGACGGCATATAGCCTGCGCCTGAATCCGGACGAGTTGAACGAGCAACTGAAAGGCCTGGATGACAGTGGTTTCATCGGTTCCAACGTGCAATTCATCGCCCCGGCCATGGCCTTGCCCGGCCTGCGCCAGGGTCGTAACCTGTGTTCATTCGAGGATGACGATATCCCCTTCAGTGTTTGGACGGGCGAAGACCCAATGGAACGCATCGACAATGCGCTGGCCGCCGGTTTTATTGTCTTGGCCCAGGTCGACACGACGCCCAATAATGGCCTGTTCGATTCGAATGTCGAACAACATTGGATTATCCTTGTGCATCGCACGCCGAACGGTGATGACTATTTGATCCTGGACCCGATTGTGCCGGTCGAACAGGTTCACGATCAGCCGCGATCGCTGATGCTAAAGTACGGCAATCGAGTCGCTTCGAAGCCTCACGAGGAAAATTTACGCCGTGCGATTAAGTCTACAATTGTTTATTCGAAGTAAGAATGCCAGATTGAGTTTACGTTGTTTTACTCACGCGGATGCTTCGATGTTAAATGCGATATCTGTTTACATAGAAGGAAATTGTCATTATCCTTTTAGTAATATAATTTGGAGACAATACGAAGGCGATCAAAATAAGGAGTGAAAAGATGAGCGCAAAAAGAACCACCAAAGTTGAAAGCAAGCGACAAAGAGCGCTGGATATGTACGTGCGGGGTGACGAAGGCCCACCGGTCCAATCGACGGTGATTGCCTCCCAACTGGTGGATAGCAGCCTGGAGAGCCTTCATCCTGAAATTACAGTATTTGGCGATGATATGCCGGTTTCAAGCGAAGATATGGCTGAACCGGCCGACATGGTCTCGGGGATGTCTGGCGATTTGGACTCGGGCGAAGTGGACACCGAAGCTGAAATCGAACCCAATCCGGCCGATGGAACGGAAGCAGCCCCTGCCCCGGCCGACGAGGAGCTTCTGCTCGATGCGTGGCATGCCGAATACAGCGATCCCGGCCAGCGCTTGCTCGTTCTCCAACAACAACTCGAGGAGGAAAGTGCCTTAGAGGTCGTCATCGGCCACGATGACCGTATTCGCGTGACCAATGTGACCGCTTTCCCATGGCGGGCCATTTGTTCGTTGAAAATTACCGCGCGCGACAACAGCCAGTGGATTGGTACCGGTTGGCTTATCGGGCGACGGACAGTGATCACCGCCGGGCATTGTGTCTATCTGCATACCCGCGGTGGCTGGGTTTCTCGGGTCGAGGTGATTCCCGGACGCAACGGTAACGAGCGACCGTTCGAATCCTGCATGGCAACCAGTTTCCGCTCCGTCATTGGTTGGACCGAAAAGAAGCTGCGCACTCATGATTATGCCGCCATCATCTTGCCCGAAGATTGTGCTTACGGCAATCAACTCGGTTTCTTCGGCCTTGCTAACCTTAGCGATCAGGCGTTGAACCAGTTGACGGTCAACCTGTCCGGTTATCCGGGCGACAAGGACGGCGGTTCTACCCACTGGTTCCATTCACGCCAGCTGACAGGCGTGGCTGCGTCGATCCTGACATATGACATCGACACCGCTGGCGGCCAGAGCGGCGCGCCGGTCTGGCGGCTGATGAATGGCCAGCGCCATGCCGTCGGCATCCACACCAACGGCTCGGTCACCGGTAATTCAGCCACCCGCATCAACAAAACCGTTTACGACAACCTTCTCTTTTGGAAGGGTCAGGGCGATTAAGGATGTGACCGGTTCGGATATGCCCATTCGCTCTGATCGTGGCGGGGTGGCCGGGATAGTTTACGATTCGACTAACCGGCCTTTGGCCGAGGCGGTCGTCATGATCGTGGATGGCCCTACCCACCCCGACATCGCCGCCCTGACAGGCGACGACGGGTCTTATGATTACAACGAGTTACTCCCAGGGCGCTATCAGATCGCGGCCAATGCCCTCGACCACGGATCGCAAACGCAAACTGTGGAAGTAGCGGCTGGAACGGTGACAAAAGTAGATTTTTTACTCGATTAGAACAAGATCCGCTACCCTGACGAAACGGGGGCGGATTTTGACACAACCTCCCGGCCGTGGTATACTTCCCTTCGGTTTCCCCTCAGGATTTCCCGGAGGGATGGCAGAGCGGTCGATTGCAACGGTCTTGAAAACCGTAGTGGGCGCAAGTTCACCGGGGGTTCGAATCCCTCTCCCTCCGCCTGTCGTTGACAATTGAGTGTGATGACGGCTTCACCCATCTTTGTGGAGGTGCCAGAGAGGTCGATTGGGGCCGCCTGCTAAGCGGTTACCGGGGTAATACTCGGTCATGGGTTCGAATCCCATCCTCCCCGCTCCACTCATCGGCAGTGAGATGAGTGTTTTTCGAGAGCCGCCGCCGGAAAGCGGTCCAACCGGCTCAATGCTTGTCAACGACCGACGATTCGGTTAACCTTACGGAAGTAAATTCATGCGCCCTTAGCTCAGTGGATCAGAGCGTCTGGCTACGAACCAGAAGGCCGGGGGTTCGAATCCCTCAGGGCGTACCAAACAGGCGGCGCTGCGTAGCGCCGCTTTTTTTGTGGAGCAAGGATAGATTGGGCATGATTACACCGGCCGGCAAGGAGTGCCGTTTTTATTATCAGGATTATTTTCGCGGGCGATCAGAGCAGGAATGTCGCCTGATCAAGGCCAACCCCCGCTCCCCGGAATGGCTGCCCAAAGATTGTGCCACCTGCCCCGTTCCCGATATCCTACAAGCTAATAGCAGCCCAGATCTAATATTGGAAGCCACTGTGAAATCCGGTATCTTTGGCATCAATCGCCATGTTTCAGTTTACGCCTTTTGCAGCCGCCATCTGATCGACGTTAAAGAACCTCAAGTGGGTTGTCCTCAGTGCGCCGCCGAACGACCCGGCCTCCGGGAGTTTTTCGATAACCTGGATTAAGACCCACGGACAATGCCCATGATAAAAGCCCTGCTTCTCGATCTCGACGACACCTTACTGGGCAACAATACTCAAGCTTTTATGGAGCGCTATTTCGCGTTACTCGGCGAGTACACCCGGCCGGTATTCGATCAGGCTGACTTTCTGCCGGCCTTGCTTCGCTCCACACAAGCCACCATCGTTAACACCGATCCGGCCCTGACCAATGCTGAAGTCTTTTGGGCCAACTTCGAAGCCCTAATGGGCGGGCGACGCAACGATCTGGAACCTTTCTTCCGGCGGTTTTACGAGACCGAGTTTCCGCGATTGCGGTCGAGTATTGAAATACGCCCGGCAGCAGCCGAATTGATCCAAGCCGCGCATCAACAAAATTTGGCCATTGTGATCGCCACTAACCCCTTGTTTCCACTCACAGCCATCGAACAACGGCTGGAATGGGCCGGTATTCCCATCACCCGATATCCCTATGCCTTGGTAACCGCTTACGAAAATATGCATGCGACCAAGCCCCAGCCTGCCTATTACTGCGAGATTCTGGACCTTATCGGTCGTTCCCCCGAAGAAGCCCTCATGGCCGGTGATGACTGGAAGAACGATATCGCCCCGGCGGCCGCAGCCGGCCTTCATGCTTACTGGATCACCGACGGGCAAACACAACCACCCGACCCCGCTTTAATCTGCGGACAGGGAACGCTGGATGAGTTGACCCGCATCGTGGTCGATGATGGCCTGGGCCAACTGATTGCTTCCTCAACCGCCTGACCTATGACCAACTAATTGCTGTCCGGTCAAGATCATGATCAATCCCCTCCCCATCGCGGACTTGCTGGCTGCACTGAGCCACTTTCACGCCATCGTCACCGGGCTACTGGCCGACCCGTCGATTCCATGGTCTGCTTCGACCAATCCCGGCGAGTGGTCCATGACCGAAGTCGCCTGTCACCTCCGTGATGTGGAGCGGGAAGTACACCAGCCGCGATTGCTGGCCGTATTGAAGGAAGACGACGCCTTTCTGGCCGGAGTAGATGCCGATGCCTGGGCCGAAACACGCCAATACCATCGGCAGAATGGCCAGGCGGCTTTACACGATTTTCTGGAAGCGCGGAGACAGACGATCGATCTCTTGTCGACATTGACCGATGAAGCCTGGGCGCGACAGGGACAACATACCTTTTTTGGGCCGACAACATTGCATGAACTGGTTAACCTGGCCGTACAGCACGACCGCGTTCACACCCGTCAGATCGAGAATTTGACGGGCAAAATTGATGCGAATAGCGCGACCAGCGAGTAGCGGCCGTCAGATCATACCCTTTAGCTGATCATCAGGTGGGTTTCATTGGCTACTGTGGTGCGCAATCGCTCGATTGTTGCCTGACTTTTGGGGTCACCGAACAAGTTGAAGTGGTGCTTGCGATAAGCCAACTGGCTGCACTGATGGAAATACCGGCCGCTGCGAACATACGCGCCTGGCCCCAATGTGATCAGTTGCTGGAAGCGGAAACGGTTGCGCCGGTAGGCCGACCTGACCAGATAATACTCCGCGTCCGTCATTGTCCCTCTGTGTACCTCTTCAGACAGGTATCGCTTCATCCAGCGCCGTTCCTGCCGCAAAGCCAGGAAGATGATCGCCGCGGTCAGAAGCACCCCGCCCCAGTTAAAAGACAGTCCCGCCAGGAAACCCAGCGACGTGCCGGTGAACATGGCGAAGTTGTGGAAAGCGTGCAGGGCGATGGCCACTGCCAAGCCCAGGAATGGGGCAAGGATTTTCACCATGATGTGAGTCGACACACGCGAGAGGGCAATACCCAGCCCGGTCATAGCCGAATAAAGGGCGTGGCTGAGGCCGAAGATGACCCCGCGTAGAAACACAACCACATTCCAGGTGGATTGCCCGCCTTCCTGAAACGCGGCCGAATAATAGAGAACGTTCTCGATCATCGTCGCGACGAGGGCCGGCAGGTGAGGCCGACGAGCTTCACGGCCGCGGCGACCTGCGGTCGCCTGTCGTCGCGGCGGGCTCGATGCCCGATGGGGACGAGCCGCTGGTCACCACGGCTGAGGACCCTCTGCTGGACGCCGAGACGAGGGCCGCCATGGCCGTGTTCGGCGAGAGGACCCGCCTCCGGGTGCCGCTCGTGTACGGCGGCGAGCGCCTCGGGCTGCTCGTCCTCGCGGAGACGGAGCGCGAGCGGCGCTACACCGAGGAG
>JAWOHK010000231.1:0-14276 GCA_046485205.1 Chloroflexota bacterium | reverse complement strand
AAAAGCTGGAAATCCATTACACACCCAAGCATGGTAGCTGGTTGAATATGGCTGAAATTGAACTGAGCGTTCTTCATCGACAATGTCTTAAAGGTCGGATACCGGACCGGGCCACTTTAATAGAGAAGGTGACTGCCTATGAAAATCGGCGCAATGATCTGGGTGCTTCGGTTCGTTGGCAATTCACCACTGAGGATGCTCGCATTAAGTTACACCGACTCTATCCGACAATAAATGTTTGCTGAACTACTAGATAGCCTGAGGTAGAGGTTACACTGGGCACGCCCCATGTCTTGCCTTCTAAATCCTCTATCGACTCGATACCGCTGTCGCTGCGGACGATGATCTGCGACCAATAATATGGCCAGCCAAAGCGAACCGAAGCCAAGGCAGCGGTTACGCCGCAGCGTTCATTGGCCAACACATAACCCAGCGCCGGAATAAAACCGATCGTGTCGGTCGGCGAGGCACACATGGCCTCGATGGTCGCGGCATAACTCGTGGGCACGCTAACCTCATAATTTAGATCGGTGGCCAGTTCCAGTTGCTCAGCCAGTAACTCTCCGCCGGTAATGATGGCGTCAGCCTCAACCGAAGGCACGAAGAGCACCTTAATCGGCCGTTCTTCTGATCCCAGCGCGGCCATTTCAGCTTCTTCGACAACTGTCTCGGTGATGGTTTCGGTTACCACCCGCGTTACTTCGACTTCGACGGGTACTTCAATTTCCTCCGTCTCTGTAACGACACGGGTCACCTCGACCGGGACCTCAACAGACTGAGGCTGACAGGCGGCTACCGTCAACAACAGTGAGAACACCAATAAAAACAAACCAACACGTTTCATATCGCCTCTCTCCTTTAATAAGACTAACCCGATAATTCGGTTTGCGTTGAAAGCTTGGATGAATAGTGAGAACTTAAATTTCGCCAATAGAGCCGCCAACAATTTCAAGACGGCACTAATTGGCAACTTTAAACCTATGCTATAACAAAATCATATAGGGGCAACCATAACTGGCCCATTTTTGTGATCATCTTGGATTAGGAAGCCGACATTGCTCGCTATACTGTGCTTAAAAAATATTCTGGTTATGTTTTCGCTCAAAAAACGCGTCTTCTTTAAGGGGACCGTCGGCCGCTTGGTGTTGAGCGTGGTTGTCACAATTGTGGCCGTTGACGTGAGCATGTTGCTCCTCCAATATCGAAACCAACCCCCACAAGACATCGCCAATTAATTACACCTTAATTCAGGTCCGGTCGCGCGCGGCTGGACTTGTTTTTCATTTATAATGGAGTGAATACCCATCGCGATGGAACCATGATTGCCCTTCTTGTGATTCGGTTCCAACAATGTGGGAATGGGACGAGTTATCATCAGCGTGTTCAGATCCGGCCTTCTATTTGCGACCATACCTCGCTGCCGTCATCAACACGAAAGGAGATCCATCATGGGAAAAGAAACACGCCTGTTTAAAAGTGAAGAATCAAAAAACCGCACCGATGTCGGTGCGTTCCTGCGTCAGCTGGGCGAAAAAGTGGATACTGGTGAGGTGATCCTGCGCCAGGGCTCGGATGAGTTGGCCCTCCTCTTGCCGCCCAATCTGATTCTGGAGATTCAGGTCGAGGATGAAGAAAAATCTCGCGGCATACAGCACAGCCTGGAAATCGAAATCAAGTGGTTTGACAACGGCGGTTCCGATGGGCCGGTGGAGTTGGGGTAGTTGAGCCGATCTGACAGGTTTTCTCTCCAAACCCCTGTCAGATCGCCAAATTGGGCTATATACAAGGGATCGCCCTAACAGTATAATACCATTGTATCCGGCATTGGGTTTGTGCAGGGTGGGATCGGGAAGGGCCAACACGAGCCTCTATGAATACCCCTTTAACCCTTGCTATGTTGCTTCAAGCATTTGAGCAACATAACAAAACATTTTCGCCCTGGAGTTGGTTGGTCTATGGCTTAGCGATCGCAACCCTGTTGCTGGCATTCCGGCCAACGGACCTGTCCAACCGTTTGATCATCGGCTTTTTAGGCTTCATCTGGTTGTGGGTTGGCATCGCCTTTTTCATCCTCACATTCGCTCCCATTTACCCACTGGCCTATCTATTCGGTGCTTTATTTATCGTGCAGGGCCTGGCATTTCTTTACCTGGCCGGGCGTGCCCCTCTATCGTTCGGGTTTAGGACCGATATCTATGGTCTCATCGGTTTGTTGCTGGCCTTATTTGGCCTCGTCGGTTACCCGATATTTGGTTATCTGATGGGTGATAGCTTCCCCCAAGTCGCCATCGTCGGCGCGCCCTGCCCGGCGACCATCCTGACGTTTGGTTTGTTGTTGATGACACGCGAGCGCGTGCCCTGGCCCGTGCTCATCATTCCCTTCCTTTGGGCCGTCTCGGCGGTTGTTCCCATCTCGGCCGGCATGTGGGCGGATGTGGTGTTACTCACCGGTGGAATTTTTGGGACAGTGATGATCATTTACCGTGATCGCCACCGGGCTCTGGCTGAGTCCAGTATCCGTCCAGCCCATTAAGCGAAAACCGGGTTTCTGCTGAGAAACCCGGTTCTTGATTAATTTACCTGAGCAACTAATGTACGGACGGAGATGCCGGCTGTGGGCAGACCCGCTTTATCGGTCGCCGCGCCTTAATCGGCGTATTTCACACGCTTTTGTTCTCGCATTCGCAGGTTGTGATCCAGGACCATCTTGCGGATTCGCAACGATTCCGGCGTTACTTCCAGCAATTCATCTTCGTGAAGGTATTCGATGGCTTCGTCGAGCGACATGATCCGTGGCGGAGAAAGTGCTTCGATGATGGCCGTCGGTTTGGCCCGGTGACCGGTCAGGTTCTTGGTGCGACAAACATTGATGACCAGATCCTCGTCCCGAATATGCTCGCCGACAACCTGTCCGGCATAGACTTCGTCGACCGACGGCCGCACGAAGAAGGTGCCACGGGCGGTCAGGTGCTCCAGGGCATAGCCGCTAACCGGTCCGGTTTCCAATGAGACAAGCGAGCCGAACTCAGCATGATCGATATCACCGGCATACGGCAGATAGGCATCAAAGAGGGTGTGGAAAACACCGGTGCCACGGGTGGCAGTCAGGAACGGCTGGCGAAAGCCGAGGGTTCCGCGGGTCGGCACACTATACTCGGCGAAGACGGTGCCATCATCGGCGTAGCGAATATCGAGCATCCGGCCACGTCTACGGCCCAGCATCTCGGCCACTGCTCCCCAATAATCGTTGAGCGCTTCCACATAGACCTGCTCGAACGGCTCCAACCGGCCTTCCGGCGAATCGCGAAAGATGACCTCCGGCCGGCCGACGGCGAACTCGTAGCCCTCACGGCGCATCGTTTCGATGAGAATAGCCAAGTGCAACTCACCCCGTCCGGACACTAAGAATTCACCCGCTTTCTCCATTTCCTCGACCCGTAAGGCGACGTTACTTTCCAGTTCGCGCATCAGCCGCTCGCGCAACTGGCGGCTGGTGACATATTTGCCCTCGCGCCCGGCGAAGGGGCTGTCGTTGATCCGAAAGACCATGCGCACGGTCGGCTCTTCCACTTTGATCGGCGGTAGCGCGACGGGGTTGTCCGGATCGGCCAGGGTGTCACCGATTCCTATATCGGGAATTCCGGCCACCGCGACAATAGTCCCGGCGCCGACCTCGGTCTGCTCCTGCCGCTGCAGGTCGCGAAACGTAAAGAGCTTGGTGATTTTACCCGCTGACATTTGCCCGTGATGGTCAATACGCATCACCTGTTGCCCGGCCCGAAGCGTGCCGGCGCTCAGACGGCCGATGGCGATCTTGCCGACATAGTTGCTGTGTTCCAGTGCGGTCACCAGCATTTGTGTAGGCCCATCCGGATCGACCATCGGCGGCGGAATATATTCGACGATAGTGTCGAACAACGGCCGCAGATCCGGTCCCAGTTCGGCGACGGTGAACCCGGCCCGGCCTTCGGTCGCTTTGGCATAGATCACCGGAAAATGGGCCTGGTCTTCACCCGCGCCCAGGTCGATGAAGAGATCAAAGGTCGCGTTGACGGCATAATCGGGGCGGGCCGCCGGCCGGTCGATTTTATTGACTACCAGGATCACTTTGAGCCCCTTGGCCAAGGCCTGGCGCAAAACAAAGCGCGTCTGGGCCATCGGGCCTTCGACCGCGTCAACGAGCAACAAGGCGCCATCTACCATATTAATGACACGCTCGACTTCACCGCCGAAGTCGGCATGTCCGGGTGTATCGACGATGTTGATCGTCACGCCGTTGTATTCGATACTGGTATTCTTGGCCAGAATGGTAATGCCACGCTCGCGCTCCAGGTCGTTGGAATCGAGCACGCGCTCAGCAACGGCCTGGTTGCGTCGAAAGGCATTGGTTTGGCGGAGCATGCCGTCGACCAACGTCGTCTTGCCGTGATCGACATGGGCGATGATGGCGATGTTTCGTAAATTCGGTTGTGCTTCAAAAGTCATAAGGCATTAAAAAACCGGCGCAGCCGCCGGGCTAATTGGTATTTCACTAGATGTGAGCATATTAATTATATCATAACTTCACAAGTGAGGACGCTTTACCCCCCTCACTCATATAAACTCATTTAGATCGCGTTTTCTTCGTTTGGCCGAACTTTTGATGGCAGCTATACTGGTCCTGGATGGATTTTCTCAACAATTTCACGAACGATATTTGGTCTAACGACCTTTATCGTAACTTGATCCTCTCTTTCGTAGTCTTGGCCGGCATTGTTATTGCCCGCGCCGCGATACAGCGCTTATTACTCCGTCGATATTTAGGCGACGCCAATCAGGTCTATACGCTGGGAAAGGTTGCTGACTATGCCGTTACGGCCTTCGGTTTCCTTCTGCTGTTCGCGATCTGGGTTCAGCGCTCTACTGACCTGACCGTGGTGTTAGGTTTGATCGCGGCTGGATTGGCCTTCGCCTTGCAGGAGGTCATCGGCAGCATCGCCGGTTGGCTATCGATCATCTTCGGCCGCCCTTTTACCTTGGGCGACCGCATTGAGACCGGCGGAATTCACGGCGACGTCGTCGATATCAGCGTCTTGCGCACAACCCTGAT
This sequence comes from Chloroflexota bacterium, assembly GCA_046485205.1. Taxonomy (GTDB): domain Bacteria; phylum Chloroflexota; class Anaerolineae; order Promineifilales; family Promineifilaceae; genus Promineifilum. The sequence goes on along the minus strand of JAWOHK010000231.1, from coordinate 9,187 downwards.
GGAAACAGGCAATTGGCTGGGCGGTATGCAAGCCACCGGTCGCATCGTTACAGTCTCCAATGCGTTCCTTTTCAAGGAACCATTGTTTAATTATTCCCGCGAGATTATTGCCGTGTGGGATGAAGTGGGAGTCAGCGTGCCCTATGGTCAGAACTGGTCGCGAGCCAAAGAAATAATGGTCGCGGCCGTCGAGAATCACCCGGATTACATAGAACTCGTGCCTATAGCCCAGATTCAACTCCAGCAAGTGCAACGCAAACTCGCCGTCACCATGTCGCCGATGGAACCGAGAACCTATACGAAGATGACCGATAGTTGGATTGAAATCGGTGTGGTCTATCCGGTGGCCTATAACAAACGACGCGGTTTTCGGAGTGATATCACCGAGAAACTGTTGCGCGAGTTCGCAGCCGAGGGCATCCCCATCGCCTTCCCGACAATGACCGTTGAAGGAATTGTTACGCCAACTCCCCCTGCCTCGGCAAATAAACTTGCTTGATTTCCAAACTGATCAAACTTGGTTACAATTTCTTCGATTATCGATTTCCCTGGAGGGCTAATGTCCATGCAAACAACACTGAACCGCGAACTAGACGCCTATGGCGAATTGATTGTAAAGGTTGGTCTCAATCTACAACCCGGCCAGCGATTACTCATTCGCGCGCCCATCGAAGCAGCGCCCCTCGTACGTCAGGTAGCCGCCCACGCCTATGATCTCGGAGCACGCCTGGTCGAAACGATTTGGAACGATCCGCTCCTGATACTCACCCGTTTCAGCCACGCTCCGGAGGATTCGTTTGAGGAACACTCTTACTGGCCGGTAAAAGCCGGTCTGGAGTATGCCGAGAACGGCCACGCTATTCTTTCAATTGGAGGCTCTGACCCGGATTTGCTTAAGGATGTCGATCCCGCGCTCATCACGACTGTGCAGCGTACCGAAGGTCGAGTCGGTGCGCCGTTGTCAAAGCTTATCTCCGGTGACGCCATAAACTGGTGTGTGGTGGCCTACCCAGCCACAGCGTGGGCGAACAAGGTCTTTTCGGATTTGCCGGCCGAGGAACGCCAGGCAAAGTTGTGGCACCACATTGCCCGGGCAGTGCGCCTCGATCGAACCGATCCGCTCGCCGAATGGCAGACGCACGCGGCCAGCCTGGAGGCTCGCGCAAATTATCTTAATGAAAAGCAATACACCGCGCTACACTTCACTGGTCCCGGCACCGATCTGACAGTTGGCTTGCCGTTCAACCACAGCTGGTTGGGCGGGACCGCCCCGGCTGCCAACGGGATCACCAATATCGCCAATATGCCGACCGAAGAAGTGTTCACCGCTCCCCATCACGACCGGGTCAATGGTGAAATCGCGGCCACGATGCCCCTCAATTATGGTGGCAATCTGATCGAAAATTTCGCCCTGACCTTCAAGGATGGTGTTGTCGTCGATATGCGCGCGGAGAAAGGTCTGTCTCTGTTGCGCTCCCTGGTGGAAACGGACGAAGGATCGCGCCGGCTGGGTGAGGTCGCTCTCGTGCCGCACAGCTCACCTATCTCGCAGGCGGGCACGTTATTCTATAACACGCTATTCGATGAGAATGCCGCCAGCCACATCGCCCTCGGCCGGGCTTATCGCAATTGCATCGTGGGCTGCGAGGACTTGAGCGATGAGGACTTCGCCGCCGTAGGCGGCAACAGCAGCAACACCCATGTCGACTTCATGATCGGTTCGGATCATATCGATGTTGACGCTACCCTGAGCGACGGTACGGTTGAGCCGTTGATGCGCAGCGGAGAGTGGGTCTGATCAAAATATGAAAGGTGAGATACGAGATACGAATGCGATCTTGAAATCACAATCGTATCTCGTATCTTTATCTTTAATCTTTAACCTTTATTGGGGTGGTATATTCACCACCACGCCCGTCTGTGGTGCGCCTAGGGTCAGAACCGGCTCGCCAACGGCCGAGGCGTAGAGCACCTGATCGCCCAACAGGATACGCGCCCCAACCACGTAAACCTTGCTGGGGTCAATGGTCGCCGGGTTATAGGGTACTTCGAACGGGATGGGGAACTGAGTCCCACCGAGGATAGACGAAACGGTTACCATTGGATCGCCGGTCGTGCCCGCTTCCCGCAGGTCCACATACCATACGGATCCAGCGTCAAGCACTGAAGGCTGATCGGTGGAGATAACTCCGGACAGCAATCCGTCGCCACTACCCGCACTTCCAGCCCCTTCAGCCACCATGGGAATTTCAACGTCGTTCACCAGCGCGCCTTGCGTGAGAACCGGCACGCCTTCGGCGGCACTGAAGGTTAACTCATTATTATCGATCACGCGGGCATCGAGGATGTAAGCTTTGTTGGGGTCAATGGCCGCGGAATCGTAGCCGATTTGGAAGCCCACAGGGAAGGACAGCCCGGCTAATGGAATGTAGGTGAAGGCGGTCGCCGGGGCGTCGGCCAGCATCGGTTCGCGAATCTCAACATTCAGGTAGGCATTCGATCCAGCCGGCCAGGTCATCGGCGTGCTGCTGGTCGCCAAAAAGCGTAATGCGCCGCCCATCGGGTCGGGCACGACACCCACCGGTACGGTAATATCGCTGCCCGGCGCGCCGGCAGTTAACACCGGTACAGGCGCCAACGTCGTGTACACCAGCCGGCCCTCGGACAGGATGCGGGCCGCGACAACGTAAGCACGGTCGGCAGCTATTTCTGACGGATTATAGTCAAGGTCAAAGGTGATCGGAAAACCCATGCCGCCCACCGGAATCTCATTGATCGCGGTGGCAGGAGCATCCGCCAGCATCGGTTCGCGTAATTCAACCTGCAACACGGAACCGGCTTCCAGTACGGCCGGAGGTCGAGGTGTGGTGATCGTTCCGCGAATCGTACCACTGCCATCCGGCGTTCCACCTTGAACCGGAGTGACAATGATTTCAATGTCACTCACCGGAGCGCCGTTGGTCAACACCAGCACACCCGCTTGGGAAGCGTAACGTACCTGGTCGTCAACCAAAATGCGGCCGTTGGCCAGATAGGTCCCGGCCGGGTCAATTAACGCTGGATCAAACGCCATCTCAAATGGGATGGGGGGCTGCCGGCCATCGGCATTGGTTTGAGTAGTGGCGATCACGCCCGGTACTCCGGATGACACATCCACCAGATCGACTTCGATCACGGCGTTTGGTTCCAGTGCCGAGCGATCCAGATATGAGACTGTCCCCGTCAGCATGCCGCTGAACGATTCGGATGCCACGGGACTGACCAGTACCTCGACGCCAGCGGTCGGCGCGCCGTTGGTTATGACCGGGTTGGCCGACTGCGAGATATATTGCAACTGGCCGTCGACAGTTATCGTCGCGAAGATGCTGTACAATCCGCTCGAGACGATCTGCGCCGGATCATAACTGAGCTCAAAGGGGAGGGGCAATTCCTGACCGTTCGCTGGAATGGTCTGGGTGGCCAGAATGGTGGCTGGCGCGTCAGCGATAGAAGTCTCACGAAGCTGTACCTCTACAATGGCATTCGGCGATAACGCTGATCGATCGAGCTTGGTGACGGTGCCGGTAACTGTGTTGCCGGCCGGAGCTGATTCCATAGCTGTCTGATCTGCTATTTCAGGCACAGCCGGACTGCACGCGGCCATCACGACCATAAGTAGCGCCAGCCCGGCCAGCAGGATCACTCGCATTTTTGTGGTTTTCAAATTGATTCTCCTTGCAAATTTAAACAATATAACGGGGGGCGGCAGCTTCGGGCTACCGTGAATACTCCCCTAAGTTGAATTAGAATATTAAATTAAAAACGAACGCTATACAAACAAGCTAATCTCAGCGTGCCGCCGGTTGGCCGGGATTCATTACCGACTGCAGGGCCACCATTTGGATCCCCTCTTCATTCAGCCGTTCTTGGATCTGTTCTCGCAAATCCCAGCGTACTTGAAAGAGATCATCGGCCACCACGAAAGGCCGGGCGCTAATAATTACGCCGGTTTCAGTCAGGTCATCGACGACCACCACCGGCGCGGGCTGATCAAGTACACGAGAGTCACCTTTCATGACCCCTTCTATTAGGATGCGGGCACGTTGGATGTCCTCCGTCACATTCAACCGGAAGATCATATCGGCTCGTAGTATTCCACTCTTGGTCAGATTGTAAATCCCGGCGCGACGGATCTCTGAGTTTGGCACGAATACGATCTGACCATCGCCCTGAATCAGAGTAGTGCTGAAAGGCTGAATTTCCTGGACCCTTCCGGAATATGTTCCAGCCCGAATGACATCACCGGGCTCAAACGGACGAAAGAGGAGAAAAATGACCGCGGCGGCCACGTCCTGCAAGGTCTGCTGCAGGGCCAGCCCCAAAACCACAGAAATCGCACCGACGGCGGCGACGAGGCTGGTCATCGGTACGCCGATCATGGCCAGCGCTAGAAAAATCATCATCGCCCAAATTCCGAAGAATGTAATCCTCACGAAGAACTCGCGCAATGACGGCGTCAGGTTCAGGCGGTTGACGACACGGTTCGCTGCATTTCGACCGAAACGAGCCAAAAATGCACCGACCAGCAATACGAGCGCAGCCAGCAATATTCGAAGTCCAATCAATAAGAGGAATTCATTTGTTATATCTGAAATGTCCATACGATATTTCCAAAGGGATGCCTACAAGGTATCAACCTGGGTTCTTTAAACCTGATAACCGTCAATCGTAAGACCACCCACAAACAAAATCCAACCTGACTGAGCAGCAGGAGGGTGTTTAGGAGCATCAATTGTATTTAGTTACCTGTTTGAATCGTGTGTTCCACAGCACCTAAATGCCCGGCCAGTAATTTTAAATAAAACACCGGTAATAGCCACTCCAAACCAGGCACGGCCGGCAAAGCATACAATGCCAGTAACACACCGCCCATTGTCGCCACCAGCGCGACGGCCCCCCGTAGATAGGAAGGTACTGCCAAAATAACGACCGCCAGAATCAGAAGATAACCGTAAGCTCCGGCAACCCACAACCAACCAGTGTCGAAAAACAGCACGACCGGTATGAGGTGAAACAAGTGGATGGCTACGAATATAAAATGGTCTTGGGGTCTGCGCCCTGGCCGGTGATACCAGCGCCGGGAGGAAACGGTGGCGTTCCCCGGAACCCCACCAAATAGGTCAAGGGCGATGATGACGACGACCGCCCATTGCGCCGCCGTCCATCCCAACCCGCGTCCCGCCCACACCGCCACGGCGGCACCGGCGAGAGCAGTGCCGAGAATTAGCCATTGTTCGGCAGCTGTTGAACCCGGGCCAATAAGTGTATCCCACCGGCTAAGAAATCCGGCGCGAGGTCTGGGAATGTTATTCTTGTCGGCCGAAGAAATCGCGCCATCTTGCATATCAGGCGCTTGACTCATCAATTTCTCCTTCCAATTCAACTCCGAGTCCGTCGGCTATGCGGTTCACAAAGGCATAATACGCGGTGACGGCACAAATATCATGAATAGCCCGGTCATCAAATCCCGCTTCGCGTAACCGGCCGATATCGTCTCCGGTCACGGCCCACGGCTCGCGAGTCAGTTTGATGGCGTAATCGAGCATCGCCCGATCGTTCTGGGCCAGGATAGCCTGCCGGTAATCAACCGCCAGTGAATTTAACAGGTCATCCTGAACGCTGTCTACAATTCCCTCATTGGGCAACAATCGACGGAGACCCGCTCCGTGATGATGTATTCAGTAACGGCACTGATTTTCGGCCGACACCACCACGGCGATCATCTCGCGCTGGATACGGGTGAGCGGGCTGCGGCGGCGCATCAATTCGATATAGAGATCGTAATGGTGGCGCATGGTTTGCGGGTGGATGCTGTGAATCTGGATGATATTATCCTGATCGTCCACGCGCCATTTAGGTGGGATCCTTTCTTCAGATATATAGTCGATGAACGCCATAGTATTCCGGGTCTTTCTCTGCCCGGCCAAGCTTTTTAGCAGCCGTTATAGATAGAACCTGCCAATAAAGTAAAGGAAAAAGAAGATTATGTTGTGCTTCCCGCTTCCAGGGCTTTGGCCGCCTCATGCACTGCATGTTCCGGGATGGTATAAGTCTTCACTTCAGCGCCTAACTGGTGCATCATCATACTCGTCGGCCTTACCTCGTATTCATCGACGGTGACAACGACCGCGGCCTTGCCCATATCCAGGTCCATACCGATGGCGCTGCATTCCGTTTCGGTGAGATTCAGGGACTTTTTGAAGAACGCGCCTAAGGCCCCACCGGCTAGCGCTCCAGCGGCCGCACCGGGGATAATGCCCAGCCCGCCACTCAATACCCCGGCGATAACCCCCACCACCGCGCCGACTTTAGCGCCCTGGCCCGCCTGGCTACCAACTTCTGTTTTGACGCTTTCGTCCTCTTTGTAGAGCAAACCGATCGCTCCGAGCTTTACGTCAGAAGCCGCCTTGTCCCAATCTTTCAGTTTTTCGATTGCCTGGTGGGCTTCGTTTGTGTCTTCAAAGACACCGATAACTACATGATCGTTCTTATCCATCGCTCTCATGATCTCCTGGAAAGTCGGGAATTGGACGCCGACCGCAGCATCCGGTGAATAGGTCAGACAATTTTAATCGCTATGGGAAAACCGTCAAACACGAGTCCCTGGGCCGCCAGTCTCAGAGGCTGCTTTCGTGAACAGCCTGCCAGGCCGCCGTCACCGCTACGCCAAATTCACCCGGTGTTTTTGAGCCAATCAGGATGCGACGGCCATCGGTTAGTACCAACTGCACCCCTTTGTCCGTTGTCACCGTGTAGGCGGTATGGGTGTGTTCGGCGATGCCGATTCTTCGGTGGTCATAGTCATCGCGAATACGATCCTCGCGAACGGATACCTCAGTCACCTCAGTGAGGAGAAAATCGAGTTTACCGGAAGGCCAAGTGATCATGCGCACCCGGTCAGGATGTACCTCAATCACCATCTGCATTCGTGCATAAGCCAGAGGCAGTAGCAAACCCAACGGCAAGCCGATGCCGAGAGCCACGGCCGGTGGTAAATCGAGCGCACCCAGTGGCCGGCCCAGGGCGACTATCCAAACAATGAGAAACCATCCGAATAACATACCCACCGCCGCCAGCAAGGTGAACGGCGGCAATTCGGAATAACGTTGGACTTCACGATAAAGAACGGTTGTAGATGTGGTCATCACTTTAGATCATAGCCGATGCAGAAAGAGAGGGCAATCAGGTTTGCCGTCAAGAAACGGTTTGGTCTTCAACCGGAGCGTCTGATCGAGAAGCAACATCATTCCCACCGCCCGACAGGGAGCTCTGGCGCAACGGTACAACGCCACTGCGCAAGGCGACACGGTGACGAAAGTGGAACAACAACCAGAGCGCGGTCACCACGACGCTGACGGCCGCCGACACGGCGACCGCTTGTGGCGGAGAATATCCGGCATCAACCAGGGCCCCGGCGGCCAACACCGAGATGGATTGGGTCAGCGTCAGGGCGGCAAACTCGAACGCAAAAACTCGCCCGCGAAAACGGTCAGGTACAAAGGTTTGCAGCAAGGCGGCCGAGAAGACCCACAACGTGCCTGTGCCCAAAGTACGAACGACCGTGGCGGTCAATAAAGATGGCAAGGAATCAACTAGGCTGATCCACCACAGCCCGGCGGTGAGGAACAGGAAGCCCAGGCTGATGCCCAACATCAACCGTCGTGGCGCATCACCTAACCACCGGCGCATGACCAGCGGCCCCACCCCCGTGCCGATACCGCTGGCGACATATATGAGGCCAAGTGTGGCTGTACCGCCATCGGAGATGCTGAGCCGTCCATTCGTCTCCAGAGGGAAAAGGGTGTTGGCATAAGTGATCTCCAACACGTTGATCGCTCCCCACACCAGTGAGCCGCCGGCCTTGGCCAAGGCGATGCCGAGGATGAAGGGCTCGTTGAGCAAGTAACGAAAACCATCGAGGAAGGCAAACCGGCGGCGGGTGCCCGGGATGGGTATATCCTGGGCGCGAGGCGGCAGGATGATTCGCCCGATAAAGACGGCTGATAGCAGGAAGGTCAGGGAATCGGCCACAAAAGCAGTTTCCGCGCCAAAAACGGCCGCCACCAGCCCACCCACCATCGCCCCCAAAGCCAGCATGGTACTCCAGGTCAGGCTGTCCAGGGCGTTGGCGGCGACGATCTGGTTCTTTTCGACAATGCCCGGCAACACGGCCGAACGGGCCGGCTGGAACAAAGCACTCAGGATGAATTGCACCACAGTTAACAGGTAGAATAACCAGACATCCTCCGGCCGGCGCACTAGTAAGAATCCCAGTACGGTGAGACCGCGCAAAATATCGCTGACTACCATAATGTATTTGCGATTGAAACGATCGGCCAGAATTCCGGCAAACGGGCTGAAGAGAAAGAGGGGCAGGAATCGCGCCAGGAATAGATAGCTGAGGGCCAGGCCGCTGTCGGTCAGACGGCTGATCAGTTCGGCCGCGGCCAGTACGTTGAACCAGTCGCCGAATTGCGAGACCACGCTGCCGAGCCACAGGTTGCGAAAGTTGGGGTTGCGGCGCAGCAGATCCAGGTACTCATTCATTGAGCGTTGATTGTGGCCGAATCCAACTTGGAAGGCAATGCAATCGTTGGCCAAGCATTGTGGCTAAGATATACTAGCTTTACCAGATTAGGAGCCTCTTTTCGATCACTGCCGGGAATTGATATGAAACCAACTATCGCCGCCATTGCCCTTGTCGCAATCTTCGTCTGTGGATTGGCAGTAGCCCAGGCTTCTGTAAACCAGACAAATAACCGCGATAATGATTCGATATTCTTCTTCCCTATCGTTACAAATTATGCTCGCAATCTGGTGCTCGAATTGGAACTAGTTGACGATGGCTTGCCGACCGTGACAAATCTGACTCACAGTGGGGACGGCCGACGATTTGCGAGCTTGCGTGACGGTCGCATATTCCTGATCGAAGCCGATAACACGGTTAATCAGGTACCTTACCTGGATATGAGCGAGCGCATGGCCGATGTCTATTGGGAACAAGGATTGCTGGGTTTGGCATTCCACCCGGACTTCCTCACGAATGGCCATTTTTATGTCTATTACACACCTAACGATTCCGGCGAGAGTGTCGCGCCTGGCGTATTGGCTCGCTTTACGACCGACCCGACGAGCGATGGCCCTGTCG
>JAWOHK010000208.1:0-3287 GCA_046485205.1 Chloroflexota bacterium | reverse complement strand
GCAGGAGGTCGATGCCGTGCAGCAACGCCGCAGGCCCGTAATCCATGGCGTGGTTATTGGCCAGGGAAACGAGATCGACTCCGGCTAGGACTAGCGATTGGGCGGCCTCCGGCGGCGACTGAAGCGGGTAGCGCTTGGGGGCCGGTTCACCGATGTCGCCGACGGCGCTTTCCAGGTTGCCGACGGTATAGTCGGCGGCATCGAAAATGTGTTTGACCCGTTCAAACGGATAGAGCAGGTTGCCGGTCGAGAGCATGATCTCGCCCTGGGTGCGGCCGAGCATCAGGTCACCGACGGCCGCCAAGCGAATAGTCGGGAGCGGTGCAAGAGCCGTCTGCAATGGGGGCGTAAGATCGGCGGCAACGGCCTCGTACCCGGGCGCAGCCACCAACGACCATGTTTCCCAGTAAGGGTAATCCGGGTCGGTTGGGTGGCGGCCGTCAACGCGCAATGCCTTGCTGGTTCGCTCCATCTGGCTCCAGGGGATAACACGCACGAGGTTGTGGCTGCCGGACAGGATGGCCTCGGCTTCGGCCGTATTGATAAATTCCCAGTTGGTGGTGAACGGGACAGCGAAGGCCAGCGGTTCTTCGCGAACGACAAGGCCATCGTCACCACGCGCCAAAGAAAGGCTAGACTGGTTACTTTCCCCCTCCTGGGTTTCTTCTACCTGCCAGGCATACCGGGACCCTGCTTCGGCTTCCAGAGCGGCCAGGGCGTCGTTCACCGCTTCTGCCCATTGGGGCGGCACGCTGATTGTTACCGGTTGCGCTGTGGGCGACGGCGTGGGAGTAGGCGTCGTTGTCGGGGTCGTTGTCGGGGTCGTTGTCGGGGTCATCGTAGGAGCGCCTGTTGGAGGCGGTTCCGGTGTTGGGGTTGGCGAGGCCGGAGGGTCATTCTGAACAGCCTCGGTTTCCGGCACCAAAGCAACCGGAGGGGGTTCATCGGCGCTACAGGCTGCGGCGAAAGCGATCAGGCAAAGGAATATCACAAGACGGGCTACCGTTATGGTTTTTCGATGGTTCATCATGAATCTGGGATGCAGGGTGGTGGCTCGGTGGCCAATTGATGCTCGGTCAGGGAGATGCCCATCTCTCGCAACCAGGTAGCCATCTCCTGGCCGACGTAGCGATAGTGCCACGGTTCGTAGAAGAAACCGGTGGTCTCGAAGGCGTCAAAGGGGAAGCTGAGCGTAAAGCCGTACCGGTGGGCATTCTCCAGCAGCCATATCCCCTCGCTCGTCTTATAAAACCAGGTGTGGAATTCAATATCGGATTGCCCGACGATATCTGGCAGTTCCGGCGAGCCGAAATCGACGACGGTGCCGAGCTGGTGCTCGCTAAAGCCGGGCGGCGCGCTAAGGATGTTGGCCCGTTCCGGTTCCTTTTCGAGCCACTTTTGCCGGGCGATGGCCTGGGCGGAATAGCTGCGATAGCCGGAGATGAGCGTCGGCTTCAACCCGGCGGTTTGCATGTCGGTGATCATGTTTACCAGCGGCAGAATGGCTACGCGGCGGAGTTCGGTCGGATAGCCGAGTGTGACTTCGTTAGGCAAATAACCGGCCAATGGCACCAGATCCGTAGGTTCATAATCGCGGCTGAGGCCGTAGGTGAGGGTGACGACCGTTAGCAAGCTGTCGTGCGGGATACGCCGGCTACAAGCTATGGTGCGATCCGGCGTGGCCGTGGGGACAGCGGTAGGTGTGGCGGTGGGTGAAGGCGTGAGGGTGGGTAACGGCGTGTTCGTGGCTGCCGGTGGAGCGGTTGGCGATGGCGGCACGCCCGTGTTGATCACGACCGGCAGGGGCGTAGGAGTGTCTACTGCGGCCACCGGTTCGACCACGGCCGGGAGAGTATTGGCGTCTGTAGCCGTTTCCGAGCCACAGCTCACCAGTGCGACCGTGATAAAAAGCAACAATATGAGCCGGGCGGTCTGGAGGTGCAGAATCATCAGGCGGTTACCGTTACCCCTCGACCGTATAATCGCGATAGTTGATGGACCGAAACGACCAGAATTGCGGCCCACAGAGCAACTAATAGGATCGCACCGTCCACTCCCAGCCACGAGGTTAAAACTAACCCCGTTGCCAGGGAGGCGAGTTGTTCGGCCTGAACTCGGGTGGGATTGAGGGGAGCGCCGGTCGCATCGCCGGTTGCCTGCAAATCATAGCTATGCAGCATGACCGGAATGAAGGCGACTGTGACGATCAACACAGCTGCGACAAGCCAACCATTTGGTGGCGCGGGTGAGGTCAATTCCCCCCAACCAATTGTGTAGACTATCGTCAGCAACAGGATAGCCCAGCCAATCAAGCGATTATATTTCTGCCCATCCGGCAGAAGGGCATCCAGCCACAAGATGCTACCTGTCAGTAAACCGAATAAGGGAGAAATGTGCCAGACCAACCAGGCCGCGATGAGGCCAAGCACTGCCACATCGGTCAGCTTGGGCGCAAGCCCGGTGCTGCGGTTCAACACACGCAAACAGCCAATTAGCCAGAACAATATGACCAGGCTGACCGGCTGGGTAAACCACGCCCCGGCCAGGCAGATCACAGCGGCGGCCAGAGACATCTGGGGATAGTCCGGATAGATTTCCTTGGACAAGGCGCCGGCTGAGAACACGGTGGCGCCGGCCGTAAACGCGATCAGGAAGAGGTCTGGCCACTCATTGTTTCCGCTTACCGCTTTACCGCCGGCGACCGCCACGGCGGCGATGAGCGATAGCACCAGTATGAGCCGATTGTGACGAAGATTCAGATCGTAATTCCGAAATAGCGAAGTCCAACGATAGAGGTCCATTCACACCGTTAGTCCGCGGGTTCGACTGCCACAATGTCGCCGAATCCGTTGATCTCTAATTCCCAGTTGCTGCCCGGCGTGAAGCGACTGAACTGGTTGAGATCGCGGGTCTGGTAGGTGTAGGGGCGTCCGTCGACATTGAAATGGATCTCGTAAATTTCTTGTCGCTCTCCCATTTCCTCACCGGAACTCAGCCGGGTCTCCGGCCAGAACGGATTCAGATTGGCCCCGGATTCCTCCAGCACGCCGACCGGCCGCAGTTCGATGGTTGAGTACTCGCAGTAGTTGTCATAGATGATGTATTCACAGTCCTGGACCATCTCGGCCAACCCGGTTCCCTGATCGACCAGGTAAGGCGTACCACAGACCTGTTCCGAGTTTTGGGTGGGAGAAGTAGATCGGCCGCGTTGCTGCTCGCGACAGGAATTGACCGTCGCGGCGGCGGGGACCTGGTCGGCCCAGGCTTGCTGATTGACCGGCACGAGG
>JAWOHK010000182.1:0-15986 GCA_046485205.1 Chloroflexota bacterium | reverse complement strand
GCCCTGCACTGTCATGCTTTCCCATTGCCACACGACATCGGTCAGATTGAAATCGGCTTCAGTCTCCGGCTGTTGCATCCCGTTACAGGCAGCCATTAAGGCACCGCTGATCAATAGGAGGACCACCACTATGGTGCTTTCAAAACGCAATTTTCTATTCATGATGTGAATCTCCTATTTTGTTAGGTTCATTACCTGGGTTCGAAATCCAAAAATGGATGAACACCTTCATAGTAGAATGGAATCGGCCCCAAAAATCCATCTTCTTAAGAAATTCTAGTGGATCAAGTGAATTCAGGTGATTTCTCGCGGCGGGCGCCGGGCCAGGCGTTGAGCCACCACATGCCAGACCAGCCCGAAGGCGATCAGGCCCAGCCCCACCAGCCAGATCTGAATTTCGACCCAGAAGGCCAGAAACAGGCAGGCAATCAACCCGGCAACTGCCAACCACCGGGGATAGAGCCGCTCCTGTTCGTTAAGCCGCAGCGAGGCGAGATTGGTAATGGCGTAGTAAATCAGCACGGTAAAGGCGCTGAAGGACCAGGTGGTCCTGACATTGCCGATCAGCACCAGCGCGGCGATTGCCCCGCCGATGACGACGACAGCAACATATGGCGTTGAGGTGACCTCGTTAATCCTGGCCGTCGCCGGCGGCATATCGCTACGCCGCCCCATGGCCAGAAGCATCCGCGACAAGCCCAAAATCAGGTTTAATAGCACGCCCAACATGGCTGTGATGGCTCCTGCAGCGACGAGCAACGGAACCAGAGGGTACCCAAACTGGCGGGCGGCCACTTCGAGCGGGGCGGCTTCCGTCCCAGCCGCCCCGGCCAGCACCTCTGTCCCAACCGCGCCGACGCCGACAAAAGCGACGCTCAAGTAGAGGATCATGGTCACGATCATGGCCGCGATGATGGCCCGGGGAATGATGCGGCGTGGTTCGCGTACCTCTTCGCCCATCGTAGCAATGCGACCGTAGCCGGTATAGGCGACAAACATAAATGCCGTCGCCTGCAGCAGGCTGGCGACGGGGCGATCGTCACTCATAAAGGGCGTGAAGTTTTCAACACCGGCGTTCACGACGCTCGGCAACCCGGCGACGACAAACAGGATCAGCGCGAAGATTGTGATCGACACGATGGCGATGTTGGTACTGTTCGACCGTTTCAACCCGCTCAGCACGATGACCGTCATTGCAATGACCGCAGCCAAACCCAACGGCACAAGCAATCGCGAGGCGTCCACTCTGAAGAGATTGAGCAGGTAGCCTGCGAAACCTAGCGCGGCCGTCGCCGCCGAAGCCGTCTTGGCCAGAAGAAAGGTCCACCCGGCGGTAAAGCCCAGCCATGAATTGAGGTAGCGATAGCCATACTCGTATGTCCCACCGCTGACAGGATGATTGGCCGCCAATTGGGCACTGTTCAGGCCGTTGAATGTCGCCACTAGGGCAGCCGCGGCGATGGCCAGAATCACCGACGGCCCGGCCACACCGGCAGCGATGCCGATACTGACAAACACACCGGTTCCCAAGATAGAGCCTAAGCCCATCATGGTCGCGCTGAATACCCCGAGTTCTCGTTTGAGCACGCCTGATGATTCCATTCAAACCTTATCTCACGCACTGATTATGTACGTCACGGCACCGTCCGGCTGGTAGAAGATAGCACTAGGATGATGATGAATAATAACACTCCACTTAATGGCTTGGTGCCTTTTGACGATCCCGCGACAACGCTCCTACCCACACTCCCACCAACACCAGCACCGCCCCGACGATCAGTCCAGCAGTTAACGGCTCATCGGCCAGCAATCAGCCTAGCGTCACGGTGACAAAAGGGAACAGCACGAAGGCGTAGGACGTTCCGGAGGCTGTCCAGCGCCGGATCACAACGATGTAGAGATAAAAGAGGGTTACTGAACCGAATACAACGAGATAGAGTACGGCCACCCAGGTTTGCGTTTGGGCAGGCAGGCGCCAGGTCTCGCCGCTGATCAGGGAAGAGAAGAACAACAATATGGCCCCCATGGTAAGGCCAAGAGCATTGGCCATCACCGGCGAAACGCTGGTTGTGCGTTTCAGGATCAATGCACCCTGAGCCTGGAAAGCCAGCGCCACCAAAATGGCCATCACAGGCAGGATCTGAAGAGTACCTTCCGGCAGCTGGAAGAAGGCTACGCCAATTCCGGTTATGGCGATCAAGGCACCGACCACCGTCCGCCAGCGAAACTCTTCCATGCTGTTGGCTACAGCTAGCAAAAACGTTACCAGTGGTGTTAACGCGGCCAGGACGGAGCTAATACCGGCCGGAATATAAGAAAGCGCCCAATAGAGCAGGCCGTAAAACAAGCCGACGCTCAGCGCGCCGGCAAGCGAAACAATTGCCAGATCGCGGCCATGCGGTACCGAATCGCGTTGCAAGGCTGCTATGAGCCAGAAGAGCACGGCGCCGGCGGTAAAACGTATGGCCGCGCCCCACAGCGGTGGCAATTCCAAGACTGTAAATCGCACGGCGACGAAGTTGGTGCCGCCGAGGAAAACGATGATCGCGAATAGGATGAGCGTGAGGGTATCAGGTTGGGTTGACTTTGGCACTTCAACCCGATCGGGGTTTGTAGTCATGAAACTACCTCATGACGGCCTGATAAAACTTCGGCGTGAGGCAATGATGGATCAAACCGCCCTATCGATTCGCCGCATAATGGGCGAGATCATGGCGAGCAACTTCACCTAAGTTATCATTATTCCCCGATAAATTTAACTGTAGGAAGTCTTATCGGTATGTGACTTCTCATCGTGCCCTATGAAGGAGAACTCCCCATTTCGCTCTAGCCAGGCATGGCGGATTTGTTCCGGAGATTCATATCCATTCAAATGAAGTTCTTCTTGCAAATCAGCTTCACTGATTTTGGCGGCCCTTAAAGCAGAGCGGTGAAGTTCACCATCCTCTATCAGGTAACGGGGCTCCCCATTGACGATTTTATTGAACCGGGTGGAATGGTAGCTGACGGTGGATAAAAGCCAGTGAAAGGCAACCAACGTCGCTGTCGCGACGATTGTATCGGTGAAACGAGCGGAGCCATTGATTGTCCGGCTGAGGACCGAACCGATAATGATCGCCATCAACAAATCCAATGGGGTACCGGCGCGGAAGATGCGTCGTTTCCCGATTCGAATAATAACGATACCGATCATGAAAACAATAACCGAGCGCACGATTACCTGAAATAACGCCAGATTTGGATCCGCCAAATCCCCGCCGATTGCCCAGGCCAAAAATGACAACAAATCCTCAAACATATTTTTCTTCCTTTTTCACTCAGTGAGAGGCGACTATTTCTCGGCTAGCGGATCATTTCGAAACCCACCCTACCTGTGCCGGCGTCCGCATAGCAATATCCGGCTGCTCCCCATGAAATAATTAGATTGCGAACAAGCTATAGAAAGTTAAAACTGAAAGCAATGCAAACACCGGGCCGACAAACAAATACACTCTCCGCCGTTATGTCAACAAGTTTCCTGTCAATTAGAAATGGTGTCAGCAACAACCCGACTAAAGCCAGGAAGATAAGAAAGATTGTTCCGGTTTGGAAGGCTTCGACTCGCGCCGCATCATAAATTCTATTTACCTCAAGTTGGGTCGCCATATCCACGCCGGCAGCATCCAGTGCGGCTGTTAGCTGCTCATCCGACATCAACTCGACGCCAGACTCAACGGCTGCGGTCAAGGGAGCCTCATACTCTGGCGCGATGGCCAGGCTGGTAGCCATTCCTCTCTCCAGATTAGCCGACAAGACAATTAGCATCATTGTGCCGACCAGTGCGACACCCAGGGCATTACCTAGTTGCTCGCCTGTACCGTTCAACCCGGCCGTTTCAGCCACGTCACCCGGAGCAACCGACGAAAGGATGAGGTTAAGAATCTGTGAGGCAACCAGACCAAAACCAACACCGAATAAGGCTGTGCCGGCCAAGTCAGCCGGACTGATATCCGGTTGAATGGTCAGCAACAAGATTATCAGTCCAGCGCTGATCAGGACAAAGCCTACCTGGATTAAGCGCTTGGCCGAATAGCGAGCGGAAAGTCGCGAGCCGGCGATGGCCGTCACCAACATGGCCAGGGAGAAGGGTATCAGCGCCAGGCCGGTCTCGATGGCTGTTAAGCCGAACGATAGTTGCAAAAACAGCGGGAAGGTGAACAGGAACGCGGCCGACACTGCCATTTGAAAAAAACGGACGCCCATGCTCGGCTCGAGACCGGGAATGCGAAACAGGGATGGCCGGAACAACCCGTCGCCGCCCGCTTGCTCCAATTTTCGCTCCCAGTTGAGCAGCCCGAGAATAAGTAACACACCAAAACCGATAACGAAAGGCACGATCGACATTCCGAACGGCTGCAGGGAAAGAGCGCCGATGACAAACGGCTGTTTGGCAAACCAGAAGCCATATTCGCCGCCCATCAACACGCCAAGCACGATGGCCGCCCATCCGAAAGCGTTTAAAGTAGCACCCAGGAAGTCAAACTTTGGTCGCCGATCAGCCATCACATCCCTGGGGATGCGACTGCTGAAGATCAGGACTATGACAACGATGACCACCTCCAACCGGAAGGCCCAGCGCCAGCTGGCATACGTAGTCAGTAGTCCGCCGACGATAGGTCCAACGGCCGCGCCTACTGCCGCGATAGCACTGATAATGGCATAGGCGAACGCACGGTCTTTGCTTTCGTATACGGAGCGTAAAATCGTCTGGATATTAGGAATCATCAGCGCCGATCCTAGCCCCTCCAGAATTGACCAGCCCAGAATGAGCACGCCCAGTGATTGGGCGAACGAGGCGATCGTCGTACCGATGCCGAATATTACTGTACCAATGAGGAAGGTTCGTTTCTTGCCAATGATGTCGGCCCACTTGCCACCGATAAGAATAAACGCCGCCATCACTAGAGCGTAGATTGAGATGGCTGATTGCACCCCGCTTACGGTGGTGTTCAGGTCATCCACCAGCGCTGAGATAGAGACGTTTATGATGGTGGTGTCGATGACGATGATGAACATCGCCGCACCCAGCAAAGCCAAAACAAACCATTTTTTCACGTATTATTGCCTTATATCAACTGCTGAACCTCGCGAACCGTTGCCTATTGAGTGAATGTAAGAATTTTAGCCGTTAATCATCCGTCTTCAATAATGGGAATTGGGCGGACTTACCTGACAGGGTTCGGTGGTGACAGTTTAATGCCTATCAGTTGAAACCTGTTTTTATTACGATTGGCGAGAGGCAAAATGCGTGTAATGAGTCCGTCTGTGGTTCGAAATCGGCGGCTGACCATTCTCTATCGTCGATAACGTTCTCTGATATTAGGAACCAGGTAATCGTCAAACGCTCGCTGTCGATCATAGGACGGCGCCCATCCCCAGTCCTCACGGGCCGCACAATCATCGAGGCCGGCCGGCCAGCTGTCGACAATTCCCTGGCGACTCAGGTCCGGATCAAACGTGATCTCCGCATCCGGAAAGGCTTGTATAACATGCTCGCGAAAATCGGTCGCTGATAGACTAAAACTGGTTACATTATATACCCGGTGTTTCAAGCTCTCACGGGGCGCATCGGACAATTGGAGCAAGGCCGAAATAGCGTCCGGCATCGCCATAAAAGGCAAAATCGAGTCCTCTCGAACAAAACAGGCATAGGGCTTGCCCATGGCGGCGGCATGCAACATCTCAGGTCCATAGTCCGTAGTGCCTCCGGAAGGAACGGTAAATGCGCTGATCAGCCCGGGAAATCGCAGGCTGCGGAAATCGAGCATAACCGGTTGAGTGGCGGATAATTGCTGGTAAAAGCGACTGTAATATATTCCCAATTGCTCGCAATATAGCTTGTTGCAGCCATACATCGTGGTCGGGTTATTCCATTGCCACTCGCGTACCTCAGTATCGCGGGCTTTAATCGTAAGGTTGGGCATTCCATAGGCCGCAATGGAACTGGGGAAGACGAAGGTGACGGGAACTCCCCGGTGTTGGGATTGATCGGCGGCCACCTGCATAAGAGCCATTGTCCCGTTCACATTTACCTGATGGGCTAATTCTGGAGAAAACTCGCTGCGCGTAGAAAGAAGAGCAGCCAGGTGGAAGATGATATCAAAGTCATATTGCGTCACTAAACGTGCCAACAGCTTCTGATCGAGGATGTCGCCGCCTATGTGGGTGCAACGGTCCAGCAATTCCGATGGAATTGGCTGCAAATCGAGCGTTAATAATGGTAGCGATGTGCGCTCGGCCAAATTCTCGATGAGCGCTTGTCCCATCTCACCGGAGGCACCGGTGATGAGGATAGCTTTCTTGCGCATAGAATAGTCTCCTTGTTCAACTGATAAGTGGGTTAACGTTGGGAAGACGCCAGCTAGTTATGACGATGGGCAATTGTACTCAATTTCTTTTCCTCAGGGGAACTTGTACAATTGGGCTAAGTCAGAAATTCGACCAGACAACCCACACCTATCGGCGTGTGGAGACAATTATGCGTCAACGCGACATCCTGTTTTTCTGGTTCCCCTTGTTTGCCAGCTGGTTATTGATGGCGGCCGAAGGCCCGATCATAAGCGCCGCGATTAATCGCTTACCGGATGAAGTGATCATGCTGGCCGCGATGGGGATTGTAATGAGCCTTTCGGTCACGATTGAAAGCCCAATTATTAACCTGTTAGCTACCTCGACCGCGCTGGTGAAAGACGAGGCTACCTACCGGCTTGTCCGTCGATTCACAATTCATTGGTGTATTGCTCTGACTGTTGTAGCGTTTCTGATCGCATACACCCGTTTATTTGACGTGATCATCATCGACTTGCTCGATGTTCCAGCCGAGGTGGCGGTCTGGGTCAGGCCAGGTATGCAGATAATGGTTTTCTGGTCAGCGGCAATCGGTTGGCGGCGCTTTTTGCAGGGTATTTTGATCCGTTATAATCACACGCGACGAATTGCTGTCGGGACGGCTGTGCGCCTTGTCGCTTCGGGTGGCGTCGTTGTTCTTCTTGCCATTTGGGGCAGCTTGCCTGGCGTTGTCATTGGATCGATTGCCCTGATGGCTGGTGTTCTGGCCGAAGCGGCCTATATTACACTGGTTGTTCAACCAGTGTTGCGAGACGAAGTAACCGTAACTGCCCCCGCCAATCCAGGGGAAGAGTTGACCTATCAGCGTCTATTCTGGTTTCATCTCCCCCTAGCGGCAACTTCTTTCCTTATTTTGCTAATGCAGCCGCTGGTCACTTCCAGCCTGGCCCGGCTGGAACAACCAACGGCTTCATTAGCTGCTTGGCCGGTCGTCTTCCAAGTTTTACTCATGGCCCGCGCCGCAGCCCTGGCTTTGCCCGAAGTGATCATTGCCCGCTATCAAGACCGCGATAGTTTTCTACCGCTGCGTCGATTTAGCTTTCTCTTGGGAATTATCGTAACCGTGGTCATGATCGTCTTCAGCCTGAGTCCTCTAGCCGGATATTATATCTTCCAGGTTCAGGATATGACGGCCGAAGTTGGAACACTCGCGCTAACAACGCTTCCCTTGTTCATCTTGTTCCCCGCCCTGGCGGTCCTGATCTCCTGGCTTCGGGGCCTGTTAATCCATGGGTATCATACCCGTTATGTCAATTTCGGCATGGGGATCAATCTGACGGTAACGGCTCTGATACTCATCCTGGGAGTGAGTCTTCGTTGGTCCGGCTTGCCCACCGCAGCTCTGGCCCTCAACCTGGCCGCAGCCAGCGAATCTCTCTACCTTGCCTGGCGGACACAGTCCACACTGCCATTCGATTTGCGACTATTTGGAACCCCCAAAACTCAATTTAGCCCGCCCTGAGGAATCGTGATTATGTCCCACAAAATACTCAATCTACCGCTTGGACCCCTTCAGACCAACTGCTATGTCTTGGGATGCACGACCACTTCCAAGGCAGCCGTTATCGACCCTTCTTGGGATGGCCGCCTCATTTTCGATCGCCTCACGGCTGAAGGATGGACGCTGGATAAAATTCTGCTGACCCACGCTCACTTCGATCACGTCGGCGGTCTTGCGGAACTGAAACGTCTGGCAGACGCGCCCATTTATATTCACCCGGAGGCAGTCCCCATGTTAGCCATGGCTGAAGCAGCCGGCCAACTATGGGGAATTGGCATTGAACCTTGCCCGCCGGCGGATCAGTTGCTGGAGGACGAACAAATCATACCCTTAGGGGATTTAGATTTAGCCGTCCTCTACACTCCGGGGCACGCTCCAGGCCATGTGTGCTTTCATTTGTCGGAACATGAAGTCTTGTTCGATGGGGACGTTCTGTTTGAGGGAAGTATCGGCCGCACGGACTTGCCGGGAGGGGATTACGATCTATTATTGGCCAGTATTCATAATAGGCTCTTGCCACTCCCGGATAGCACCCATGTCTTATCCGGACATGGACCGGCTACAACCATTGGCAATGAGCGACGTTGGAATCCGTTCCTTGTGGCCTACCGGTAAGATCTTCCCGGCTGGGTATCAGGCTTCGGGGGTTGGGGTAGGGGTTGGCAAAGGCGTCGCGGTCGGCACGCTTCCTAACCAATAGAATGTCGCGGGAGGACTGGATTTGCCGCCGAAGGTGTAGATCATACCACCGTCCGACCTCCGGCCGGTCTCATGGATGATGCTCACTTGCCACTGCATTTTCCTCAACTCTGGAAACACCGGCCGCCAAGAGGCCGGCACGCGAAAGGACGGATCGCGCGAAAATCCTCGCAGTGGCAATTCATCAGGCGTCTCCAGATCTCGCATCTCAATCATGTACCACTCGTTCTCAGCTAGGTTTTTAACGGACGTCCATTGCAATAATATACGGGCCTCATTCTGGTCAATCGATACGCTATCTGGCGGATAAAGCAACGATGGGCCGGCCGGTGGCGGCGTCACTGATGGGGTTGGTGATGGCCCGGGGGTTGGTGGTATGGTGTCGCCGTATAGAATTTGGGGAATGCATAGTGTATCGCCCGGTTGCAACAATTGGATGGACTCCATAGTCTGGCGATTAACGGCGATAATTGCCTCTAATGGCACCCCCTTCAACGCTGACAAACCATATGCGGAGTCCCCGGACTGTATCGTGATAATCTCGCAGTTCGTCGCATCGGCCATGACCGGTTCATTGTTTATCTCCAAGATCACCGATTCCAGTGGCGGAGTGGCTGTGGGCCAGGGGATTACCAGATTTTGCCCGGCCTGTATTCCCCCTCCCTGGCCCAGTCCATTCGCTTCGGCAATGCTGTCGGCCGTGACGCGGTAAAACAAGGATAAACCAAAGAGGGTTTCGCCGGCGCTGACAGTATGAAATCGAGGGTCTTGGGGCGTACTGGTCGGCAAAGGTGTTGGGGTTTGCGTAGGCGGCCGGGTTGGGGGCGCCGTTTCAGAAGGTATGGGCGTCCAGGTTGGGGTAAAGGACTCGGCGTCAGGCAAGGAGGTGGTTGTGGGAATAAACGCGGCCATTACCTCCGAGCCCCGATCGCGTAGTACCATCCAAATACTACCCAGTGCGATGGCCAGCAGCACGGTCACTACCCAGAATAATACTGTTGACCGGGACTCCCGAACGGTACTGATAAAGACCGGATCCCGGGGAACGGGCGTCTCTTCCCCAACCTCCTCAGACACCACCTCTTCCGGCTTCAGCGTGCGCTCGGTGGCGTCGGCTGGACGAGACCAGCCACACATCAGACATTTATCAGTGTCATTGGGTACGATGGAGTCGCACTGCGGGCAGCGGTAGACAGAAGCATTAACTTCAGGTTCGATGGTGTCCGAATCACTCATAGGCAGTTAGTTACAAGCCTATCATTATAACGCCGTATAAAACCTCACTCCAATGCCCGTTACATGCTACTCATCTTTCCTCTCAATCTGATACAATTAAAGGGGGCGTGTCGCTATAGCCCTAAAGTTAAGGCACATTGGTCTGAAAGAAAGATTATCCGGGCAGATTAGACGCCGGTATCGAAGGATTAAACGATTAAATGGCTGACCTTTCCACCACCTACATGGGTCTCACTCTCAGATCCCCCATCGTTATCTCTTCCAACCCCCTCACTATGGAAGCTGAAAATCTCCGGCACATGGAAGTCGCCGGCGCGGGAGGTGTCGTCCTCTACTCTCTCTTTGAGGAACAAATCTCCCTGGCGGAACTCGGCTACCGGAGCTATTACGAACGGCATGAAAGCGAATTGCCGGAGGCTTTGCGCCACATCGCCCGAATGCCGGAGTACAATCAGGGTGCCGGCAGCTATCTGGCCCACGTGTATCAAGCCAAGCAGGTTCTAAAAATTCCTGTGATCGCCAGTCTCAACGGTTACTATAGCAGTGGTTGGACACGCTATGCCCGGCTCATCGAAGCCGCCGGAGCCGATGCTCTGGAGCTGAACATCTACTACTTGGCCACCAAGCCGAATGTGACCGGGGTTGAGGTCGAGCAAATGTATATCGACCTGGTGCGGGATGTCACCCAAACCGTGCGCATCCCCGTTGCCGTAAAATTGAGCCCATACTTCTCGGCAACGGCGAATATCGCCCGGCGATTGGTCGGCGCAGGGGCCAATGCCCTGGTTCTCTTCAACCGCTTCTACCAGCCTGATTTTGATATCGAATCTAGGACAGTTGTTCCCAGTCTTGATCTAAGCCACCCGAGCGAATTGCGCCAGCGATTAAGGTGGATTGCCTTGCTATCGGGCAGAATCAAGGCCGATCTGGCCGTCACCGGCGGTGTTCATTCGGCCGAGGATGTTGTGAAGAGCGTCATGGCCGGTGCCCAGGTAGCCATGATGGCTTCGGCCATTATTAAAAATGGCATCGATTATTTATCCTCAGTAACCGACGACCTTCGGGATTGGCTAGACACGCATGAGGTTGAGTCGTTAACCGATATTCGCGGTTGTCTCAGCCAGGTCCATATCGGTGATTCCGATGCCCTTGAACGAGCCAACTACCTGAATGTCCTTCGATCAAATCGTTCCTGATATTTCCCTAACACCTATTCTCAAATAGGCATCAACGATTCCCAGGAGCCCACCATGTCGACAACCTTGATCATAAACGGCCTTGAGCAACAAATTCATGCACCAGATACGGAGAATTTGCGAGATGCCCTCCGCGCTGCGGGATACATGAGTATTCGATTCGGCAGCCATTCCGGCGAGACCGGGGCTGCGGCGCTGATCATGGATGGTCGTCTGGTTAGTGCTGATTGCTTGATCGTCGGCCAGGCCGTGGGCCACCGGCTGGAGACTATTGAAGGATTGACTTCGGCAATCGGAGAACTTCACCCTATCCAGCAAGCCTTCATTGAAACAGGCGCGATTCAATCGGGCTACTCTACACCGGCCATGATCCTTTCCGCCAAAGTGCTACTGACCCGGAATCCGAGCCCCACGGAAGGAGAAGTTCGTGATGCTTTGTCCGGAATTCTTTGCCGCGAAACCGGATACGTGAAGCCCGTCGAGGCCGTATTGCGCGCCGCGGCTTATCTTCGAGGCGAAACTCCACCGCCTGTTGCCGGGCCGCCAATCGTCGATGCCGGTTACCTTGTTAGCGGGCTACATGAGCCTGAAGGAGAAGAAAGTCAGGAACCCGAAAGCCCGGAGATGAACGGGGGATCATCAATTCCACAAGTCGGAACAATGATTCGGACCCGACCCAAAACCGAGATCATCCTCGAGAGCAAAACTCCCGAAACCCGAGTTGTGGGAAAACCGGAAACGAAGGTCGATGCAGTGAAACTGGCCAAAGGAAACCCTGCTTTTGTAGATGATATCGAGATGCGGGGGATGCTCTTTGCCCGACTCTTAACCAGCCCTCACGCCCATGCCAATATTATTGACATCGATGATCGAGAAGCCCGTACCCTGCCGGGAGTCAGAGCGGTCATTCATTACAAAAATATTGAACGGGTAAAATATGCCTCCGGCGGTCAATCATACCCGAACCCCCCACCTTATGATCAGGTGAGTTTTGACAACAAGGTTCGCTACACAGGAGATCGCGTGGCGGCCGTCGCCGCCGATACGCTGGAAATCGCCGAGGCCGCCCTCAAATTAATTCAAGTAGAGTATGAGGTATTGCCGGCGGTCTTCGACGAGAACGAGGCGATCAAACCGGGGGCACCGGCTATCCACGATGAGGGCGATACAGAGGGCATCCACGACCCTTCGCGCAATATCGTTCACCACATACACGCCGAAAAGGGCGACGTCGAACAAGGCTTTGGCGAAGCGGATTTCGTGTTTGAACACACCTATTACTCGCACCAAGTGCAGCAAGCGCCGATTGAACCCCATATCGCCATTAGCTGGTGGGATGCCGACGAACGACTGGTCATCCGTACCTCGACCCAGGTACCGTTTCATGTCCGGCGAATGGTAGCGCCACTGCTCGGTTTGCCGGTGAGTCGAATTAGAGTCATTAAACCGCGTATTGGCGGAGGCTTTGGCGTGAAGCAGGAAATGCTGATCGAGGACATCGTCGGCCACCTAACTATGGCAACCGGCCGACCGGTTCGGCTGGAACTGACCCGATCGGAGGAGTTCCAAAGTAGCCGCACGCGTCACCCTGAAACCATCACTTATCGGTCCGGAGTCATGGCCGATGGAACGCTTCATAGCATGGAAATGCGCGTGCTGGGCAACACAGGCGCTTACGGCACGCATGGCTTGACGGTGTTGACCGTTTCCGGCCTGCGTGGTCTTAGCAGTTATAACTGTCCGAATAGACGCTTCGATTGTCGGGTTGTTTATACCAATTTGCCGGTTCCCGGCGCCTATCGCGGATATGGCGCACCCCAAGCCCTATTTGCTCTAGAATCTCATATCGAGGAAATCGCCCTTGGACTGAAGATGGATCCGATTGAATTCCGACGAAAGAATTGGGTGCAAGCCGGAGACCCGCTTCCGATGGCGGTCATACTGGGTGAGGGCGAGAAAAAGACCGTTGCCAATGAGCCGATCATCCTTTCCTGTGGTCTGGACGAGTGTTTTAAACAGGGTATGGCCGCCATTGCTTGGGAGCGAAAAGATGACCCGGCATGGCACACTGTTCCCGGAAAACCCCACATCCGGCGCGGATTGGGCGCGGCGATGGCTATGCACGGAACGGCTATTCCGGGCCTGGACATGGGTGGCGCGAGTATCAAAATTAATGATGACGGATCGTTTAATCTTATGGTCGGTGCAACCGATTTGGGAACAGGCTCCGACACCATCCTGGCCCAAATGGCAGCAGAGGTCCTTGGGGTGCCGATTACGGACATTGTCATTTACTCCAGCGATACGGACATGACCCCCTTTGATACAGGCGCGTATGCCAGTTCAACCACATACATTTCTGGGACGGCCGTCAAGCGGGCGGCCGAGCTGATCTCCGACCAGATTCGCCGCCGTGCGGGTATGTTGTTAAACGTGACGGATTGGGAGTCAATCAGATTGGAAAATCGGCAGGCTATCAGCGCTGACGGACGCCAGGTCAGCCTGGAAAAAATCGCCTTGCATTCACTACACCAACATGACCAGCACCAGATGATGGCCACCGCCTCTTATGTCAGCGCCGCTTCGCCGCCTCCATTTGCCGGGCAATTCGCCGAAATCGAAGTTGATGTTGAGACCGGCCAGGTGACGGTGATGAAACTGGTGATGGCCGTCGACGCCGGTGTGCCGATCAACCCTTTGACCGCCAGCGGACAGGTCGAAGGGGGTATGGTTCAGGCTCTCGGTTTCGGCCATTGCGAAGAAATGGCTTATGATAGCCGGGGCGATCTGGTAAATCCGGCATTCGGTCCCTATTATATTTATCGGGCCGATGAGGTGCCAGGGTTGGAAACTATCCTCGTTCAAACCCACGAACCGACCGGGCCTTTCGGGGCCAAAGCGATAGCCGAGATACCCAAGGATGGCGTTGCTCCGGCTCTCGCCAATGCCATATTTGATGCAACCGGGGTGCGGATCCGTCGCATTCCTTTGACGCCTCAGCGTGTCTATAACGCATTGACGACTAAGGAGCCTGTGTTTGGCGAGCGATAATTCCGTCCCAACTCAACCCTTCTCGCATGCCATTGAAGCAGAATTCGCCCGAATTCTGGATTTCTATGGAGTTCCTTGGGAATATGAGCCGCGTACCTTTCCATTGGAATGGGACGAGGAAGGGAATGTAACAGTCGCTTTCACCCCGGATTTTTACCTGCCTGAAGAAGAACTCTTCGTCGAATTGACGACCATGCGCCCGAAGCTGGTGACGAAGAAAAACCGCAAGCTCCGGCAGATGCACGAACTATATCCGGAAATCAATATTCAACTCTGGAAGCGGAGTGACTTGCGGGCCCTCATGTTGCGCTACGGACTTGATGATCAGGCCGCCCGTATCATGGGCACCGAAGCTCAGGCTGACGACTCATGACTTATCCCCCACCTCATGCTTATCAAGAATTGTTTTCCGGTATCAGCGAGATTCTGCTGACGGCCGAGGAAATCCAGGAGCGAGTTCTTCAATTAGGCCAAGAGATTGCCCGAGATTATGAGGGCTGCAATCCCTTGTTGGTCGGTATCTTGAAAGGTGTTTTTCCTTTTATGGCTGACCTTATTCGAGCCATCACTATTCCCCTGGCGGTCGATTTCATCGCCATCTCCAGCTATAGTTCAGGCGCTCGCGAACACGGGGTCGTCCGGCTGCAAAAAGACCTGGATGAACCGATTAGCGGCCGGCATGTGTTGTTCGTCGAAGATGTAATCGATACCGGACTGACCCTGAATTATGTTTTGCGACACCTGCAGACCCGGGAACCGGCAACCCTCAAAGTGTGTACAATGTTTGACAAGAGTTCGCGCCGGTTGATCCGACTCCCCGTCCATTATAAAGGCTTCGACCTTCCGGACCGGTTTGTTGTCGGTTATGGCCTGGATTATCGCGAGCTATATCGAAATTTGCCGTTTGTGGGGTTGCTGAAACCTGAGGTGTTCAGCCAGGAAATCAGCCCATAAAAAAAGGGGAGCTCCGAGTAACATTCAAGCATCCTTACCATCTATCCGGTTGGTTAGTCCTGGGACACAGAATTAAATCCAGGTTCAACCGGTCTGATCTCTCATCAGTGTTTACCGGCCGGATGAGATCCGACACTTATGCAAACCCTTGTATAAGAGTGTCTGGTTTGTCACCATATAGCGGACTTTGATTCGCTCGGGCTAGCGTCCCATTGTCTCTTCTCTGTATGGTTTTGGACTCGCCAAACCTTTTAGTAAAGGAGCTTTCCAATTTCTTGGAGCTTCCCCAACCTTGATGGAGGCAATTCACCTTTCCCATCTAGGTAAGTTAATTATACCATAGCTGCAAAAGGGGAAATAGTGACTTTTGTCATGACAAATTCATGACAATCTGCCGACAGCCCGGCTAAGCGTAACAGGGACTTGGACTGTGGATATTGGGAGAAACAGAAATACGCCCAGAGGGATTCGAACCCCCAACCGATAGCTTCGAAGGCTATTGCTCTGTCCAGTTGAGCTATGGGCGCTTTTTCAAAAATTCTCCGGATTCAAAGTCTCTTTGCAATCCGGTAAAGCAGCGGGTTAATTTTAAGCTGAGGGAGAGGATTCCCTACTAGCTTTAGGGCGAGTGGTGGGATTTGAACCCACGATCTTCTGGGCCACAACCAGACGTGTTAACCCCTACACCACAGCCGCCATAACAAGGGCTAATGCTACCATAACTAACCCGCCCTGGCAACTTATTTTAAGCGTAAAAGCAGACCTTCGCGATTTTCTGAAAACCGCGAAGGTCTGCCGCTTATCGCCTCTTCCAATAAATCCGCTCAAAACTTTGCTGCGCCCGGCGAATAACCGCCGTATCCTTCCACATGCCAAACAGGGCCAACTTGGGCATGGGCGTGTGAAAGATAGGCGTTCCCCGGTTGAATTTGACCTTTTTCTCTGGCAGCATATATTCGCGG